>JBGAIK010000269.1:0-6216 GCA_044225615.1 Acetobacteraceae bacterium | reverse complement strand
GATGCCGACCTTGGCCATCAGGCTGAGCGCGACGGGAAGCTGGAAGGCGACGCCGAAGGCGAGGATCAGCTTCATGACCAGGTCGAGATACTCGCCGACCTTGGGCTGGAGCTCGATGGGCAGGCTGTTGCCCTGGGCGGCCTGCTCGGCGGCGGGGCCGACGGTGGAGCAGGTGAGCAGGACCGCGTCGGCATCCGCCATCAGGCCGCGCAGCAGGGCGGCGGCCTCGTCGCGGATCTCGGGGGTGAGGCCGCCGGCCTGCTCGGAGCGGGACAGCAGATCGGCCCGCACCGCATGCGACAGCGACACCGACGAGAGCCCCGCGACGGCGGCCTCGAAGACGGCGACGTTGCTGTCGACGGTGTGCAGGCAGGCGATCCGCATGTGGCTAGTCCTCCACGGGCTTGGGTTCGACGAATTTCGCCGCGATGATCGAGATCTCGTAAAGCCCGATCAGCGGCAGGGCGAGCATGATCATGCTGCCCGGGTCGGGCGGGGCGAGCACGGCGGCCAGCACGGTCATGACCACGATGGCGTAGCGGCGGAACTTCTTCAGCCCCGCCGCGGTGACGATGCCGACCTTGGCCATCAGGCTGAGCGCGACGGGAAGCTGGAAGGCGACGCCGAAGGCGAGGATCAGCTTCATGACCAGGTCGAGATACTCGCCGACCTTGGGCTGGAGCTCGATGGGCAGGCTGTTGCCCTGGGCGGGGATTTCGAAGCTGACGAAGAAGCGCCAGGCGATGGGGATGACCAGGTAGTAGACGACCGAGGCGCCGAGCACGAACAGGATCGGCGTGGCGGCCAGGAACGGCATGATGGCGCGCTTTTCCGACCGGTAGAGCCCGGGGGCGATGAACAGCCAGATCTGGGTGGCGATGACCGGGAAGGCGATGAACAGGGCGCCGAAGACGGCGACCTTCATGTAGGTGAAGAAGGCCTCGGTGAGCGAGGTGTAGATCATCTTGCGGACCTCGCCGTTGTCCTTGAAGACGTCGGCGAGGGGCTGGGCCAGGAACAGGTAGATCTGGCCGGAGAAGTGGTAGCAGACGAAGAAGGCGATGACGAAGGCGCCGATCGACCACATCAGCCGCGTGCGCAGCTCCATCAGGTGGTCGAGCAGCGGCATCGGCTTGTCGTCGATGACGTCTTCTTTTTCGGTGTCGGCCATGGGGGCTCTCAGCGACGCACGGCGTCGGGCGGGATGAAGGCCGGCGGCGGGGGCGGCTCGGCGATCCCGGGCGGGATGAAGGCGGGCGGAGGCTGGGCCGGCGGCTCCCAGCGCCGGGGCGGGGCGGCGGGGGCGGCGGCCTCGGTGGTGGTGCCGTAGGTGGAGAGCGGGTCGCTGAAGGCATCGCGGATGGAGCCGTCGGCGTCCACCGCCTTCTCGATGGTGTCCTTGAGGTCGAAGTTGCGGATCTCGTTGATCTGGTTCTTGACGTCGTCGAGGTTCGCCTCGCGGACCATCTCGTCCACGTGGGTCTGGAACTCGCCGGCCATCTTGCGCGCCTTCTTGACCGCGTTGGTCACGGCGCGGATGGCGACGGGCATGTCCTTCGGGCCGATGGCGATCAGCGCCACGACGCCGATGATCGCGATCTCGGACCAGGCAAAATCAAACATAGGCGGTCGTCACCCTTGCACCCCTTTCGCGCGGGCATCCTGCTAGCAGCATTTTGGTTTGGGGGGAAACGGCATCAAGGCGGCCGCGCCGGCGGCGGATGCCCTCAGGCGTGGTCGCGGCGGCGCAGCTCCAGGTAGAAGATCTCGGGGCTGAGGCGGGTGTAGACGCGGCGCAGCCCGATCTGCTCCGGATCGAGCCGGGCGGCGAGGGCGAGCAGCTGGTCCGGGCCGCGATGGACGACGAACCAGTCGGCGAAGGCCTCGGCATAGGCGGCGTCGCAGGCGCCGGGGACCGGGCTGGAGACGACCAGCCGCCCGCCCGGGCGGAGCAGGGCGAACAGGGCGGCGGTGAGGTCCGCGGCGGCGGCATCGTCGAGATACTCGTAGAGGCCGGCGGCGTAGGCGAGGTCGAAGGCGCCGGGCGCCGGGGGGACGGATGCGGGTGCGCGCAGGTCGCGGCGCAGGGTTTCCACCCCGCGCCCGCCGTGGTCGCGGGCGACCTGGGCCAGCGCCTCGGCATCCTGGTCGATCGCGACCAGGCGGGCGATGCGGCGCTGCTGGAGGGCGCGCGAGGCCTGGCCTTCGGGCAGGTGGCCGCAGCCGGCGCTGAGGATGCTGGGCATGGCGCGCAGCTCGGCGACGTGGTCGATGAGGCCGGCGAGGAACTGCGCCTGCTCGCGCAGTGCCGCCGCACCCGGGGCGGCGAACTGGCGGTCGAGCAGGGCGAGGCCGAGCGGCGAGGCGCCCTGCGCCTCGGGCGCGGCGCGGCCGCGATGGGCGAGGTCGAGCAGCGGCGCGTCGCCGGCGATGCGCCGCGGGCGTAAGTGGGCGCGGGGGGGCCCCTGGTCCTCCTGCAGGAGGCCGGCCAGCGGGTGGGCGCGGGCGACGGCGACGATGTCGGGCCAGCGCGCGGCGGCGAGCGCGTTGCGCATCCACCACAGGCCGTCGCTGAGCCGGTCGACGGCGCCGGCGACGTCGCCGCCGTGCAGCAGGCCGGTGCGGGTGGCGTCGAGCAGGCCGACAGGGTCGAGCAGTGCGGGCTGGTGCAGCGGCCGCAGCGCGACGGGGCCGGGACGCGGCGGGGCGGTCATCACCGGCGGGGACCCGCTGGCGGCCCGCCGGGATCGTTGTCTGCGCGCATGGCTCCTCGCTGTCGATGGCCCGGGGAGCAGCGTGGCGCGGCTGGCGTCAACGGGTGCGCGAAGCCCGCGTCAAATCGGCGGCCGGAAGGCTCCGCAGGCGAATCGAGGTCTTGCACGGCCCGACGGGCTGGTGCTTGCCTATTACGGGAACGTGATAGGGGACGCGGGTCGGATGGGCTGCGCGGTTCGGCTCCAGGTGCTGGGAGGGTTCGCGCTGCGTGTCGGCGGGCGCGAGGCGCCGGCGCTGCCGCGCAAGACGCGCGGGCTGCTGGCCTATCTGGCGGTGGAGCGCGGACGGACGGTGACGCGCGAGCAGGCGGGGGAGCTGCTGTGGTCCAATCGCGGCAGCGAGCAGGTGTATCACAGCCTGCGCCAGGCGCTGGGACAGCTGCGCCAGCTGGTGCCGGACGCCGAGCTGATCGAGCGCCGCGACGGCGGGCTGGCGCTGGCGCCGGACGTGGAGTGCGATGCAGGGCTGCTGCTGCGGCTGCCGGCGGCGGCGCCGCGCGAGGCGCTGTCGCAGGCGGCGGCCGCCTATGGCGGGCGGCTGCTGGACGGGTTCCCGCCGCTGTCGCGCGATTTCGACGACTGGCTGCCGGCGGCGCGGGCCGACCTGGAGAACCGCGCGCAGCGGGCGTTGGGGGAGCTGGCGGCGGCGGCGCGGGCAGCGGGCGACGCGGCCGGGGCGCTGGCGGCGGTGGAGCGGATGTTCGCGATCGACCCGCTGCGGGAGGATATCCACCGGCTGCTGCTGGAGGCCTGCGCGGCGGCGGGGCGGCGCAGCGAGGCGCTGCGGCACTACGAGGCGATCGCGGGGCTGCTGCGGCGCGAGCTGGGGGTGGCGCCGGCGCGCGAGACGCGGGAGCTGGCGCAGCGCCTGCGCCAGGAGATGGACCCCGCGCCCGCACCGCCAACCGCTGCACCCGGGCCCCCGACGGTCGCGGCGCGGCCTGGCGCGGCGGGACCGCCGATCGCGGTGCTGCCGTTCCGCCAGCTGGGGCCGGAGCAGCTGCCGAGCCATGTGCTGGACGGGCTGCTGGTGGACGTCGTCTGCCAGCTGACCGGGCTGCGCGAGCTGAGCGTGATCTCGCACGGGACCACCGCGGCGCTGGACGATCCGGCGCTGGACCCGCGGATGGCGGGGCGGCTGCTGAACGTGCGCTACGCGGTGCGCGGCACGGTGCAGCGGGCGGGCAACCGGCTGCGGGTGACGACCGAGCTGACCGACGCCGAGACCGGCATGAACGTGTGGGCGCGGGCGCACGACACCGACGCCGCGCTGTCCTTCGCCGAGCAGGACCGGGTGGTGGCGCAGATCGTCAACACGCTGGCGCCGCGGGTGCATGCCGAGGAGCTGCGGCGCATCCGCGGGCGGCGGCCGGAAAGCCTGAGCGTGTACGAGAAGATGCTGCTGGTGCGCGAGCACATGCTGGCGCTGGAGGCGGGCAGCTTCGGCGCGGCGCGGGCGCTGCTGGACGAGGTGCTGGCGGCGGAGCCGGACTATGCCGAGGCGCATGCGCTGAGCGCGGACTGGCACGGGCTGTCGATGACGCAGGGCTGGGCGGCGGACCGGCAGGCGGGGCTGGCGGCGGTGGAGGCGGCGGCGCGGCGGGCGCTGGCGCTGGACCCGGACAATTTGCGGGCGCTGGTGTTCTACGCGCATCGCAAGTCGCTGCTGCACCGCGACTACGCGGCGGCACAGGCGATGTTCGACCGGGCGCTGGCGCTGTGGCCGGGCTCGGCCAGCGCGTGGCTGTGGAGCAGCTACACCAGCACCTATGTGGAGGATACCGGCGAGGCGCTGCGGCGGGCGCAGCGGGCGCTGGACCTGTCGCCGCGGGACCGCCAGGCGCATGATTTCTACGCCGCGTTCTGCGTGGCGAACTACGTGCGCGGCGACTGGGGCGCGGCGGCGGCGTGGGGGCTGAAGGCGCTGGGCGAGCAGTCGGTGTCGCGGGCGACGTATCGCTGGACGGCGGCCGCACTGGTGGCGGCGGGCGAGCCGGCGCGGGCGCGGGAAATCGCCGGGGTGGGGATGGCGCGGCAGGCGGGGCACCGGGTGGCGGAGGTGGTGGCGCAGTCGCCGCTGCGCGATCCGGCGCGGCGGCGGCAGTACGGCGCGCATCTGATCGCGGCGGGGTTTCCGGCCTGAGTGCCGGGTCTGTATCGAGGGCACGAGGGAGCGAGACATGCCGAACAAGGCGACGGGCGGACAGAGCGGGGGCCAGAGCGGCGGCCAGAGCGGCGGCGAGGCGATGGTGGTGCAGGGAGCAGGCGGATGGCTGTTCGCTGCCGACCCGTTTTCCGCCCGTCCCTTCCTCGGTGGACCATTGCCGGGATGGGAGTCGATGTTTCCGGCGGAAGTCGCGAGCGGGAAGACAGTGCCCGCTGCCACTCTGCATCTGCAGTTTCCGGCCGATGGCTGGGACCCGCTGCTGCTTGCCGGCGTGGTCGCGGGGGAATTCGCGGCGGAGGCGGATTGGAGCAAAATTCAGGCGCCATCGATCATGCAGGCGTTGAGCACGTCGCCGAGGCTGCAGAAGCACAGCGCGGAACTGGTGAGCAGGACCAAAGGCACGGCGTCTGCCTACACAGCGCCTGCCACCGAGGATGACTGGCGTATTTTGGAGCTGAGCTACATCCAGGCGACCTATTGCGGCACTGCGGCGGCGACCGACGAGGACATCCGGGAGATCAAGGCGCAGGCGGTCAGCGTCTCGGAGTATTTCGCCAAGTTGACGGCCTGCTCGCCCGAGATGCGGCCGGCGACATTCGCCGTGATCCTGGTGGGGGTACAGGTGGCGGGACTGGTGGCGGCGAAGCTCAAGAGCGAGATCATGCGCGCGCGGCCGGCGCAGGTCTGGGCGGCACTGGAACCCCTGATCCCGACGCCGCGCCACCCGTCATATCCCAGTGGTCACGCGTTGCAGGGGGTGCTGATCGCGCGTTGTCTCGGCGAGCTGGTGCCGAAAATGGCGGAGCAGCTTACGCTGCTTGGCAAGCGCATCGGGCAGAATCGGGAGCGGGCGCTGGTGCATTTCCCGTCTGACAGCGAGGCGAGCTGGACGCTTGTCGATGCAGTGCACACGGCGCTGAAGACGCTGCCGAGCTATGCCCGGCTGCGCGACCGGGCGAAGGCCGAGTGGACGCCGATCGCCGGGTTACCTGACCCGGGGATGCCGGAGACGAAGCCGGTTCCGCTGCTGCCACTGCCGGACAAGCCTAAGACGGCTGGGGAGCCGGGAGGGCCGGGGGGATCACCAGGGGCAGTGTGACCGCTGTCGACGCAGTCTCGACCTCTTCCGGCGGCTTCGTGAAGATGGTCAGCAGCCAATCTCCTCCGGCCAAGATCTGTGCGATCGTGCGCCACTGGGGGACGTCGCAGGCAGGGTCCCAGATCCGGTAGGTAGCCCCGCCGTCGAAGCCGAAGATGACGAGGAAGTGCTTGAGC
>JBGAIK010000268.1:0-6475 GCA_044225615.1 Acetobacteraceae bacterium | reverse complement strand
GCGCGTTTCGCGTAGTCCACGTTGCGGGCGTGGTTCATGTACCAGCTGTCCGGCCCGAAGAATCCGTTGCGGGCCAGCCCGGCGGCATAGGCGGCCTCGTCCTCCGCGGTCAGCACGTCGGCGTCGCGCGGCACCGCCGGGGCGCGGCCCGCGGCCCCGAACCAGCCGCCGGCCTTGCGCACGCCGGCGGTGCGGGAAGGCTTGCCCACCGCGCCCGGATTGCCCTTGCGGAACAGCGCGCGGACGACCGCCAGCGGATCGGCCTCGAAGGCGGCGGTCGCGACCGGAAAGCTCTCCTCGTAGAACAGCATGTAGTCCCACTGGCCGACCGGGTAGTCGGCCTCGGGATAGGTCGCGCGATCCACCAGCGGGACGAAATTCACCGGCGCGAAGCCGCGGGCGATGTAGGGCACGCAGAGATTGGCCACCGCGTGGCAGCGCTCGGGGTGATGGCTCGCCAGGCTCCACACCACCGGGCTGCCCCAGTCGTGCCCGACCCAGATCGCCCGGTCGTGGCCCAGGCTGTCCAGCAGTTCCAGCATGTCGGCCACCGCGTGCTCCAGCGCGTAGTCCTCGTGCCGTGCGTAGACGCTCGACCGCCCGTAGCCGCGCATGTCCGGCGCCACCGCCCGGAAGCCGAGGGCGGCGAACACCTTCGTCGCCGCCAGAATCGCGAAGCTCCGGCCAGCCATGCACGAACACGATCGGCACCGCGTCCGCCGCGCCGCATTCCAGGTGGAAGCCGGTGTGGCGGAGGAGCCGCACGACATGTTCAGTGACCGGAAAGCGCATCGCGGAACACTCCCAACAATCGCAACATCATGACAGCACACGGCGTTCCGTCATGGACGGGCACCGAACCGGAGTCGCCCACAGGCATGCCCGCCGCGCGCCGCACACTTACCCGCAAGCTCAATCGCGACGACGGCAAGCTGCACCGCCAGGTCACCCTGCAGCTGCGCGCCGCCATCACCGAGGGCCGCACCCCGGTCGGCGCCGAGCTGCCCAAGGAGGCGGCGCTGGCCGAGGGCTTCGGCGTCAGCCTGATCACGGTCCGCCATGCCCTGCGCGACCTGGAGGCCGAGGGCCTGATCCGCAAGCGCCCGGCCAAGGCCGCGATCGTCGTCTCCGCCACCCCGCGCCTGCCGGCGCCGCGCCCGCTGAACTCGCTGGAGGACGTGGTGGCCGCGACCGAGGGCGCCCGCCTCGCCATCGCCGGCTACGGGCTGCGCCGCTCGCAGGAGGCGGCGGAGGCGTTCGGCCTCGATCCGTCGGAGCCGCTGCATTGCCTGCGCGGCCGGCTGCTGGTGGACGGCGCGGCGCTCAGCGAGATCACCATCTACTTCCCCCCGGCCATCGGCGAGCGGCTTTCCCGCGCCGATTTCGACGACGTGGTGGTGTTCCGCTCGGTGGAGCGCCGGCTCGGCATCCGGCTTTCGGGCGCCCGCATCACGGTGACCGCCGAGCGCGCCGGCGCGGCGCTGGCCCGCGCGCTGGAAACCGAGGAGGGCGCCCCGGTGCTGGTCAGCCGCATGCTGTGGCGCGGCGAGGACGGCGCGCCGGTGGAGCTGACCATCGCGCGGCACCGGGCGGACCGCTACAGCCTGAGCTACGAGTTTCCGTAGCCCCGCCGCGCGAGGGCCAGCAGGCCCAGGTTCCACGCGATGCAGATGCCCAGCGCCAGGCTCAGCGCGCCGGCCGCGCCGAGGGCGACCGCGGTCAGGTTCAGCGTCACCACCGCGACCGCGTTGCCGATGATGCCGGGCAGCATGTTGGCCAGCACCGCCGAGGCCCCCGTGCCCCCAAGCCTGCGGTGCAGCATCAGCCCCAGGCTGGTCATCACCACCGGCGCCATGGCCGCGAGCCCGGCCGCCGCCGCGCCCAGGTTGCGCCCGACCCACAGCGCGAGCGCCACCAGCGCCATCGCGCCGGCCGCGCGCATCGGCACGTCCCACCGGCTGGTTCCGCCGCGCAGCGTGGGCCGCAGCTGGCGCACCCGCCGCAGCAGCGCCATTGCCACGACCATGGCCGGCGCGAAGATTGCCGCCCCCGCCCAGATCCCGTCCGGCCGCGGCGCCAGCGCGGTCGCCAGCCACGCCGCCAGCCCCGCCGCGAGCCCGCCGGCCAAGCCGATCCGCGTCACCGTCAGCCCGTAGGCGACGATGAAGGCGGTGGTCGCGGTCAGCGCCCTGATGCCGCCCAGCGCCGTGTCGCCGATGAAGGCCGCGTCGTGCTCCATGGCCAGGAAGGTGAAGGTCGGCACGATGGTGATCGGCAGGGTCGCGACCAGCCCGCCCAGCACCGGCCCCGCGCGCTCCACCACGCGGCAGGTGACCACCACCACCGCGGCCGTGGTCGCCAGCTTGAAAACGAAGGGCAGCCAGCCGGCGTCGTCCACCGCGGTTCAGGCACCGACCCGGTGGTAGCCCCGCGCGAAATAGATCAGCCCGTGCCCGTCGCCGGCGCGCACCGCCTCCACCTCGCAGAAGAACACCGTGTGGGTGCCCACCTCCGCGGTCTGCACCACCCGGCAGTCGAAGGAGGCGGTGGCCCCCTCCAGCACGGCCGCGCCGGTGACCAGCGTGGTCCATTCGCCGATCACGAATCGCTCCTCGCCCTCGGCGCCGGTCATGCCGGCGAAGATGGGCGACAGCTCCTCCTGCCCGGCGGCCAGCGTGTTGACGCAGAGGATGCCGTTCTCCTTCAGCGCGGTGTTGGAATCGCTGTTGCGGTTCAGGCACACCAGCAGGGTCGGCGGCGTGTCGGTCACGCTGCACACGGCCGAGGCGGTGAAGCCCCGCTTGCCGCCCGGCCCGTCGGTGGTGATGACGTTCACCGCCGCCCCCAGCCGCGCCATGGCCTCGCGATAGCTCTGCCTGTCCACAGCCAATGCGACTCTCCTGCACGCGATACGCGATCATGCCGCGAAGCCGCGCCCGGCCCAAGTCCCCGGCCGCACATGCCTGCTTGAGAACCCTGCCGGGCCGGCGCATCCTTGCCGCGCAGAGCAGGAGGCCCCGCCATGAACGAGCTCGCCGCCGGCGCCCAGAGCGTCAACAACTACGCCGCCGGGGCCGCCTATGCGCGCGGGCGGTTCGTGCCGATCGCGGAGGCCAACATCTCGGTGCTCGACTGGGGCTTCACGCGGTCCGACGTCACCTACGACGTGGTGCACGTGTTTGGCGGCAGCTTCTTCCGCCTCGCCGACCACCTGGACCGGTTCACCGCCTCGATGGCCAAGCGCCGCCTCGCCCCGCCCGAGGACCGGGCGCGGATGGAGGCGATCCTGCATCGCGTGGTCTCGCTCACCCTGCTGCGCGACGCCTATGTGGCGATGCTGACCTTGCGCGGCCGGCCGCGCGTCGGCGGGTCGCGCAAGCTCGCCGATTGCGACAACCATTTCATCGCCTACGCCCTGCCCTGGATCGACGTGCTGACGCCGGAGGTGCAGGCGCGCGGGGGCCACCTCTGGGTTGCCTCGGTGCCGCGGGTGCCGGATGCCTCCTTCGATCCCACCATCAAGAACTACATGTGGGGCGACCTGACGACCGGTCTGATGGAAGCGCAGGATGCCGGCTACGACACCGCCGTGCTGTGCGACGCGCAGGGGCTGGTGACCGAGGGGCCGGGCTTCAACATCTTCGTCGTCAAGGACGGCAAGGTGTTCACCCCCGCCCATGGCAGCCTGGGCGGCATCACCCGGATGTCGGTGATGGAGCTGTGCGCCATGGAGGGCATCGAATGCACCGCGGGGCCGGTGCCGCGCGCGATGCTGGAGGAGTGCGACGAGATCTTCCTGGCCAGCACCGCGGGCGGGGTGATGCCGATCTCGCGCGTTGCCGGGCGCATCATGGGCAACGACCGGCCGGGCCCGATGTCGGCGCGGCTGAAGGACCTGTACTGGCGCAAGCATGCCGAGGGCTGGCACGCGACGCCGGTGCGCTACGACACGCTGGTGGACTGAGGGGGGCAGGCGATGGAATTCCTTCCGCTGACCGAGGAGTCGGTTGCGACCTGGCATGGGGTGCGCGCGCCCAACGACCCGGCGCGGCGCTTCGCCGCCGACCTCGCCAACACCATCCGCGCCTTCGAGGCGCTGCGTGGCCGCATGCGTTTCGAGGACGAGCCTTCGAGCTTCGAGGCGGCACTGCAGGCCACCCGGGAGGACGGCACATGAGCCTCGCCGACCTGACGCTGGCCGAGGCCGCCGCGGCGGTGGCCAAGGGCGAGGCGACGTCCGCGGCGCTGCTGGAAGCCTGCCTTGCGCGGCTCGACGCGGTGAACCCGCAGATCAACGCCCGCATCTGGGAGGATCGCGACGGCGCCCGTGCGGCGGCCGCGCGGGCCGATGCGAGTTTCGCCGACGGCGAGCCCCTGGGGCGGCTGCACGGCGTGCCGCTGGCGCACAAGGACATGTACTACCAGGCCGGCCTGCCCTGCACCTGCGGCTCGGCGATCCGCCGTGACTTCGTGCCCGACATCACCTGCACGCCGGTGCAGCGGCTGGCGGCGGCGGGCGCCTATAGCTTTGCCGGGCTCAACATGGCGGAGTTCGCGCAGAACCCGACCGGCCACAACCGCGCCTTCGGCGACTGCCACAATCCGTGGAACCTGCCCTACATCACCGGCGGCTCCTCCTCCGGGTCGGGGGCGGCGGTGGCGGCGGGCGCGGTATATGCCTCGCTCGGCTCCGACACCGGCGGCTCGATCCGGCTGCCGGCCGCGGCCTGCGGAGTGACCGGCATCAAGCCGACGCAGACGCGCGTCTCCCGCCACGGGGTGATGCCGCTGTCGTTCACGCTGGACAATGTCGGGCCGCTGGCGCGGACCGCGCGGGACTGCGCCATCGTGCTCGGCATCATCGCCGGGCACGACCCGAAGGACCCGACCAGCGCCCGCAACCCGGTGCCGGACTACGAGGCGGCGCTGACCGGCGACCTGCGCGGCACCCGGATCGGCGTGCCGACCAACACGCTGGTGCCCGGCTGCGACGCCGCGGTGCTGGCGGCGTTCGAGGCGGCGCTGACGGTGCTGGAGGGCCGCGGCGCCGAGATCGTGCGGCTGGAGCTGCCGCTGGCCGACGCCATCGCCGCCTATGGCGGCATCCTCTCGCGTTGCGAGGCGGCCCCGATCCACGCGCGCTGGATGCGCGAATGCCCGCAGGACTACGCCCAGCATCTCTCGGCCCGGCTCTATCCGGGCTACGCGATCCCGGCCGCCTACTACGTGGAGGCGCTCGCCCAGCGCGGGCCGATCCTGACCGAGTTCTCTGCTGCCGTGTTCTCCCGCGTGGACATGGTGGCCTGCCCGACCATCCCGACCTGCCTGCCGACGCTGGCGGCGACCGACATCGACCACGGCCCGCCCGGCACCGAGGTGACGTTCATGGCGGTTTCGGCCAACACGCGGCCGTTCAACTACCTGGGCCTGCCGTCGATCAGTTTCAATTGCGGCTTCGACCCGAACGGCTGCCCGATCGGCTTCCAGCTGTCCGGCCGGCCGTTCGCCGAGGCGCGGCTGCTGCAGGCGGCCGATGCCTACCAGCGCGACACCGCCCTGCACCGCGCCCGGCCGCCGGTGGTGAGCGGCCGCGTGCCGATGGCGACCGCGTGAGCCTGCCGCGCGTCGCCTTCATCGGCACCGGGGGCACCATCGCCTCGGTCGGTGCCGGGCCGCTCGACCTGCACGATTATGGCGCGACCGGGCGGACGCTCGACGCCGACGAGATCGTCGCCCGCTGCCCCGAGCTGGCGCAGGTCGCGGCGGTGACGCCGGTGGCGTTCAAGGCGGTGCCGTCGAGCCGGATCTATTTCGACGACTGGAAGGCGCTGGTCGCGCTGTGCGCGGAGGTGGCGCCCAGCCATGACGGCATCGTCATCGGCCACGGCACCGGCAGCATGGAGGAGACCGCCTATTTCCTGTCGCTGACGCTGAAGGTGGACATCCCAGTGGTGATCACCGGCAGCCAGCGGCCGAACGGGGCGCTTTCGGGCGATGCGGGGCTGAACCTGGTCAACGCCGTGCGGACGGCGGCGAGCCCGGCGGCGCGGGGGATGGGCGTGCTGCTGCTGCTGAACGACGAGATCCATGCCGCGCGCGAGGTGACCAAGACCGCCACCAACCGGATGCAGACTTTCCGTGCGCCGGATTTCGGCGCGCTCGGCCATGCCGATGGCGACGCGATCGCCTTCTATCGCCGGCCGCAGCGGCGGGCCTATCCCGACACCGAATTCGACGTGTCGGGGCTTGATGCGCTGCCGCGCGTCGATATCGCCTATGCCTACACGGGCAGCGACGGCACCGCGATCCGCGCCTTCGCGGCGGCGGGGGCCAAAGGCATCGTGTATGCCGGGTTCGCGCCGGGGATGACCACGCCCGACGATCTGGAGGCGCTGAAGGCGGCGGTGGCATCCGGCGTGGCGGTGGTGCTGAGCACGCGGGCGGGCAGCGGGCGGATGGTGCTGGGGTCGCGGCT
>JBGAIK010000267.1:0-6242 GCA_044225615.1 Acetobacteraceae bacterium | reverse complement strand
GCGAGCGCTCCAGCGCCTGCTCCGCCGTGTGAACGGTCAGCAGCCCGTTGCCGAGGCACAGCGGCCCGTCGAGCGCGACGCGGGTCAGGCCCGCCATCGCCTCGCGGCAGACATGGTCGTAATGGTCGGTCTCGCCCTTCACCACGCAGCCGAGCGCGACATAGGCGTCGTAGCGGCGGCGCCCGCCCTTGGCGGCCAGCGCGATGGCAGCGGCGAGTTCCAGGGCGCCGGCGATGTCGAGCACGTCGACGCCGGCACCGGCCTCGTTGAGGATGCGCAGCGCGCCGTCGCGCAGGCCATCCACGACTTCCGTGTAGTAGGGGGCGCGGACGACCAGCACGGCAGGCGCGGGGCCGTCGAGCTTCGGCGCGGCCGGCAGCGGCGCGTCCTTGGTGCTCACCGCGCCGCCTCCGGGCCGATCGGGCGGCGTTCGACCACGGTCAGGCCGTAGCCTTCCAGGCCGATGATGTGCTGCTGGGTGTTGGACAGCAGCACCATTTCCCTCACGCCGAGATCGAGCAGGATCTGGGCGCCGATCCCGTAGTCGCGCAGCTCGGTGCGCGGGCGCTCGGCGCCGGTCAGCAGGCGGACGCGGTCGGAGATGGTGGTGGCGCGCATTTCGCGCAGGAGGACCACGACCCCCCTGCCCTGCTCGGCGATCATGCGCATGGCGTGGCTGAGCCCCTCGCGCGTCGAGTGCCCGAGCACGTCGTTCAGCAGGTCCACGCTGTGCATGCGCACGGGCACCGGACCTGGGGCGGCGATGTCGCCCTTCACCAGCACGAGATGCTCGGCGTATTCGACCGTGTTGGCATAGACGACCAGGCGCCATTCGCCGCCGATCTCGTGCTGCATCGCGCCGTCCTGCACCCGCTTCACCAGGCGCTCGGTGCGGCGGCGATGGCCGATCAGGTCGGCGATGGTGCCGAGCTTCAGATTGTGGTGCTGGGCGAAGGCGACCAGGTCCGGCAGGCGGGCCATGGTGCCGTCGTCGTTCATGATCTCGCAGATCACGCCGGCCGGAGCGAGGCCGGCGAGGCGGGCAATGTCCACCGCCGCCTCGGTATGGCCGGCGCGGATCAGGGCGCCGCCTTCGCGGGCCATCAGCGGAAAGATATGGCCCGGCGTTACGATGTCATCACGTCCGCATTCGGGGTTGATCGCGACCGCGATGGTGTGGGCGCGGTCATGGGCGGAAATGCCGGTGGTGACGCCCTGGCGGGCCTCGATGCTGACGGTGAAGGCGGTCTGGTGCCTGGTGCCGTTGGACTGGCTCATCAGCGGCAGGCCGAGCTGTTCGACCCGCTGGCGCGTCATGGCCAGGCAGATCAGGCCGCGGGCGTGCCGCGCCATGAAGTTGACAGCGGCCGGGGTGGCGAACTGGGCGGGGATGACGAGGTCACCCTCGTTCTCGCGGTCCTCGTCATCCACCAGGATGAACATGCGGCCGTTGCGGGCTTCCTCGATCAGCTCCTCGGCGGAGGCGAGATAGTCCGAAAGCGTCTTGGTGAGTAACTGGCTCATTTGTACTCCGAGAGCCGGGCGACATAGCGCGCGACGGTGTCGATCTCGATGTTGACCGGATCGCCGGGCTTCAGGAAGCCGAAGGTCGTCACGGCAGATGTGTGCGGGATGATGTTCACGCTGAATTCGGGGCCGCGCACCTCGTTGACGGTGAGCGACACGCCGTCCACCGCCACCGAGCCCTTGGGCGCGATGAAGCGCGCCAGCGGCTCCGGCACGCGGAAGGTCCACCTGACCGAGCCGTGCACGGGGTCGGCGCCCAGCACTTCGCCCACCCCGTCCACGTGGCCGGCGACGATGTGGCCGCCGAGCTCGTCGCCGACCTTCAGCGGGCGTTCCAGGTTCACGCGGGTGCCGGCGCGCCAGCCGCCGAGCGTGGTCTTGGACAGCGTCTCGTCGGAGGCGTTCACCGCGAACCAGTCCGCACCCAGCGCGATCGCGGTGAGGCAGACGCCGGAGCAGGCGATGGAAGCGCCCAGCGGAATCTCGCCGGTGTTCGACCAGGGGGAGGCGATGACCAGCCGCATGTCCCTGCCCGCGCCGCTCGGCTCAACGCTGCGGACGGTGCCCAGGCCGGTCACGATGCCGGTGAACATGTCAGGAAACCCTCCGGAATTCGCTCAGCAGGTCGGTGCCGAGCTCGGTCGTGGCATGGCGCACGAAACGCGGCATGTCGGCAAGCCTTGAGATACCGAAAGCCTGCGCCGCAGGCCAGCCATCGCCGCCCATGACCGCGGGGGCATGGAACCAGGCCAGCCGGTCCACGAGCCCGGCACGCAGCAGCGAGGCGGCGAGCTGGCCACCGCCTTCGACCAACAGGCGGGTGATGCCGCGCTCGCCGAGCGCCTGGAGCGCGCGGCGGGGGTCAACGCCCGCCTCGGTGCCCGGCACGTCGATCGGGATGACGCCGAGATCGGCCAGCGCGCGGCGGCGAGTGGCATCGGCGCCGTTGCGGGCGATGATCCAGGTAGGAACGGTGCGGGCGGTGACGACGAGGCGGCAGGTCAGCGCGGTGCGGAAATGGCTGTCGGCGACGACGCGGACCAGCGGCTGCGCGCGATAGCCGGGAATGCGGCAGGTCAACTCGGGGTCGTCGGCCATCACCGTGCCGACGCCGACCATGATCGCGTCGTGCTGGCCACGCAGCGCATGCGCCGCCTTGCGCGCCGGCTCGCCGGTGATCCACTGGCTCTGGCCGGCCTTGGTGGCGATACGGCCATCGAGCGTGGTGGCGAGCTTCAGCGTAACCAGCGGCCGGCCGGCACGGACTTTCATGAAAAATCCAGCATTTATTTCATCGGCCTCGGCTGTCAGCACACCGTCGGTGACGGCGATGCCGGCGGCGCGGAGCTGGGCCAGGCCGGCGCCGTTGACGCGCGGGTCGATGTCGCGGGAACCGATCACCACCCGGGCGACGCCGGCGGCGATCAGGGCGTCGGTGCAGGGCGGCGTCCGGCCATGGTGGCAGCACGGCTCCAGCGTGACATAGGCGGTCGCGCCGCGCGCGGCCTCGCCTGCCATGGTCAGGGCCATCACCTCGCCATGCGGCCGGCCGCCGGGCGCGGTGAGGCCGCGGCCGACCACGCGGCCGTCGCGGACCAGCACGCAGCCCACCGAGGGGTTCGGCCAGCAGACGCCCAGCCCGCGCTTGGCCAGCGCCAGGGCCGCGCGCATATGCGCAACGTCGTCACTCATGCCGCGCTATGTGGCCTCGCCGAGCTTGCCGAGGAAGGCCTCGAAATCCTTGGCTTCGCGAAAATTCCGGTAGACCGAGGCGAAGCGGACATAGGCGACCGCATCGACCTCCTTCAGCGTTTCCATCACCAGCTCACCGATCTGCTTGCTCGGGATGTCGGTCTCGCCCGACGCCTCGAGCTGGCGCACCAGGCCGTTGACGACGCGCTCGATCCGCTCCTCCTGCACCGGCCGCTTGCGCAGCGCGACGCGGACCGAACGGGCGAGCTTGTCGCGGTCGAACGGCACGCGGCGGCCGTCGGATTTCACCACGGTCAGCTCGCGGAGCTGGACGCGCTCCACGGTGGTGAAGCGCTGGCTGCAGCCGGTGCAGAAGCGGCGGCGGCGGATGGCCGAGCCGTCTTCCGACGGCCGGCTGTCCTTCACCTGCGTGTCCTCGTTGCCGCAGAACGGGCAGCGCATGCCGCGTTACCGGTAGATCGGGAAACGGGCGCAAAGCTCCAGGACGCGCTTGCCGACCGCCTGCTCGACTGCCGCGTTGGCGCCGTCGTTCGAGCCGGACAGCCCGTCCAGAACCTCGCCGATCATGCGGCCGACCTGCTGGAACTCGGCGATGCCGAAGCCGCGCGTGGTGGCCGCCGGGGTGCCGAGGCGGATGCCGGAGGTGATGGCCGGCTTCTCCGGGTCGAACGGAATGGCGTTCTTGTTCGCCGTCATGTGCGCCCGCTCCAGCGAGGCCTCGGCGGCCTTGCCGGTGGTGCGCTTGGGGCGGAGATCGACCAGCATCAGGTGGCTGTCGGTGCCGCCGGTGACGATGGCGAGGCCCTGCTCCACCAGGGTCGCGGCCAGCGCGCGCGCGTTGTCGGCCACGGCCTGCTGGTAGGCCTTGAACTCGGGCCGCAGCGCCTCGCCGAACGCCACGGCCTTGCCGGCGATCACGTGCATCAGCGGCCCGCCCTGGAGGCCGGGGAACACCGCCGAGTTGATCTTCTTCGCCAGTTCCGGATCGTTGGTCAGGATCATGCCGCCGCGCGGGCCGCGCAGCGTCTTGTGGGTGGTGGTGGTGACCACATGGGCATGCGGCACCGGCGTGGGATAGACGCCCACGGCCGCGAGCCCGGCGAAATGTGCCATGTCGACCATGAAATAGGCGCCGACCTCGTCGGCCAGGCGGCGGAAGCGGGCGAAATCGATCTCGCGCGGATAGGCCGAGCCGCCGGCGATGATCAGCTTCGGCCTGTGCTGGCGGGCGAGGCTCTCCAGCTCCTCGTAGTCGAGGCGCCCGTCGTCGCGGCGGACGCCGTACTGGATGGCGTTGAACCACTTGCCCGACAGGTTGGGCGCCGCGCCATGGGTCAAATGGCCGCCGGCGGCGAGGCTCATGCCCAGGATGGTGTCGCCGGGCTTGAGCAGCGCCAGGAACACCGCCTGGTTGGCCTGGGCACCGGAATGCGGCTGCACGTTGGCGAATGCGGCGCCGAACAGCTGCTTGGCACGCTCGATCGCCAGCGTCTCCGCCACGTCCACCACGGCGCAGCCGCCGTAGTAGCGGCGGCCCGGATAGCCCTCGGCATACTTGTTCGTCAGTACCGAGCCCTGCGCTTCCAGCACGGCGCGGGAGACGATGTTCTCGCTGGCGATCAGCTCGATGCCGTCCTGCTGGCGTTCAAGCTCGTGGCCGACCATGGCCGCGATCTCCGGGTCGGCGTCGGCGAGCGAGGCGGCGAAGAAACGGGCAAGCCCGGCGGGCACGTCGTTCATGATGATGCTCCTCAGGCGGGTGCGAGCTTGGCAAGGCGCTGGTCGTGCCGCCCGCCCTCGTAGTCGGTGTCGAGGAAGGCGCGCAGGATGTCGGCTGCCTGCTCCTCTCCGGTCAGCCGCGCGCCGAGCGCCAGCACGTTGGCGTCGTTATGGGCGCGTGACAGCCGGGCGGTGGTGGCATCGGCGGCGAGCACGCAGCGTATCCCGGGATGGCGGTTGGCCGCGATCGACATGCCGACCCCGCTGCCGCAGATCAGCACGCCCAGCCGCGCCGCGCCGGCGGCGACCTTGCGGCAGACCGCGTGGGCGAAATCCGGATAGTCCACGCGCGCCCCGCTGTCGGTGCCGCAATCGACCACGTCGAACCCGTCCCGCGCGAGCTGGGCGGCGACGGCGGCCTTCAGCGGGAATCCGGCATGGTCGCATCCGAGTGCGACCGGGATGGCTTTCTGTTCCATGGCGCCCGTCTATCATGCCGCGCCACAGCGGGGGAATGTGTCCCCACCGCATGCTTGGCAAGCGCGGGGGCGGCACCATGTCCGCCCCTGACCATCAAGGGGGTTTGACATGCGCATTCTCGTTCTCGGCGCCGGCGGCATCGGCGGCTATTTCGGCGGCCGCCTCGCCGCCGCCGGCGTGGACACCACCTTCCTGGTCCGCGAGCGCCGCGCCGCAACCCTCGCCCGCGACGGCCTGCGCCTGAAGAGCGAGCTCGGCGACCTCAACCTCCCCGTGCAGACCGTCACCGCCACCGCAGTCCAGCCCGGCTACGACGCCGTGCTGCTGTCCTGCAAGGCCTATGACCTCGACGATGCCATCGAGTCGCTGCGCGTGGCCGCCGCCGGTGCGCTGATCATCCCCCTGCTGAACGGCATGAAGCACCTGGACGCGCTCGACGCCGCTTTCGGGGCGGAGAACGTGGCCGGCGGCGTGGCCGCCATCGGCGTCACCCTCGACGATGACGGGACGGTGCGGCATTTCGGCAAGATGCAGGGCTACGTCCACGGCCCGCGCTTCCCGACCCAGGCGGCAAAATGCGCGGCGCTGGCCGAGGTGCTGGCCAGGGGCGGGTTCGCGCCCCGCAACAGCGACACCATCATGCAGGACATGTGGGAGAAGTTCGTGCTGATCTGCTCGGCCGCCGGCAGCGCCTGCCTGATGCGCGGCGGCCTGGCCGACATCGCGCAGACGCCGCACGGCGCGGGCCTGGTGCTGGAACTCTATGCCGAGTGCAGCGCCGCCGCCGCCGCCGCCGGCCATGC
>JBGAIK010000266.1:0-6292 GCA_044225615.1 Acetobacteraceae bacterium | reverse complement strand
GCTCCTGACCGGCGGGGCCGCCGCCATCGGCGGGGGCGGCGCGACGGCGCCGATCCCCACCCCGGAAGAGGAAGCCTGGCCCGTCATCCTGGCCGTGCTCGGCGTCATTCTCCTGCTCATGCTCTGCGCGGCACTCGGCGGCGGCTTCTGCCGCGTCATCCTGCAGATGCTGCTCTGGGCCGCGATCAGCGGCCGCAGCCGCTCGGGCGGCGGCTCGGGCAGCGGCTCATCCTTCTCCGGCGGCGGCGGCTCCTTCGGCGGCGGCGGCAGCTCGGGGCGATGGTAGGGGAGGGCGGCATGATCACCGACAGCGACCGCGCCCGCATCGCCACGGCCATCGCCGCGGCCGAATCCCGCACCTCGGGCGAGATCTTCTGCGTCATCGCCCGCAGCTCGGGCGACGACCGCCTGCTGCCCCTGCTCTGGGCCGGGCTCGCCGCGCTGCTGGTGCCGCTGCCCGCCATCCTCCTGGCCGGCTGGCCGGCGCCGCGCGTCTACCTGGCCCAGCTCCTCGCCTTCCTACTGGTCGCCCTGCCGCTGTCGCTGCCGGCGCTGCGCATCCGCCTCGTCCCCCGCCGCGTCCAGGCCGCCCGCGCCCATGAAGCGGCGTTGCAGCAGTTCCTCGCCCAGGGCCTGCACCGCACCGGGCAGCGCACCGGCGTGCTGATCTTCGCCTCGGCGGCGGAGCACCATGCCGAGATCGTGGCCGATGCCGGCATCCATGCCAGGGTCGACCAGTCCGTGTGGGACGAAGCGGTGGCCGCCCTGATCGCCGGCATCCGCGCCGGCCGCCCCGGCGACGGCTTCACCGCCGCCATCGCCGCCTGCGGCACGGTCCTGGCCGAACATTTCCCACCCACCCCCGACAACCCCGACGAACTGCCCAACCGTCTGCTGGAGCTCTGACCGCGAGCATCAGCCGTCGAGCAGCGCCGCCAGCCGCGCGCGCACGCTTGTCTCCGGCACGAATCCGACCTCGTTCCGCAGCCGCCCGACATCCGCCAGCATCGCCGCCGGCTGCCCCGCCGCCGGCTCCTCGCGCAGGTCCAGCAGGTCGCGCCGGCCCAGCCGCCCGGCCGCGAACCCGCACAGCGCGCCCAGCGTGATCGCCTCGCCCGAGGCGATGTTCACCGGCCCGCCGACATCGCTCGCCACCAGCCGCGCCAGCGCGGCCCCGGCATCGACGGTGGAGATGAAGTCGCGCTCCAGCTGGCCATGCCGGCAGGTGAACACCCGCCCCGTCCGCAGCGCATCCACCAGCCCGCCGACCAGCCGCAGCGGCGACTCGCCGGCTCCGAAAAGATGGAACGGCCGCGCCCAGGCGAAGCCGATGCCCTCCTGCGCGAAGAACTGCGCGAGAATCCGCCGCGTCGCGTCCTTGGCGATCCCGTACATCGCGTCGGGCGCGACCGCGTCGCCCTCCCGCCGCGGTGCCGCGCCGCCATCGGACCAGTCGTACTCGGCGCAGGTGCCGACGCCGACGAACCGCGTCACCCCGGCCGCCGCCGCCGCGCGGGCCAGGCCCATCGTGCCGGCGACGTAGTCGAGATTGGCCGGCGCGCGCACGAAGCGCCCGGGCGTTACGTCCCAGGCGAGGTGCAGCAGGTGCGTCGGGCGCACCTCTGCCAGCAGCGAGGCCAGGCGGCGCGCGTCGAACAGGTCGCAGGCCAGCACGCCGGCGGTGCCGTGGCGGGCCATGCCGATGGCCGGGATGCCCAGCCCGGAAAGCGCCGACATGGTCGGCCAGCCGATCAGGCCGGTGGCGCCGGTGACGAGGACTCTCATGAAGAAGGAAGATTCTTCTTTTTCTGAAGAAAAAGAAGCAAAAAGACTTCCATCCGTTTGCTCCTCGCGGCCGCATCCGCGCAGCTCCGCCCCAAACGGACAAAAGTTTTTTGGTTCTTTTTTTCAAAAAAGAACATACTTGCTTACTCTATTCCGGTCCACGCCAGGTCCTTGTCGGCAATCACCGCCGGCGCCGCCGGCCAGGCAATCCCGATCGCCGGATCATCATACCGCGCCCCGCGCCCGACGCCCGGCACGTACGGCGTATCGATGGCATAGAGCAGCTCGGCTTCCGGCGTCAGCGTCAGGAACCCATGCGCGAAGCCGTTCGGGATCAGCAACGCGGTGTGCGCCTCGGCATCGAGCTCCAGGCCGAACCAGCCCAGCCGGGTCGGCGAGCCGGGCCGCAGGTCCACCGCCACGTCGAACACCCGCCCGCGCGCGGCGCGCACCAGCTTGGCCTCGCCATGCGGGTCGGCCTGCCAGTGCAGGCCGCGCAGCGTGAGCGGCATCGCGTTGTAGGAGGCACTGATCTGCGCCGGGCGGAACGGATGCCCGGCGGCGGCGAATTCCTCCGCGCACCACAGCCGGGCGAAGAAGCCGCGCGGGTCGCCGTGCTTCTGCGCGCGCACGATGGTCAGCCCGGCCAGCGGCGTGGGCTCGAAGATCATGGGAACGGGACGGTCGCCATCCGCGGCACGGCGACGGCAAGCCGCCCGCCCCAGGCACGCATGGCACGCAGCTCGCCGGCAATCTCGCCGGCGATGTTCCAGGGCAGGATCAACACTTCCTCCGGCCGCCAGTCGAGCAGCGCCTCCGGCGTCACCACCGGAATGCGGCTGCCCGGCAGCAGCCGCCCCTGCTTGGCCGGATTGCGGTCGGCCACCATGGCGATGTCGGCCGCCGTGATGCCGGCGGCGTTGAGCAGGGTGTTGCCCTTGGCGGCGGCGCCGTAGGCCGCGAGCCGGTGTCCCTTCATGGCGTGGACATGGCCGCGCAGCCCGTCCAGCACCGCGCCCACCCGCGCACCGAACCCGGCATACCCATCCGGCCGGTCGAGGCCCGCGGCCTGCTCGGCCGCGCGCACCGCGGCCAGCGCACCCGGATCGCCATGCGGCGCGGCGGAGGAGAACACCCGCAGGCTGCCGCCATGCGTCGGCAGCTCCTCCACCCGCATCACGGTCAGCCCATGCGCCGCCAGCGCCTGCGCCATGGCGTGCAGCGACCAGTAGAAGAAATGCTCGTGGTAGATGGTGTCGAACTGCAGCCCCTCGATCATCCGCAGCAGATGCGGCTGCTCGATCGAGACCACGCCGCGCGGCCCCGCCAGCACGGCGAGCCCGGCGGCGAAGTCGTTCACATCCGGCACATGGGCAAACACGTTGTTGGCGACGACGAGGTCGGCATGCCCGCGCTCGGCCACGATGCGCGCCGCCTCGTCGCGGCCGAAGAACGCCACCCGCGTCGGCACCCCGGCCGCGATCGCCGCCTCGGCCACGTTGGCGGCCGGCTCCACGCCCAGGCAGGGAATGCCCGCGGCAACGAAATTGCGCAGCAGGTAGCCGTCGTTGGACGCGATCTCGGCCACGAAGCTCCCGCGCCCGAGCCCGAACCGGGCCGTGGCATCGCCACAGAAGGCCGCCGCGTGCGCGGTCCAGGTGGAGGAAAACGAGGAGAAATAGGCGTAGTCGGAGAAGATGCCGGTGGCGTCGGCGGTGTGGTCGAGCTGAACCAGCAGGCAGCGCGCACAGGCCATGGCATTGAGCGGGAACATCGGATCGGGCGCCGCCGCATGGTCCGGCGGCACGTAGGAATTGGCGAGCGGCGTGGCGCCGAGGTCGCAGAACGGGATCGACAGCGGGCCGCCGCACAGGCGGCAGGCGGTGATGCGGCCGGTCATTCCAGCGCCTCCTGCACTGCGCGCAGCGATCGTGCCCGCATGTCCTCGCCGCGCGCCCAGGCGGCGTACCAATCGGCCGTCGCCGCGATGCAGCCGGCCCGGCCAAGGCGCGGCCGCCAGGCGAGCGCCCGCTGCGCCAGCGACGGATCGAGCGCGAGGCGCGCCGCCTCGGGCGCGGCGCCCTCGGCCTGCGTCCACGCGAACCGCGTCCCGAACGCCGCCTCGAACCCCGCGATGATGTCCAGCACCGAGGCCTCGTCGGTCTCGTCCGGCCCGAAATTGACCGCCTCCGGCGCGCTGCCGGCGGCAAGCGCCTCGGCCAGCAGCAGGTAGCCGCGCAGCACGTCCAGCACGTGCTGCCACGGCCGCGTCGCCCGCGGGTGCCGCAGCACCAGCGGCACCCCACCCCGCGCCCGCACCAGATCGGGCACCAGCCGCGTGGGCGCGAAATCGCCGCCGCCCATCACGTTGCCGGCCCGCGCGGTGGCCATCGGCGGCATCGCGAACGACGCCCGCCAGCTCGCCACCGCCAGCTCGCAGGCCGCCTTGGACGCGCTGTACGGATCATGCCCGCCGAGCGGATCATCCTCGCGGAACCGCCGCCCATCCGCGAGATTTCGATACACCTTGTCGGTCGTCACCATCACCGCCGCATCGATCCCCGGCACGTCGCGCAGCGCCTGCATCACATGGATCGTGCCGTCGAGATTGGCGGCAAACGTCCCGGCCGGATCGGCGAAGCCGGCCGGCACCAGCGCCTGGGCGGCGAGATGCAGCACCACCGTCGGCCGCACCGCCCGCACCAGCGCGGCAATCGGGCCGGGCGCCACGATGTCCACCACATGATGCGCGACCGGCGGGGCCAGCAGGCCGAACGCGCCGGGCGTCTCGGCCTCCAGCGCCGCCCCGGTCACCTCGGCACCCAGCTCCGCCAGCATCACGGCGAGCCAGGCACCCTTGAACCCGGTATGCCCGGTCAGCAGCACCCGCCGCCCGCGCCAGAATGTGCGGTCGGGACGGGTCATGCGAAGCGGTCCAGGGAAGGCGGAAGGCAAGGCTCCGCCGGCCAAGGGCCATTGGCCCTTGGAACCCATCCTTGCTCGCGGCTGGGGTGCCGGCCTTCGGTGACTGGCACGGCCGTGGTACCAGCCTCCTTGCTTGCTTGCGCCGCAGGCAATGAACCTCGCCTCCGCTCCGGGAATCGTGCGGTCGCTCGGTTCGAATGCCTGCGGCGCAAGGAAGAAAGCGACGTGCCAATCACCGAAGGCCACCCATGCAGCCGCGAGCACAAACGGGTTCCAAGGGCCAATGGCCCTTGGCCGGCGGAGCCTTGCGTCCCTTGCCTGCCCTTCCTCCGCCCCGCCGCGCTCACGCCCAGACCTTCCACGGCGCGTTGCCGTCGGCCCACAGCCGCTCCAGCGCCTGCCGGTCGCGCAGCGTGTCCATCGGCTGCCAGAACCCGCCATGGTCGTAGGCGCGCAGCTGGTCCTGGCCGGCAAGGCGTTCCATCGGCGCGCGCTCCCACACCGTGTCGTCCCCGTCCACCAGGTCGAGCGTGCGGGGCGACAGCACGAAGAACCCGTCGTTGATCGTTCCGGAATTGTCCCCGGGCGGCTTCTCGGCGAAGGCGTTCACCACCGCACCGCTGCGGTCCAGCGCCCCGAACCGCCCCGGCGGGCGCACCGCGGCCACCGTGGCCAGCCGTCCATGCGCGCGGTGGAAGGCAAGTTCCGCGCTGATGTCGATATCGGCCACGCCGTCGCCATAGGTCATGCAGAACAGCTCGTCTCCGGCGAGGTAGGGCGCGATCCGCTTCAGCCGCCCGCCGGTCTGCGTCGCCTCCCCGGTATCCACCAGCGTCACCCGCCAGGGTTCGGCGTGCGAGCGGTGGAAGGTGGCCCCGCCGGTGGCGATATCCACCGTCAGGTCGGCGTCGTGCAGGCGGTAGTTGAAGAAGAACTCCTTGATCTGGAACCCCTTGTAGCCGAGGCATATGACGAAATCGTTGATGCCGTGGGCGCTGTAGATCTTCATGATGTGCCACAGGATCGGCCGTCCGCCGATTTCCACCATCGGCTTCGGCCGCAGCACCGTCTCCTCGGCCAGCCGCGTGCCGAGCCCGCCGGCCAGGATCACCGCCTTGACGGTCTGCGCCACTGGACTATCCCCGCTGCCTCACTGTTCCCGGGTCTAACGCAGCATGAACCTCGTCTCAAGCGACGGCACCGCGCTGGCCTGCACCGTCTCCGGTGCCGGCCCCGGCCTGCTGCTGGTCCACGGCTCCGGCGCCACGGCCGGCCAGTTCGCGGCGCTGCGGCCGCTGCTGGAGGCGCGCTTTTCCGTCGCCGCCCTCGACCGCCGCGGCCATGGCGCCAGCGGCGACGCGCCCGCCTACGCCCTCGCCCGCGAGGCCGACGACATCGCCGCCGCCCTCGCCGCCACCGGCGCGCGGGCGGTGCTGGCCCATTCCTACGGCGGCATCTGCGCCCTCGCCGCCGCCCTGGCCGGCGCCCCGATCGCCCGGCTCGCCCTCTACGAGGCCCCCCTGGTGACCGCGCCGGGCGCCTATTTCCCGCCCGGGCTGATTGCCGCCATGCGCGCCGCCAT
>JBGAIK010000265.1:0-9216 GCA_044225615.1 Acetobacteraceae bacterium | reverse complement strand
ACCAGGCCTCCAGGTTGGGCAGCTTCGGCAGGTCGTCGCGGCGGAAGGGCAGGTTCATCCAGCGGTAGCACATTGCCCCCACCGGTATGTCGCCCATGGTGAATGCGTCGCCCGCCACATAGGTGCGCGTGGCCAGATGCGCATCGAGCCGCGCCCACAAGGCCGCGGTCGCCGGCCGCGCCCGGTCGATCGCCGCCATGTCGCGCTGCTCGGGCGGGGTGCGGATCAACCCCCAGAACAGCGTGGTCATGCCGGCAGCGACCGTGGTGGCCTGCCAGTCCATCCAGCGATCCGCCTCGCCGCGCGCCTTCGCATCCTCCGCCCACAGCGTGCCGCGCGCATTGCTCGCCGCCAGGTAGCGCACGATGGCGTTGCTCTCCCACAGCACGTAGCCGCCATCGTCGATCGTGGGTACCACGCCGTTCGGGTTCATGGCCCGGTACCAGGGCTGGTCGTTGCCGCCGAAGGCGCCGCCCACGTCGGTGCGCTCATAGGACAGGCCGCATTCCTCGGCCGCCCAGAGCGCCTTCTGAACGTTGATGGAGTTGGCGCGGCCGTAGATTTTCAGCATGAAGAACTCCAGAAGAAAGGAAGAGTCTTCTTTTTCTCAAGAAAAAGAAGCAAAAAAGACTTGATCCGTTTTGGGCCATGCGTGCGCCACTGCCGAAGCACAGCCCAAAGCGGGGAAACGATTGTTGGTTCTTTTTTTCAAAAAGGAACCGCTTAGCTATAAACGTCCCTCGGCACCAATACCTGTCCCCGCATGATCGGCCTGGCCGTACGCAGTGTGCCGGCCACCACGTCCAGTTCCGCGCCGCTGCCGGTCGTCTTCAGCAGCACGTCCACCATGCCGGAGGGATGCTCGATCCAGATCGTGCGCGGATTCTCGTTGCTCGGCGCCGCCAGGCCGTGCGCGATCGAGCCGGGCACCGCGCAGGCGCTGGCCACGCAGACCGCGCCGGTCACCGCGTGCGCCGCGTGCAGCGCGTGCGGGGTGAGGTAGCGGGACATGATCGTGCCCCCCTGCCGGGCCGCGCCCAGCAGGCCCACTTTCGGGATCACCTTGTCGGCCACGTCGCCGAAGCCCATGCGCAGCCCTGCTTCGCGGCGGATCGGCTCGATCCGCGCGAACAGCGCCTTGTTGGCGTTGAACTCGGCGCGCGTCTCGTCCCCGGTCACGCCGAAATCGGCCGCGCGCATCATGATCATCGGCATGGCGACGTCGATGCAGGTCACCTGCACGCCGCCGATCTCGTCGATCACGTTGCCGGTCGGCAGCAGGCTGCCCGCGACCGAGCCCACGACATCCATGAAGTTCAGTACGATCGGCGCGGCCGTGCCCGGCACGCCGTCGATCCGCGCCTCGCCGGTGTAGCGAACGCGGCGCCCTGGCGTCTGCACGATCGCCTCGATGCGCGAGTCGGTGTTGACGTTGTAGATCATCACCCGGGTCTCGCCGTCCGCGGCCGGGATCATGCCGGTGTCGATCGCGAACGGCGCCACGCCCGCCAGCATGTTGCCGCAGGACGGCGCGGTGTCGACGATCGGCTTGCCGACATCGACCTGCGCGAACAGGTAGTCCACGTCCACGCCAGGCCGGCTGGAGCGCGAGACGATCGCGACCTTGCTGGTCAGCGTGTCGGCCCCGCCCAGCCCGTCGATCTGACGCAGGTCGGGCGAGCCCATGGCGGCCAGCAGCACCCGGTCGCGGGTCGGCACGTCCTCCGGCAGGTCGGAGGCGTTGAAATAGGGACCCTTGGAGGTGCCGCCCCGCATCAGCGTGCAGGGAATGCCCACCAGGTCGCTCATCGGTCCGTCGCTCACGCGGCAGCCTCCTTCATCCGTCGCAGGGGTGAACCGGGTCCGGGCAGGCGCGTCAGCGCATGCCCAGCACCGTCGGCAGCCACAGCGACAGTCCCGGCCAGTAGGTGACCACCAGGAGGAAGCCCAGCATGGTCAGCAGCCACGGCCAGACCGCCACGGTCAGCTCCGTGATACCCATCTTGGCGATCCCGGAGGCGACGTAAAGGTTCAGCCCCACCGGCGGGTGGCACATGCCGATTTCCATGTTCACCGTGATCAGGATGCCGAAATGGATCGGATCGATGCCGAGCTTGCTCGCCACCGGCCACAGGATCGGCGCCATGATCAGGATGATGGAGGACGGCTCCATCACGTTGCCGGCAAGCAGCAGCAGCACGTTGACCACCAGCAGGAAGGTGATCCAGCCGAAGCCTTGCTCGATCATCCAGGCCGCCATGGCCTGCGGGATGTTCTCGTGCGTCATCAGGAACGAGAACAGCACCGCATTGGTGATGATGTAGAGCAGCATCGCGCTCATGTTGGCGCTGGCCATGAGCACCCGCGGCACCTCGGACAGCTTGAGGTCGCGATAGACGAAGACCGCGATGACGAAGGCATACACGGCCGCCATCGCCGCCGCCTCGGTTGGCGTGAACAGGCCCGAATAGATGCCGCCGATCACGATGACGATCAGCAGCAGACCCCAGATCGATTCGCGCAGGGCCGCCGCCCGCTCCCTGAAGGGCGCGCGCGGCAGGCGCGGATAGTTGTTGCGCCAGGCGCGGTAGAAGGTGGTCAGGCCAAGCAGACAGGCCAGCACAATGCCCGGCACGACGCCGGCGATGAACAGCTGGCCGATCGAGGCGTTGGTCGAGACGGCATACAGAACCATCGCGATCGAGGGCGGGATCAGAATGCCGAGCGCCCCCGACGTCGCCACCACGCCGGCGCCGAAGCGCGGCGGGAAACCCTGCGCCACCATCGCCGGCAGGATCACCGAGCCGATCGCCACCACGGTCGCGGGCGAGGATCCGGAGACGGCGGCGAACAGCGCGCAGGCCAGCACCGCGCCCAGCCCCAGCCCGCCCGGCAGGTGCCCGACCATGGAGGTGGCGAAGTTGATCATCCGCCGCGCCACGCCGCCATGGGTCAGGAAGCTGCCCGCCAGGATGAAGAACGGGATCGCCATGATCTCGAACTTCTCGATGCCGGTGAACAGCTTCAGCGCGACGGAGGCGATGGGCACCTCGGTCATGGTGAACATGAAGGTGAGCACCGTCAGGCCCAGCGCGATCGAGATCGGCATGCCGGTGATCATCAGGCTGATCAGCAGGATGAAGACGATGCCGGCCCGCAGCCCCTCCGGCATGTGCAGCACGCCGGCCTTCTCGGCCACGCAGGCCAGCACGATCAGCGCCGGCAGCATCAGCATTCCCCAGCCGAGCGCCCCGCGCTCGCCGGGCTTCGGTGGCCGGCCGAACGCCACCGGCGGCGGGGCGGGTGCCGCCTGCTCCTCCATCCCATCAACCTGGGCATGGTCGTGGTGCGGCAGCTCGCCGGTGCGGCTGAACGACCACGCCACCTGCAGGAAGCGGAAGCACATCAGCGCCGAGCCGAGCGGGATGGCAAGGTAGACCAGCCACATCGGCACTTCGAGATCGTTGGACACCTGGTCGGTGCCGGCCATGCCGTAGACGAAATCGGCACCAAGTCCGGCGATGATGCCGGTGAACAGCGCGCCGCACAGCAGGCCGAACAGGATCACCCGGTGACGCCGCTCGGGCGGCAGCATCAGCACCAGCACGTCGACGCCGACATGGATGCCGGTGCGCACGCCATAGGCTGCGCCGAACTTCGCCATCCAGACGAACATGTAGATGCAGAGTTCCTGCACCCACGAAAGGTCCCAGCTCGACAGCCAGGTGAAGATGGCCCGCAGCACGTCGGCCACGCCCGGCTGGCCGTGGGCACGGAACCACTTCGCCGTGTCGATGACGGAGCTGGTCGAATAGCGGTGCACCACGGCGACGAAGATGATCAGCGTCGCCGCGGCGATGAGGAAGGTGATAACCGTTTCCTCGAGCCGGTTCAGCAGCCGCATCGGCAGGCTCTCGCCCGTCTTGCCATGCCGGCCGGGGGACTGCATCCCCCGGCCGGGCGCATCCGGCGCGAGCGCCCGCCCGGCCGGCGCTGGTGTGTCGTCAGGCACCGGCGTGCTTGGTGAGCATGGCGATGATCTCCTTGCCGACGCGGCCCTCGGCCTGCTTGTAGATCGAGGTCATCGCCGTCTTCCACGCCGCGCGCTGGTCGGCGGTCAGCACGTGGAACGTGGTCTTGCCGGAGGCCTTCATGTCCTTCAGCGCGTCCTCATTCTCCTTGCCGGCGATCTCGTTGGTGTAGTCGGTCGCCTCGTCCATCGCCTTGCTGAGCTGGGCGCGGATGTCGGCCGGCAGCCCGCCCCAGAACTTGGAGTTCACGATCACCGCGTATTGCAGATGGGCATGGCGCGAGTCGGTGATGTGCTTCTGCACCTCGTAGAACTTCTGGGTGAAGTAGTTGGAGGGCGTGTTCTCGCAGCCATCCACAACCCCGGTCTGCAGCGCCTGATAGACCTCGGAGAAGGCCATGATCTGCGGCTGCGCGCCCATCTTCCGGAAATACATGTCGGCGATCTTCG
Source organism: Acetobacteraceae bacterium (assembly GCA_044225615.1). GTDB lineage: Bacteria > Pseudomonadota > Alphaproteobacteria > Acetobacterales > Acetobacteraceae > CAIYPH01. The sequence continues at coordinate 4,736 of JBGAIK010000265.1, read as the reverse complement.
AGCCGGAGATACGCACCTTCAGCCCCTCGAAATCGGCCGGCTTCAGCAGCGGGCTGTTGGCCGAGACCATGTGGAACCCATTGTCCCAGAAGGCGAGGCCGACGATGCCGCGCGGCTCCAGCTTGCTCATCAGGAACTTGCCCACCTCGCCCTTCACCGCCTTGGAGAAGGCCGCCGTGTCGGCGAACAGGAACGGCAGGTCGAGCCCCTCGAACTCCTTGGCGCCAAGCGGGGCGAACTTGGAAGTGGACGGGGCCAGCATCTGCACCGCGCCGAGCTGCAGCGCCTCGATCTCCTCCTTGTCCTTGTACAGCTGGGAGTTCGGATAGACCTCCACCTTCACCTTGCCGCCGGTGTATTTCTCCGCCAGCTCCTTGAACTTCAGCGACCCCTTGCCCTTCGGCGTGTCGTCGGCGACGACGTGGCTGAACTTGATCACGATCGGGGCCTGCGCCGAGACCCCGCGCGGCAGGGCAGTGGCGAAGGCAGCGGCACCGGCGGTCGCGGCCAGGCCGCGGCGGGTCAGCATCATGGATCGTTCCTCCAGCTTGTGCATAGTCTGCTTCGTCGTCTCGGAAAGCGCTTCCTTCGCCCGATACATGACACGGATGGTGCAGACAACCGAAATCTTCCTGAGGCGGCGCGACCCCGCCTGTCCCATGTCCGCGCCGGCTCTGGCGCGGGGCCGGCACCGACCGGGCGGCTGCCAGGCTTGGACCCATTGATTCGCCAGCCCAAGCCGTCGTCTGGGCACGTCATCACCAGGCAGGGTGGAGCGGACGCGGGCCCGATGCTGGCGTTTCTGGTCCTGGCATCTGCAGTATGAGGTCCGCGGCCGGTCGCCGATGGAACTGGCATCCGGACGGGATATGAACTATATCCTTCGCATCGCTCTCGAAGAAACCCAGCGTGAATTCTTCGGTATCCATGGAATTGGAGAACTGGACGATCGGTCCGCTGACCCTCCTGCGCGCCATGTCCGACGCCGGGCCGGCGGATGCGCTGTTCAGGCTTGCGGTGGAGGCGGCGCCGAACGCGATGATCCTGGTCGATGGGAAGAAACATCGTGTTGGCCAACCGCTTGCTGTACCTGCTGTTCGAAGGCCGCGGATGACCTGATCGGTCAGCCGATCGACATCCTGCTGCCCGAGCGGGTCCGCACCCGCCATCCCGTCCTGGTCGCCGACTATGCCGCGTCGCCGGCCCAGCGGCCGATGGGCATCGGCCGCGACCTGACCGCCCGCCGCCGCGACGGCAGCGAGGTGGCGGTGGAGATCGGCCTGACGCCGGTGCCCACGCCGGACGGCATGTTGACCCTGGCCGCGATCGTCGACGACGAAGAGCGCCGCCGCCTGCACGAACTGAACGCGCCATTGGCGGCACGCATCGCCCACTCGCACGACGCGATCCTCGGCAAGGCGCTCGACGGGCACCATCACCAGCTGGAACCACGCCGCTGAAGCCATGTTCGGCTGGCGCGAGGCGGAAGCGGTGGACAGTCGGTTCATGTTGATGGAGGATGAGCGCGCCGCATGGCATCAGCCAGGGCGGTGGCCCGGCTGCACGACGACGCACCGATCGCGCTGATGGAAACCGTCGCCGCTGCGCGACGGCAGCATGATCGAGGTTTCGGTCTCGTTCTCGCCGGTGCGCTGGCGATCGGCCGTCTGGTCGGCACGGGTCGATCGTGCGCGACATCACCGAGGCGCGGCGCGACGCCGGCTGCAGCGAGCAACGCCGCCCTCGAACAGTTCGCCTACATTGCCCCTCGCAATCTTTCAGGAGCGCCGGCATGGTCGCCAACTACACCGAGCTTCTGGCCGAGCGCTATCGCGGCCGGCTCGACGAACGGGCCGACCGCTATATCCACCATGCCGCCGACGGCGCGCGGCGCATGCAGCGGTGGACATCCTCGATCTGCTCGACTATTCGCGCGTCGGCGCCAAGGGCGCGCCGTTCGGCCCGGTCGATGTCGGTGCGGTGCTGGGCTGGGTGCAGGAGGCCCAGCGCCGGCTCATCGCCACGGCCGGCGCGCGCATCGAGGCGGGCGCCATGCCCACCGTCATGGGCGACGAGGTACAGCTGGTCCAGCTGCTGCAGAACCTGATCGGCAACGCCGTGAAGTTCCAGCGACCGCGCCCGCTGATCCGATTGCAGCCACCCGCCAGGGCCAGTGGTGGCGCTTCACCGTCGCCGATGTCGGCATCAGCATGGACCCGCAGCACGTCGACTGCATCTTCCAGACGTTCCAGCGCCTCCACCCCGCGCGGCGCGTTCGAGGGCAGCGGCATCGGCCTCGCCATCGCCCGGCGCATCGTCGAGCACCATGGCGGGCAGATCTGGGTTGAGACCGCGCCGGGCGGGGGCAGCACCTTCGCCTTCACGCTGCCCGCCCTGGACGAGGCGGCATGAGCGCGCCCATCCGCATCCTGCTGGTCGAGGATGAATCTGGCCGATGGTGTCGAACTCACGCGCGAGACGCTGAGGACGGGCGGCTTGGCTGAGGATCATCGCCGGACGGGGCGGAGGCGATCGACTGAAGCTGCAGCGCCGCGGCGCTCAGCGCGCCGGTGGCCGGACCCAGGCGGCTTGACCTCAACCTGCCCGGGGTGGACGGCCGCGCGGTGATCGCCGCGATCCGGGCGCTGATCCCGCGCTTCGCGCCCTTCCGGTGGTGATCCTTACCTCGTCGGCGGCGGAAGCCGACATGCTGCGCAGCTACGAGCCTCGGCGTCAACTGCTACGTCACCAAGCCGGTCGGCCTGCAGGCGTTCAAGACCATCGTCCAGTCGGTCGAGGATTTCGGTTCACCGTGGTACATCGCCGAGGCGCGAGTACCGCTTCGAAATCCTGATGGTCGAGGACAACCTGGGCGACGCCGAGCTGGTCCGCGACCTGCTGGCCGAGGGAATGCCACGCGTGGGCCGCATCGACCATGTCGAGACGTCCGCGATGGCGCTGGCGCATTTCGGCACGCTGCGGCCCGACGTGGTGCTGCTCGACCTGCGCCTGCCCGACAGCAGCGGTGTCGATGCGGTCTGCGCGTTGCGCAGCCGCGCCCGGCGGTGCCGATCGTGGTGCTGACCGGCCCTGACGACGAGGCCCCAGCTCGCCTGCGTCGCAGCCGGGGCGCAGGACTACCTGTCCAAGCAGGCGCTGCACCCCCACGACGTGCGCCGCGCCATCGGCTACGCCATCGCGCGCGAGGCCGAGGTCGCCGAGCGGCACCGCGCGGACGACCTGCGCGACCGCCTCGCGGCGATCGTCGAGGGCTGTCCGATGCCATCCACAGCGCTGGACGGCATCGTGACCAGCTGGAATCGTGGCGCCGAGCAGATCTTCGGCTACGACCGCGCGGAGGCGGTGGGCGCGCCGGTGACCGAGGTCGTCCGCGCCCCCGGCCCGGAGGCGGGCGTCACGCAGGCCGCGCGGCTGCTGGGGGAGCGAATGGCGACCTGCCGCCGCGTCAGGACCTGGTGCGGCTGCGCCGCGACGGCAGCCAGGTGGTCCTTTCGGTCGTCGCCAGCCTGCTGCGCGACGCCGCCGGCGGCGTTACGGCGGTGGCGGCCATTTGCCGCGACGTCACCGAGGCCCGCGCGCGCGAGGATGAGCTGCAGCGCCACCACGACGAGCTGGAGCAGCACGATCGCCAGATGCGCGCGCTCGCCGCCCGGCTGAACGACGTGCGCGAGGAGGAACGGACCCGCGTCTCGCGCGAGGTTCACGACGTGCTCGGCCAGCTGCTGTCCAGCCTCAAGCTGCATCTGCGCTGGATCGGGCGGCGGGTGGAGGGGCCGCCGCTGCAGCAGCGGCTGCGCGAAGCGGAAGGTCTGCTCGACGAGACGGTCCGGGCGGTGCAGCGCATCGCGGTCGAGCTGCGGCCCAGCGCGCTCGACTCGCTCGGCCTGCCCGCCGCCCTGCGCGACGAGGTGCGCCGCTTCGCGGACCGCGCCGGCATCGCGGCCGAGGTCGAGGTCCCGCCGTCGGGATCGCCCGCGCCCGAGGTCGGGACGGCGCTGTTCCGCATCCTGCAGGAACTGCTGACCAACGTGGCACGCCATTCGGGTGCGGAGCGTGTCCGCGTGGCGCTGGCGGAGGCCAATGGCGGCTGGACGCTCGACGTCACCGACGACGGCGTGGGCCTTTCGACCGTCCATGCGCCGGGCCGCGTCCCGCTCGGCCTTCTCGGGATGCGTGAGCGCGCCGCGGCGCTGGGCGGCAGCGTCCGCCTGACGGCGGGGCCGGCCGGCGGCGTGCGCGCCTATGTCCATATCCCGGCCGGCGCGCCGGCATGACCCCGCGCCACGTCCTGGTGGCCGACGATCACGCCGTTACCCGACGCGGCATCAGCGATCTGCTGGCGGACACCTGGCCGGACGTCGAGGTGGTGGAGGTGGGCAGCGGCGAGGCGGTGCTGGCGCGGATCGACGAACGGCCCTGGAGCCTGCTGCTGCTCGATGTCCGCATGCCAGGTCCCGGCATCGTCGAGCTGATCGGCGCGGTCCGGGCGCGGCTCACGGAGGTGCCGGTGCTGATCCTGACGGCGATGACCGAGATCGGCTACGTGGTGGAGACCATGCGCGCCGGCGCCAACGGGGTGATCCACAAGCATCGCGCGGTGGACGAGCTGATCGAGGCGATCGGCCGGGTCAGTGCCGGCGGCGTCTACCTGCATCCCGAAGATGCCGCGGCGATCGCGGCGGGGTTGCAGCCGGGTGCGTCGGAGCCGCCGCATC
>JBGAIK010000264.1:0-6363 GCA_044225615.1 Acetobacteraceae bacterium | reverse complement strand
TTCTTCCTCAAGACCGCCTACCGGCGCAACGTGGCGGGCATACGGCCCGCGCCGGTCCCCTTCCCCTGGGGCATCCGCAAGACCTGACCGGCCCGATGGAGACGCATCATGGACCAGGATCTCATCGACCGGCTGACCGCATGGCGGCGCCATCTGCACGCCAATCCCGAACTGTCGCAGCAGGAGACGGCGACCGCCCGCTTCGTCCGCGACCGGCTCGACGCGCTGGGCATTCCCTATGTCGCCGGCATCGGCAATCACGGCATCGTCGCCACGCTGCGCCGCGGCGGCTCCAACCGCAGCGTCGGGCTGCGCGCCGACATGGACGCTCTGCCGATCGCCGAGGCGACCGGGCTCCCCTATGCCTCGGCCGTGCCCGGCGTGATGCATGCCTGCGGCCATGACGGGCACACCGTGTCGCTGCTCGGCGCCGCGGCGTTGCTCCAGCAGGACCCGGCCTGGCAGGGCACGATCCACCTGGTGTTCCAGCCGGCCGAGGAGGACGGCACCGGGGCGCGCGGCATGATCGCCGAGGGCGTGCTCGACCGCTTCCCTATGGAGCGCATCTTCGCCTTCCACAACATGCCGGGCCTCGCCGCCGGCACGCTGGCAGTGCGCGAGGGGGCGATGATGGCGCAGGGCGGCCGCATCGTGCTGACCGTCACCGGCCATGCCGGCCACGCCGCCAAGCCGCATCTGGCGCGCGACCCGATCGTCGCCGCGGCGCATCTGATCACCGCGCTGCAATCGGTGGTGGCGCGCAACGTCGATCCGCTGGAGGCGGCGGTGGTCACCATCGGCGCCATCAATGGCGGCACGGTCAGCAACCAGATTCCCGAGAAGGTGACCATGCTCGGCACGGTGCGGTCGTTCCGGCCCGGCCAGCGCGCGGAAATCCTCGCCGACATCCAGCGCATCTGCGACGGCGTGGGGGCCACCTTCGGCGTGCAGGTGGCGCTGGAGGCCGGCGCCTCCGGCCAGGTGACGATGAACAGCAAGGCGGAGGCCGGGCTGGCGGCGCAGGCGGCCGAGGCCCTGGGCATGCAGGTGCGCTGGGACGTGCCGCCCAGCACCGGGGGCGAGGATTTCGCCGCCTTCCTCGCGCGCATCCCGGGCGCGATGGCATGGATCGGCAACGGCCCGGCCGAGCCCGGGCGCGAGCTGCACAACCCCGGCTACGACTTCAACGATGCCATCCTGCCCGTCGCGGCCGCATGGCTCGCCGGCGTCGCGCGCCAGGCGCTGGACGCCGCTTCCGGCTGAGGCGGCGTGGACAGGGGTCGCGGCCAGGACTACGGTCGCGGCGTGTTTGGTTTGCATTCGCGACGGGGAAAGCAGTGGCGCCACCTGGTGGCGCTGCTCGCGTTGCTCGGCCTGTTCGGCCGCGCGGCGGCGCCGGTTCTGGCCATGCCGATGCTCTCCGCCGCGCTGCTGGCCGGTGCGGGCATCTGCCACGCCGACAGTGACGGCCAGCCGCCGGCCGGCGCCGCGCTCGACTGCAACGCCTGCCAGCTCTGCCATGCGGTGGCGCAGTCCGCCGCACTTCCCGCCCCGGCCGACATGCCGCCGCTGCGCTCGGTCGCGGCGATCGCGGCCCTGTCGCTTCCGCCCGCCGGCACCGGCCCGCCCGCCGCCGCCCATCCGTTCCGCTCCCGCGCGCCGCCCGCCTTCTCCTGACTGCGATGCCGCGCCGTGCCCGTCCGGGCCGGCGTTCCCCTCGTTGACAGGAGATATCCCATGTCCCGCCAAGTCCTGCGCCCGGCCGCCCTCACCGGCCTCGCGCTGCTCGCCGCCATCGCCGCCCGCCCCGCCGCCGCCCATGTCACGCTCGAAGTGCAGGAGGCCGCGGTCGGCACCGGCTACAAGGCCGTGCTCCGCGTCCCCCATGGCTGCGCCGGCGCTGCCACCATCTCGCTGCGGGTGCGCATCCCCGATGGCGTGATCGCGGTGAAGCCCATGCCCAAGCCGGGCTGGACGCTGGCCACCACGGACGGCGACTACGGCAAGACCTATGACTATTACGGCACCCCCACCACGAAGGGCGTGAAGGAGATCGCCTGGACCGGCGGCAAGCTGCCGGATGCCTGGTACGACGAGTTCGTCTTCCGCGCCTACCTCACCAAGGACCTGCCCGCCGGGACCACGCTCTACGTGCCGGTGGTGCAGGAGTGCGAGGGCGGCGCCGCCGATCGCTGGATCGAGATCCCGGCCGCCGGCAAGTCCGCCGACGACTACCGCTTCCCGGCCCCCGGCCTGAAGCTGAAGCCGGGCAGCGGCGGGCACTGAGGCCCCCTTGGATGCGCGCCACGGCGCTCATCCTGCTCGGCTCGCTGCCGACCAGCGCCGCATGGGCGAAGGCCGGCAGCGAGCCGGCGGCCGACGCGATGCTGCACGCGGCGCCCGTCCGGCTGGCGCTGCGCTTCAACGAGCCGGTGCGGGTGCTGGCGCTCGGCCTGGTCGGCCCCGCCGGCACGGCCGAGGCACTGGCCGACGTCGCGGCGGCGGACGGGCTGGTCACCGCCCGCCCCGCCGGGCCGCTCGCCCCGGGCACGCATGTGCTGAGCTGGCGCATCGCCTCGGCCGATGGCCATCCGGTGGCCGGCACGCTGGTCTTCGCCATCGGCCATGCCGGCGGCGTGGCACGGGCGGATACGGCAAGCGACGGGGCGGTGGCGGCGCTGCTCTGGGCGGCCCGGCTCGCGCTCGCCGCGTCGCTCGCCCTGGCCGCGGGGGGCAGCTTCGCCGCCGCGCTGCTGCCCGGGCTGCGTCCGCCGCGCCGGGCCGCGTGGCTGGGGCTCGCCGCCATGCCGGCGGTGATCGGCCTGCACGGATGCGACGCGCTGGGCATCGGCCTGTCCGGCCTTGCCGATCCGGCGGCCTGGGCCACCGGCGCCGCGACGGGGCAAGGCCTGGTGGCCGCCTTCGCGGTGCCGGCGCTGCTCGCCGCGCCGCTCGCCGCCGGCGCCTTCGCCGCCACCGGCCATGCCGCCAACGCGCCGCCCGCCTGGCTGATGCGGCCGGTGCTGTTCGTCCATCTCGCCTGCGTGCTGGCCTGGGCCGGCGCGCTGCTGCCGCTGCGCCGGGCCCTGCGCACCGATCCCCCGGCCGCCGCCGCCCTGCTGCCGGCCCTCTCCGCCGCGCTGCTGCCGGCCTTCCTGCTGCTCGCCGCCACCGGCGCCGGCCTCGCCTGGGTCCAGCTCGGCACCCCGGCCGCGCTTTGGACCACCGGCTATGGCGCCGTGCTGTCGGCCAAGCTTGCCGTCGTGCTCAGCATCGCCGCCCTCGCCGCCTGGAACCGCCGGCGCCTTACCCCTGCCCTGCTCCGTGCGCCCGCCGCCGCCGCGCCGCGCCTGGCCCGCAGCGTGGCGCTGGAGCTTGGCCTCGCCCTGCTCGTGCTCGCCGCCGCCGGCCTCTGGCGCTTCACCCCGCCGCCCCGCGCCCTGGCCCAGCGCCCGCCGCTCGGCCTGCATATCCACGACCCGCGGGTGATGGCCACGCTGACCGTGACCCCCGGCCGCGCCGGCGCCAACGACGTCGCCGTGGTGCTGCAGGGCGCCGATTTCTCCGCCTTCGCGGCCAAGGAGGTCACGCTCGGCCTCGCCCAGCCCGGCGCCGGCATCGCGCCGATCACCCGCAAGGCGCGGCGGGGCGAGGACGGCGTCTGGCGCCTCGACGCGCTGCCGCTGGTCGCGCCCGGCACCTGGCAGGTCACGCTGGACGTGCTGGTGAACGATTTCGAGCAGGTCACCCTGGAGGATGCGATGGAGGTGCCACGATGACCGCCGATGCCGCCACGATCGCCGCCGCCGACCATGCCGCGCGGCACTGGACCAGCCCGGAACCCGGCCCGTTGCGACCCGGCAGCGACGCCCATCGCCGCGCCATGTGCGCCCTGTTCCACGAGACCTTCAACCCCTACAAGCCGGCCGTCATCGACTGGCCGAGGCTCGATCCCGCGGCGCTGCACCGCCTGACCTCGCTGCCGATATGGGACATCGCGGTGCAGACCGAGGGCAAGGCGCGGCTGCGCATGCTGGCCTATGCCGACACCCTCGCCGACCCCGCGCTGCGCGAGGCCATCGCGCTCAACGGCTGGGAGGAAGGCCGCCACAAGGAGGTGCTGGCCCGGCTGGTGGAATTCTACGGCATCCGCCTCGCGCCCGAGCCCGAATACACGGTCCCGCGCGACCCGGAATGGGCCTATCTGGTCACCGGCTTCAGCGAATGCGTGGACAGCTTCTTCGCCTTCGGCCTGTTCGAGATGGCCCGCCGCTCTGGCTTCTTCCCGCCCGAACTGGTCGAGACCTTCGAGCCGGTGATGCAGGAGGAATGCCGCCACATCCTGCTGTTTGCCAACTGGCTGGCCTGGCACCGCGCCAGCATGGCCTGGTGGCGCCGCCCGTTCTTCGAGCTGCGGGTCTGGGCGGTCTGGGCCTTCCTCGGCTGGGAGCGCATCGGCCTTGCCCGCGGCATGGACGCCGAGGGAAAGGAAACGGCCCAGGACAACAATTTCACCGTCACCGGCAGCAAGTCGGTCAGCGACGAGGACATCTCCGTCCCCGACCTGATGGCACTGTGCCTGGCCGAGAACGACCGCCGCTTCGCGGGCTACGACCCGCGCCTGCTTCGCCCCACCACCGCGCCGGCCCTGGCCCGGCTGGCGCTGCGCGTCATGGGCTGGTTCCGCCGACCGTGAGCCGGCCCCCATCACCTCCCAACCGAAAGGAAATCGCCATGCGTACCATCCTGCTCGCCGCACTGCTGTTCGCCGCCCCCGGCCTGGCCCAGGCCCAGTCCGTGACGGTGGACCATCCCTGGGCGCGCGCCACCGCGCCCAGCGCCAAGGCCGGCGGCCTGTTCCTGACGCTGCACGGCGGCGCCACCCCCGACCGGCTGCTGAGCGCCGCCAGCCCGGTCGCCGGCATGGTCGAGCTGCACCGCACCGTCAACGAGAACGGGGTGATGAAGATGCTGCCTGTCGAAGCCCTGCCGATCGAGCCCGGCAAGAAGGTGGAGCTGAAGCCGGGCGGGCTGCACATCATGCTGATGGACCTCAAGCGCCAGCTCAAGCAGGGCGAGACCTTCCCGGTAACCCTGACCTTCGAGAAGGCGCCGCCCATGACCGTGACGGCGACGATCGCGGCCCCCGGCGCCGCCGGTCCCGCGATGGGCATGCATGGCGGCCACGCCATGCCGATGGCGCCGAAGCCTTGAGCGCGCACCGCGATGCCAACCGGAGAGGCCGCGCCCGACCTGCTGATCGTGCTCGCCGCCGGCTACGCTAGTGTCCTGTCCCCGAAGTTCGCCATCCTTCATGGCGGACGTAGGGGTGAACAGGACACTGAAAACAAAGAGCTAGTGTCCCGATTCCGACCGCTGCACGTGGCAACGAACTTCGGAATCGGGACACTAGCCGGGCGCCGCGGATGACGCAGGTTGGGGCCGCCGCCGCGCTGCGCCGCTATCAGGCGCAGTTCCTGCCGGTGCCCTTTGCCGGCACCCGGGTGGCGCGGCTGGCTCCGGTGGCGGCATGAGCGCCGGCACCCTCTCCGTCTGCGCATCCTGCGAGGGTCGCCAGGCGGGCGCCCCGCTGCTCCAGGCACTCACCGCCTGCGCCGCCGGCAGCGGCGTGCTGGTGACGCATGGCCCCTGCCTCGGCCCGTGCGGCGCCGGCGTGCGGGTGGCGCTGACCGGAAATGGGCGCTGGAGCTGGCTGTTCCAGGGGCTCGACCCGGACCGCGACATGGCGGATTTCGCCCGCTTCCTCGCCGCCTGGACCGCCTCGCCGACCGGGGAGGTCGCGAAATCCGCGCGCCTCTCCCTTGTTCCCCGCACCATCGGCCGCACTCCGCCGGCCGCGCCCTGACCAGGAAGGAGATCGCCATGCATCGGAGAACGCTCGCCTTCGCCGCCGCCGCGCTGCTTGCCGGCGGCCGTGCCGCCAAGGCGCATGCGCATCTGCGCAGCGCCGTCCCCGCGCCGGACAGCACCATCGGCAGCGCGCCCGCCCAGGTCGCGATCACCTTCTCCGAGGCGCTGGAGCCGCGCTTCAGCGCCATCGAGCTGCGCGATGCCAGGGGCGCGCGGTTCGACGACGGCGCGGCGCATGCCGGGGCCGACGCCAAGGTGCTGGTGGTGGCGCTGAAGCCGCTGCCGCCGGGCCGTTACGTAGTGGCCTGGAGGGCAACCTCGGTGGACACCCACCGGACCGAAGGCAGCTTCGCCTTCACGCTGCGCGGCTGAGCCGGAAACCCCGTGCGGCGAAGATCCATAGCGGGTCTTGCCTGGCCGGGCTCCTCGGGCGCGCCGGCCGGGCGCGGGCGGACGATGCGGGCGCGGCTCGCGGCGGCCGGGCGCCAAGTG
>JBGAIK010000263.1:0-6368 GCA_044225615.1 Acetobacteraceae bacterium | reverse complement strand
CGGCGACCAGCAGGCCGAACAGCGCGAAGACCAGCAGGTGGATGCGGTACAGCCGCCAGGTCCGCCGCAGCAGGTCGTGATGCGCGGGGCCGAACCCGTCGCGCGCCTGCTTGCGCGCGAACACGCTGCCCAGGGTGAAGCCGCTGAGCAGGATGAACTGCTCCGAACTGTCGGAGAAGCCCCAGGCGCCATGGATCAGCCAGGCCCCGACGAAGCTGCCGCTGGCGTGGCTGGCGAAGATGAACAGCTGCAGCAGCCCGCGCACGATATCCAGCCGCGCATCGCGCGGCGGCCGCTCCGGCACGCTGCGCGCGGCGGTCGTCACCGTGTGGTATCCGCCATCCATGGCCGGCCCTTCGTCGTCTCCCAGACAGGACGCGCCACGCGGGCAAACATTTCACCGCAAATTTGCGGCATCGCGGCACCCGGGCTAAACCCCGCCTCCGCGCCCGAGGAAGTTCCCGCAATGCCCGTCATGTCCGATCGCTGGATCCGCCGCATGGCGGTCGAGCATGCGATGATCGACCCGTTCGTCGAGACCCAGAAGCGCGACGGCGTGATCAGCTACGGCCTGTCCAGCTACGGCTACGACGCGCGCTGCGCCGATGCCTTCAAGGTGTTCACCAACGTCGATTCCGCCGTCGTCGACCCCAAGCGCTTCGCCGCCGAGAGCTTCGTGGACCGCTCCGGGCCGGTCTGCATCATCCCGCCCAACAGCTTCGTGCTCACCCACACGGTGGAGTATTTCCGCATCCCGCGCGACGTGCTGGTGATCTGCCTGGGCAAGTCGACCTATGCGCGCTGCGGCATCATCGTGAACGTCACCCCGCTGGAGCCGGAATGGGAAGGCCAGGTCACGATCGAGATCAGCAACACGACGCCGCTGCCGGCCCGCATCTACGCCTTCGAGGGCATCTGCCAGTTCCTCTTCCTGCACGGCAACGAACCCTGCGAGACCAGCTATGCCGACAAGGCCGGAAAGTACATGCGGCAGCGCGGTGTGGCACTTCCACGGCTCGGTTGATGTGATGTATTAAGAACCATGGACCGATTTCGCATTCGCGGCGGCCGGCCGCTCTCCGGCACCATCCCCATCGGCGGCGCCAAGAACGCCGCCCTGCCGCTCATGGCCGCCGGACTGCTGACCGAGCAGCGCCTGGTGCTGACCAACGTCCCCCTGCTGGCCGATATCCAGACCATGGCGCTGCTGCTGGCCCAGCACGGCGTCGCGGTGGACAAGCCCACCAACGACGGCCGCACCCTTTCGATCGGCGGGACCATCACCAACACCGAGGCGCCGTACGACATCGTGCGCAAGATGCGCGCCTCCTTCCTCGTGCTCGGCCCGCTGGTCGCCCGCACCGGCGAGGCCCGCGTGTCGCTGCCCGGCGGCTGCAACATCGGCGCCCGCCCGGTCGACCTGCACCTCAAGGGGCTGGAGCAGATGGGCGCCGAGATCCGCCTTGACTCCGGCTACGTCGCCGCCAGCGCTCCGCACGGGCTCAGGGGCGCCACCATCGTGCTCCCCTTCCCCTCGGTCGGCGCCACCGAGAACCTGCTGATGGCGGCCTCCCTCGCCGACGGCCAGACCGTGCTCGCCAACGCCGCGCGCGAGCCCGAGATCGCCAACCTCGCCGAATGCCTGGTCGCCATGGGTGCCCGCATCGACGGCATCGGCACCGATCGCCTCACCGTCGAGGGCGTGCGCGCCCTGCACGGCGCCACCCACGCCATCATCCCCGACCGGATCGAGACCGGCTCCTACGCCTGCGCCGCCGCAATCACGGGCGGGGCGGTGCATCTGAGGCATGCCCGGCTCGACCATCTCGGCGCCGTGGTCCGCACCCTGCACGACGCCGGCGTCGAGATCACCGAGCAGGGCGACGGGCTCGACGTGAAGCGCCTGAACGGCCTGCATGGCATCGACTTCATGACCGAGCCCTATCCCGGCTTCCCGACCGACATGCAGGCCCAGCTGATGGCCCTGATGTGCGTCTCCGACGGCGCCTCGATGATCACCGAGAACATCTTCGAGGACCGCTTCGGCCATGCGTCCGAGCTGCGCCGGATGGGCGCCAACATCAAGGTCCACGGTGCCTCGGCCATCGTCCGCGGCACGCCGGACCTCTCCGGCGCCCCGGTCATGGCCAGTGACCTGCGGGCCAGCTTCGGCCTGGTCGTGGCCGGCCTCGCCGCACGGGGCGAGACGGTCGTCAACCGCGTCTACCACCTCGACCGCGGCTACGAGGCCGCCGAGCGCAAGCTTGCCGCGTGCGGCGCGCAGATCGAGCGCATCCCCGGCTGACCCCGTCGCCTTAACATTCCGACGCATCCTGGCTGCGCCTGCCGCCGGGTTGCAGGCGCGGCGGATTTCTGCCGCCTGCGGTTGTATCGCCGCCGCCGCTGCGCGCCGGCCCGGCCAGCGTGAAAGCAACGAAATTGGTTAACAAAGCTTGACCCTCCCTTAACACCGCAGGTCCCAGATTGCGCGGCGGGGCGGCTTGCGTCCCGACAGTCGCAGCATTGGGGACCCGCATGATCGGGAAGTTACTGCGCGCCCGGCGCGCGAGCATCGCCGTCTATACCGGCGTCATGCTGCCGGTTCTGGCCGGGATGGCCGGCCTGGGCAGCGAATACGCCTATGGCGTGATGAGCCAGTCGCGCAACCAGCGCATCGCCGACACCGCCGCCTATGCCGGCGCCACCGCCTACGCCACGCTGGGCACCACCGCGGCGATGGATGCCGCGGTTTCCCGCATGGCCACGCTCAACGGCCTCGCCGGCACTGCCGCGGTGGCCTCCGTGGTCACCTCGCCCGCCACGGGCGGCAAGTCGGCGGTGCAGGTGACGGTCACCACCACCCAGGCCCTCGCCCTCACCCAGATGGTCAGCTCCAAGTCCTCGCTGACCATCAAGGCCAGTTCCTACGCCGAGTTCACCCCGGTCACCAGCACCGCCAGCGCCGGCACCGAAGGGTGCGTGCTCGCCCTCAACGGCATCGGCACCGGCGTCACCCTCAGCGGCGGCACCAAGATCAACGCGCCGTCCTGCGCGGTCGCCTCGAACAACACCGTCACCGTGCCCTGCGGCACCTACATCGTCACCCCCGCGCTCAAGTACAATTCGGCGGCCGCACCCACCGTCGGCTGCGGCGGCATCACCGCGCCGGCCGGCAAGACGCTCACCACCTCCAAGGCGGCGACGGCCGACTGGCTTGCCAGCAACGCTGTCGTGACCTCGGCGACCGCCAACTACGCCACCGTCGCGGCGCTCACCGCGCCGACCGGGCCCACGGCCGGCAGCACCCCCGCGGCGATCACCTTCGGCTGGACCACCAGCGGCGCCAATGCGCCGTCCACCAAGATCGCCAGCCAGTCCTCCAATGCCTGCTCGGCCGCCTGGAGCAGCGGCACCTCCACCTGGACCGTCACCTGCGCCAACAACGGCAACTACACCTTCGGCCCGATCGATCTCGGCGGCGGCATCACGGTGAAATGGGCCGAGGCCGGCACCGGCTCCACCTACAATTTCGCCGGCTTCGTCAAGGTTTCCGGCTCCAAGATGACCTTCGGCGCGGGCACCTACAACATCGTCGCCGGCCTCTATACCGGCGGCGGCTCGACCACCCAGTTCCTTCAGGGCGCCACCTACCGCATCGGCAAGTATGTCGGCGGCGGCTGCAACAACGAATACAGCATCTGCCACACCGGCAGCAGCCTGACCTTCGCCGGCCCGGTCAACATGACGCTCTCCAACGGCATGGACAGCGGCAGCACCACCATGGCCATCGGCACCGGCTCCACCGCCAACACCTACAACCTTGGCCCGGGCTCCAGCAGCGGCAAGGTGTTCAACGTCGGCGGCGGCGGCAAGCTGGTGCTGGGCGACTCCCTGGGCAGCAGCTTCACCGCGGTCGGCAACCTGACCACCGGCGGCGGCAGCTGCCTCACCCTGCCGGCAGCCTCGCAGCACTGGATCAAGGGCAGCATCAGCGCCTCCGGCGGCCTGACCCTCGGCGCCGGCATCTACACCATCAACGGCTACTTCGCCCTCGGCGAGAGCAACGGCGGGTCGGTCAACTGCACCGGCTCCCAGATCGGCCTGGCGGCCAGCGGCGTGGTGCTGCAGATCGCCGGTGCGGCGACCGCCACCGGCAGCTGCGCCGGCGCCGTCTTCTGCGTCGTCGCCGGCTACACCAACGTGACCCTGACCGCGCCCACGGGCGCCGCCAGCGGTGCCGGCTTCGCGGTGATCGGCCCGACCGACACCTCGCGCACCGGCACGGCGATCTTCGGCCAGGGCGCCTCGGGTGTCAGCGTCTCGGGCGTCTTCTACGTCCCCAACGGCAACCTCTCGCTGTCCGGCGGCGCCGGCGTGGGCGATGCCACCGGTGCCTGCCTGGAGCTGCTGGCCAAGGCCATCACCCTCAGCGGCGGCACCGCGCTCGCCTCCACCTGTGCCGGCCTCGGCGGCACGGGTGTCGGCGGCGACGGCACCTCCGCGGTCACCACCGCCTCCGTCGCGCTGGTGAAGTGACCATGGCACGCCCCGGCGGCAACGGCAGCAAAGGCCGCGCCCCGTTCCGCCGGGGCGGCCGACGCGGCGTGGCGGCCCTCGAGTTCGGGCTGGTCGCGCCGGTGCTGATGATCACCGTGGCCGGCATCGTGGACATCGGCAACGCCCTGGTGGCCAAGTATATCCTGGACGCCTCGGTCACCGCCTCGGCCGGCTTCGCCATGGTCAGCTACGACAAGGTGAACGCCACCGACGCCGCCGCGCTCGCCACCAAGCTCGGCAACATCGCCGCCAACGCCCGCAAGAATGCCTGGGCCGACAGCGTCGCGACCGTCAACAACGGCCCCGTATCCACTGTCACCGCCGGTGCCGCCGTCGCCAGCGGCACCGCGGCCAACGCCGACAACTGCTACTGCCCGACCGGCTCGGCCGCCACCACCGTCACCTGGGGCAGCCCCGTCACCTGCGGCAATGCCTGCGCCGGCGGCGGCACCGCGGGCAAGTTCGTGCTGATCTCGGCCAGCCACACCTACACGCCCATCTTCTCCGGCTACAGCTTCCTGCCCAGCGGCAAGATGACGGTGGCCGCCCTCGTCCAGGTAAAATGAAGGCGCTGCGGCTGTTCCGCTGCCGCCGCGGCGTCAGCGTCGTCGAGTTTTCCATCATCGCCCCGGTGATGCTCATGATGGGTCTGGGCGCCCTCGAATTCGGCCGCCTCGCCTGGACGCAGGAGGCGCTGCAGGCCTCCGCCGTCTCCGGCGCCCGCTGCATCGGCGTGCTCGCCTCCGGCTGCGCCTCCGGCAGCGCCTACAGCGCCGACAACAGCAAGAGCTATGTCGTCGGCGAGGCGGCCAACTGGAACGTCATCATCGCCGCCAGCAACGTCACCGCCAGCCGCACCGCCTCCTGCGGCGGCGTCAACGGCTTCGCCTCGGTCACCATCGCCTACAAGTTCGAGACCGTGCTGCCCCTGCTCATCGACTCGCTGAAGAACGGCATCGATCTCAGCGTGTCCGCCTGCTACCCCAACACCCGCTGACCGCCGCGCGTGCGCCGCTTCGTCTCCGGCAGCGCGAAGGCGACCAGCGCCAGGCCGAGCGCCCCGAATCCCGCCAGCGCCCAGAACGCCGCTGCCCGCCCGAACCGGTCGGCGATCGGCCCGGCCACCGTCGTCGACAACGCCGCCCCCAGGGTCGATGCCAGGCTCAGCAGCGCCAGGCACAGCGTGTAGCGCCGCCGCCGCACCAGATCCGAGGCGACCAGCGGCATCAGCACCCCGAACACCGCGCCCCCCAGCCCCTCCCAAACCTGCACCGCCACCAGCGCATAGGGGCTGTGGATCAGCGCGAAGGCGCCGGCCCGCAGGGGCAGCGTCGCGAAGCCCAGCAGCAGCACGATGCGCCGCCCGTGCCGCTCCGCCGCACGCCCCACCGCGCCGGCGAACAGCGCCACCACCAGCTGCGGCACGATCAGGAAACCGGCGATGATCAGGCCCGCGCGCGCCCCCGCCAGCGCCGTGGCCTCGACTGCCGCCAGCTGCAGCACCGCGATCGAGGACAGCTGGAACAGCATCAGGCAGGCAGCGAACACCAGGATCCGCCGGCTGCGCAGCAGCGCCAGCGGCGCCAGCAGCCCGGGCGCCTCCTCGTGGCTCTCGGCCGGCGCCTCCTCCCGGTCCGGACCGATCCGCGCGATCGCCGCCAGCGCGAGCGGCAGCAGCCCTGCGGCGATCAGGAATACCGCCTGGTGGGACAGGAACGTGCTTGCCGCCCCCATCACCGCCGCCCCCAGCCCCGCCCCGGCCGAGCCGTATGCCGCGTTGCGCCCCAGCCGCGCACCGAACCCCTCCTGCC
>JBGAIK010000262.1:0-6370 GCA_044225615.1 Acetobacteraceae bacterium | reverse complement strand
TAACGTCCTTTATGTTGCATTAGGATTTCCTCGCCCGGGGGCACCTGCCCTCCTCCCTGCCATCCGTCAGAAATTCCGGACGTTTCGACTCGTGACGAGCGATAGCGCGAGAACAGCCGTCTGCAGATTGCCTGCGTCTGGTGTCGGCAAAGTCGTGGATGGTCGGCCTTCGCCGACCATGACGTCAGGGAAATATCCGGAAAAATCCCGGTCGCCGGGTCGGGGGCTCTTGTCTTGCTTCTCCGTGTCTCTGTGCCTCTGTGGTGACTCTGCTTGCTTGCCTGGCTTCGGACGCCGTTGGGTAAGGAAAGCAGTGGGCTGCGGACAGGCGGCCCGGCGGAGAAGATGGCCGCCCTGCCCTTCTCGCCGCCTCGTTGTTCAAACTGCCTCCTCCCCGTCGCGCGCGAGCACCGGCGCCAGTTCCTCCGCGAAGTGGCACGCCGCCAGGTGCCCCGGCGCGAGCACGCGCAAGGCCGGCGCCTCCGTGCGGCAGCGTGCCTGCGCGTGCGGGCAGCGGGTGTGGAAGCGGCAGCCGGGGGGGACGTTGGCGGCGCTCGGGATCTCGCCCTCCAGCCGCTGGGCGCGGCCGCGGCTGTCGGGGTCGAGCGAGGGGATGGCCGAGAACAGGGCGGCCGTGTAGGGGTGGCGGGGCTGGGCGAACAGGCTGCGGGTGGGGGCCTGCTCCACGATGGCGCCGAGATACATCACCGCCACATGGTCGCAGACATGGGCGACGACGCTGAGGTCGTGGCTGACGAAGAGGATGGTCAGGCGCAGCTCGTCGCGCAGGGCCTTGAGCAGGTTGAGGATGTCGGCCTGGATCGAGACGTCGAGGGCGGCCACGCTCTCGTCGGCGACGATGAAGCGCGGGCGGCAGACCAGGGCGCGGGCGATGGAGATGCGCTGGCGCTGGCCGCCCGAGAAGGCGTGCGGGAAGCGGCGCAGATGCTCGAGGTTGAGGCGGCACTTGGCGGCGATCTCGCGGACGCGGGCGTCGGTCTCCTCGCGCGATGCGGTCAGGCCCATCACTTCCAGCGGCTCGGCGATGATGTCGCGCACGGTCATGCGCGGGCTGAGGGCGGCGTAGGGGTCCTGGAAGATGAGCTGGGCGCGGCGGCGGTAGTCGCGCAGGCCGGCCTTGCCGAGGCGGCCGACGTCGTAGGAGACCTCCTCGTCGCGATAGGCGATCTCGCCCGCGGCGATGGGGGCGGCGCGGAGGATGGCGCGGCCGAGGGTGGTCTTGCCGGAGCCGCTTTCGCCGACCAGGCCGAAGAAGGCGGCGCTGGGGATGTCGAGCGAGACATGGTCGACGGCGCGGATGACGGGGACGGCGCCGAGCAGGGCGCGGCCGAGGCGGTAGTGGACCGAGAGGTCGCGGACGGCGACCAGGGGCTGGGTGGGGCTCATGCGGCGGCCCCCGCCGGCGCCTGGACGGGGGCGGTGACGAAGCAGGCGGCCTGGTGGCCCGCGGCGACGGGGGCGAGGGCGGGGATGGCCGCGTCGCAGGTGCCGGGGCGCATCAGCGGGCAGCGGGTGTGGAAGACGCAGCCGTCCGGGCGCTCCAGCGGGCTCGGGATGTCGCCGGGAACCGGGGTGAGCGGCTGGTCGGGGTGGTCGATGCGCGGCAGGGCGTTGATCAGGCCCCTGGTGTAGGGGTGGGCGGGGGTGCGGATGACCTGGCGGACCGTGCCCTGCTCGGCGATGCGGCCGAGATACATCACCGCGACGCGGTCGGCGGTCTGGGCGATGACGCCGAGGTCGTGGGTGATGAACAGGATGCCCATGCCGAACTCGCGCACCAGGTCGAGCATGAGGTCGATGACCTGGGCCTGGATGGTGACGTCGAGCGCGGTGGTGGGCTCGTCGGCGATGAGCAGCTTCGGGCGGGTGGACAGCGCCATGGCGATCATCGCGCGCTGGCGCATGCCGCCGGAGAACTCGAAGGCGTACTGGTCGATGCGGCGGGCGGGATCGGCGATGCCGACGCGGGCCAGCATGTCGATGGCGTGGGCGCGGGCCTGGCGCCTGGTCATGTCGGTGTGGAGCAGGAGCTGCTCGATCATCTGGTCGCCGATGGTGATGGCGGGCGCGAAGCTGGCCATCGGCTCCTGGAAGATCATGGAGACGGCGCCGCCGCGGACGACCATGAGGTCGCGCGCGGCGCGGAGCGCGAGGATGTCGGTCTCGCGCCCGTCATTGTGCAGCAGGATGCGGCTTGCGGGGGCGTAGGCGGCGTTGCCGGGGTTGAGCTTCATCAGCGCCTTGGCGGTGACCGACTTGCCGCTGCCGGATTCGCCGACCAGGCCGAGCACCTCGCCGGGGGCGATGTCGAAGGAGACGCCGTCGACGGCGGTGATCAGCCCCTCGTCGGTGCGGAAGCGGACGGTGAGGTCGCGCACCGAGATCAGCGGCGGGGGGCGATCGGTCGGCGCCTGGGACATCAGCGGTGGTCCGAATAGGGGTCGGCCGCGTCGCGCAGGCCGTCGCCGACGAAGACGAAGGCCAGGACCATGGCGATGAAGAACAGCACCGGGATGAAATACCAGTGGTAGTTGAGCAGGACGTCGGCGCTGGTGACGTTCTGCAGCATGACGCCGAGGGAGTTCACCGGGTCCTTGAGGCCGAGGCCGATGAAGCTGAGCGCGGTTTCCGAGAGCACCATGTAGGGGAAGGAGATGACGAGGTCGACGATGATGTAGCTGGTGAAGCTGGGCAGCAGGTGGCGGCGGATGACGTGGCCGGCGGAGGCGCCGCAGAGCTGGGCGGCGAGGACGTATTCCTGGTTGCGCTCGGTGAGCAGGTGGGTGCGCACGCGCCGGGCCAGGGTGGGCCAGCCGATCAGGCCGAGCATGGTGGCGATGAAGAAGAAGCGCCGTTCGGCCGACCATTCGGAGGGGACGAAGGCGGCGAGCGCCATGAACAGCGGAATGGCGGGGACGGTGCGCACCGCGTCGGTGAGCATCTGCAGCGCGCCGTCGATCTTGCCGCCCCAGTAGCCGGAGATGCCGCCGATGACGAGGGCGAGGACGAAGCCGATCAGCACGCCGATGGTGCCCACGGCGAGCGAGGTCCAGACCGCGTGCAGGGTGCGGGAGAAGATGTCCTTGCCGGCGGAATCGGTGCCGAACAGATGGATGCCGCCGGTGTCGGCGCCGAACAAATGCAGGTCGAGGGTGAGGCCCTTGATGCGCAGGTCGAAGCTCTCGCCGGGCAGGTCGATGTTGAGGCCGAACAGCTCGTAGTCCCAGCCGCGGACGAAGAAATGGACGTAGCGGCGCTTCTCGGTGTTGAGCGTGGTGACCCAGCGGAAATTGGTCTGGATCGAGCGGGTGCGCTCCAGCGTGTAGATGAAGGGGCGCCAGGAGCAGCCGTTGTGGTCGCAGAAGCGGGGGATCTGGGGGGCGCCGTTCTCGTACTCCTTGTCGCGGCCGGCGATGGTGGGGTCGTAGGGGGAGAGGAAGGGGGCGGCGAGGCCCATGGCGATGAGCAGGAACAGCACGAAGGCGGCGCACATGGCCGGGCGGTTGCGGCGGAAGCGGGCCCAGATCAGCTGGCGCTGGCTGGCGGTGAAGTAGGCTTCCTTCGCCCGCTGGCTGCGGGCCGGGTCGGCGGGCTTCATATCAGCTCCCCAGCACGCTCTTGCGGATGCGCGGATCGACGAGGGCCAGCAGCAGGTCGGTGAGGAAGTTCAGTGCCACGATGGAGGCGGTGAGCAGGAAGATGATGGCGCCCGCGAGCTGCTGGTCGTTGGAGCGGGCGAGGCCGTCGAGCAGGAGCGAGCCGGCCTCGGTGAGGGTGAGGATGGAGGCGACGATGGGCAGCTCGTTGAAGACGCGGTTGAGGTCGAAGCCGAGCGAGTTGATGATCGGCGCCAGCGCGTGGCGGGCCGGATAGCGCCAGAGCAGGCGCCGGCCATGCACGCCGCGGGCGCGGGCGGCGGTGACGTAGAGCTTGCCCTGCTCGTCGGAGACCAGGGCGCGGACGGTCTGCAGCGCGAAGGCGGTGGCGGACCAGCCGAGGATGAACACCGGCAGCCAGGCATGCAGCAGGAAGTTCTGCAGCCGGGCGGCCGACCATTCGGCGTCGCGGAACTCGGGCGAGAACAGGCCGGTCAGCGTGTCGCCGAAGACCATGGTGGAGAACAGCATGATGCTGAGCGCGAGCAGGAAGTTGGGCAAGGCGAGGCCGAGATAGGAAACCAGCCGCAGGCCGGTGTTGAGCTTCGGGCTGGCGGCGGTGGCCGATAATATCCCCACCGGCAGCGCGATCAGGTAGGCGAAGATCAGGGCGGCGGCGCAGATGCCGAGCGAGAGGGCGAATTTCTGGCCGATCAGCTGGTTGATGCGCACGCGCAGGATGCAGCTGTTGCCGAAATCGCCGCGCAGGAAGACGTTGCCGACCCAGTTCGCCCAGCGCTCGACATAGGGGCGGTCGAGGCCGAGGCGCTGCTCCTCGGCCTTGATGTCGGCCAGGCCGATGCGCTGGCCCTGGGTGTCCTTGAAGGCGAGGTAGCGTTCGGCGCAGTTGGCCGGCACCAGCTCCATCAGCGTGAAGACGATGAAGGAGACCAGCAGCAGCGTGACCAGCGCCATCACGGCGCGGGTGGCGGCGAAGCGGGCGAATTGCAGCACGCGTCAGGCCTGGCCGGCCCGGGATTGCGCCCGGGCCGGGGTTGCGGGGCGGGGGATCAGCTGCCGCCGTCCAGGTACCACTGCTGCGGGCGGTACGGATAGGTGCGGTAGAACTCGTAGGACCAGGTCTTGAAGGTGACGAAGTTCTTCAGCCGGTTGGTGTGGTAGACCGGGCCGGGCGCCTGCACGGTGCCGATCCAGAGCAGGTTCTCGGTCATGTTCTTCGCCAGCCTGGCGCCGAGCCGGTCGGATTCGGGCGTGCCCATCGGGTTGGACTGGAAGGCGTCGATATCGGCCAGCATCTCGTCCACATAGGCGGGCGGCTTCTCGCCCTTGGCGCCCTTGCTGTCGACATATTCGGCCCACAGCATGCCGACGCGGCCGCCGAAGTAGTTCTCGAACGGCGGCTGGAACAGCTCGGCATTGCCCATCACGATGGCGGCCGACTGGCCCTTGGACCAGGGGATGACGTCCAGCGTGTTAGCCGACTGGGCGGAGCGGAACTCGTCGGGCGTGACCTCCTTGATGGTGGATTTCACGCCAACCGCGGTCCAGTACTGGGCGACCAGCTCGGCGACCTGGCCGGGCATGCCCTGGGTGGCGAACTGGATGTTGAGCACGAACTTGGCCCCGTTGGGCAGCTCGCGCTGGCCATCGCCGTCCTTGTCGACCATGCCGATCTCGTCGAGCAGCTTGCGGGCGAGGGCGACGTCGTACTGGGCGTAGTAGCTGGCGAGCTCCTTGGGCACGAAGGACGGCACGGGGCTGAACGGCACGTACTGGCCGGTGGCGCCGAGGCCGAAGAAGGCGACGTCGTTGATTTCCTTGCGGTTGATCGCCACCGACATGGCCTGGCGGAACTTGAGGTTGGCGAAGACCTTGCGCTTCTCGGGATCGGCCGAGGTGACGTTGAAGCCGAAGACGGGCATGGCGATGGTGGGGCGCAGCTCCACCGTGTAGCTGCCCTTCTTCTGGTTCTCCAGCAGCATCGGCGCCGATGGCAGCTGCACCGACTGCGACTTGTAGTCGGTCTCGCCGTTGACCAGCTTCAGCAGGCGCACCTCGTTGGCGGCGACGTGGATCTCGTCCATTTCGCTGATATAGGGCAGCTGGTTGCCGGCGGTGTCGACCATGTGGAAGTAGGGGTTGGCGACGTAGTGCCGGCCGTCGGTGGATTCGGCGATGGTGATGAAGGATTCCAGCGTCGGCACCGTCGCCTTGGGCAGCTTCTTCGCGATGTCGGGATGCGACAGCATCGGCGTCGCGATGTCCTTCCAGTCGGAGTTGGCGTAGTAGGCCGAGACGGCGGCATAGCCGTCCTTGAAGCCCATCGACTGCGCCAGCTTGTCGGCGTTCGGGTTGTATTTGGGGTAGAACTGCATCAGGAAGCGCTTGGGCTGGAACGGCTGCGCGTAATGCGTGGCGAAGTGGGTGAGCAGCCCGGGCTTGGGCGCCGGCAGCTCGAAGCGGACGGTCTCGGCATCGACGACCACCACCTTCATCGGCTTGCCGGCGACGAGCGCGTAGTCCTTCGGCTTCTTGATGACGTTGGTGTCGAGCACGATGTCGTCGTACCAGAACTGGATGTCCTCGGCGGTGAAGGGCGAGCCGTCGGACCATTTGTGACCGCGGCGCAGCTTGAAGGTGAGCTGGGTGTAGTCCTTGTTCCACTCCCAGCTTTTCGCGACGTTGGGGACGACGGTGGCGAGGTCGTCGGCGTAGCGCACGAGGTTCACGTG
>JBGAIK010000261.1:0-6818 GCA_044225615.1 Acetobacteraceae bacterium | reverse complement strand
GCCACAGCGGCGGCAGGCCTGCGGTGCCGCGGCTCTTGACCGCCCG
Source organism: Acetobacteraceae bacterium (assembly GCA_044225615.1). Classification (GTDB taxonomy): domain Bacteria; phylum Pseudomonadota; class Alphaproteobacteria; order Acetobacterales; family Acetobacteraceae; genus CAIYPH01. The sequence continues at coordinate 6,772 of JBGAIK010000261.1, read as the reverse complement.
GCCCCATGCGACAAGCCTGTGGTCCATCTTCCTCCCGATCGCGAAGCAGGCTGCCATGGACCATAGCTATGATGCCGTTGCCGGCAATCTCCGCCGGGTGCAGGACCGCATCGCCGCCGCGGCGCGGCGCGCCGGACGCGATCCCGCCTCGGTGGCGCTGGTGGCCGTGTCCAAGACCCATCCGGCCGAGGCGGTGATGGCCGCGCTCGCTGCCGGCCAGGCGCATTTCGGCGAGAACCGGGTGCAGGAGGCGGCCGGCAAGTTCCCCGCCCTGCGACCCGCCCATCCCGGGCTGTGCCTGCATGTCATCGGCGGGCTGCAGACCAACAAGGCGCGCGATGCGGTGCGCGTGGCCGACGTGATCGAGAGCCTGGACCGGCCGCGCCTGGCCGATGCCATCGCCGAGGCCGCCGCCCGCGAGGGCCGCCTGCCGAAGCTGCTGGTGCAGGTGAACGTGGGCGACGAGACGCAGAAATCCGGCATCCCGCGCGAGGAGGCGGATGCGTTCATCGACGCCTGCAAGGGCCGCTTCGGGGCCGCGCTCGACGGGCTGATGTGCATCCCGCCGGCGGAGGGCGACCCGGCGCCGCATTTCGACTGGCTCGCCGCCTGCGCCCGGCGCCACGGGCTGCCCACCCTGTCGATGGGCATGTCGGGCGATTTCGAGACCGCGATCGCGCATGGCGCGACCCATGTGCGGGTCGGCACCGCGATCTTCGGCAGCCGGGGGTAGGCGCCGCGGGCTTCATTTCGCCGGCGCGGCCGCCTTCGCCGCCTTGGCCATGTGCACCGTGATGCCGAGCGCGGAGGTTTCCTCGCGCGTCACCCGGTAGCCGAGGCTCCGGTAGAGCGTCACGTTCCGGCGGAACAGCGCGTTGGTGTAGAGCCGCACCTCCGCCACGCCCATGTCGCGCGCCACCGTCTCGGCATGCGCGACCAGACGGCGGCCGAGCCCGCGCCCCTGGTACCAGGGCCCGACGGCGACGTTCTCGATCAGCAGGTGATCCTCGCCCGGGATCATTTCGACCAGGCCGGCCAGCCGGTCCTCGATCCAGACCAGGCCGAAAAGATGCGCCTGCACCGCGGCCGCGTAGTCGGCCCGCATCGGCAGCGGCTCGCGCCCGATCACCGGCACCCAGCGCGTATAGGCCTCGCGCGTCAGCCGGCGGATGGCAGCGGCATCCTCCGGCCGGGCGGGCACGATCGGGGTGGCGGGGCTGTGCGACATGGTCGGGGACCTCTCGGGCAAAAAGAAACCCTGCCGGCCGAGGTGGCGGGCAGGGTGGCGGAAGGCTCGGGAAACGGCGCCTGTGCGGCGCTGGCCGGTCAGTCCGGCCGTCGATCCCAAGACGCAACGGCGCCCTGCAGCAGGGTGCAGGGACGGCGTCGGCTCGCAGGGGAGGCGGCGTTGCGCATGGCACACCCTCTCCCGCGCGGCGGCTCGGCGTCAAGCGCGCCCTTGCGCATGCCTGTCGCGCCATGATACGCGCCCTGCATGTCCAACGGCCTGATCACGCGCACGGTCAAAACGAAAACGCTCCCCGGCGGGGCGTTCCCGGGCGGCTGCGCGACCATGCCTCCGGCATAGACCGCACCCCCGAGCCCCCCGCCGGCACCGGACGGGGGCACGCGCGGCAACTCGGCATGCATCCCCGTCTCCCGGCCCATCCTGGAGACTTCCCATGCCCAACGAGCTTTCCCCCCGCTCCGGCCACCCGGCGCAGCAAGCCGCGCCGCAGGTTGCCGTGGTCGGCGCGACCGGGGCGGTCGGCGTCGAGCTGATCGCCTGCCTGGCGCAGCGCGGCTTCCCGCTGGCCGGCCTGCGGCTGTTCGCCTCGCCGCGCTCCGCCGGCCGGATGCTCGATTTCCGCGGGCAGGCCGTGCCCGTGGAGGTCATGGACGAGGCGAGCCTGGCCGGTATCGACATCGCCCTGTTCTCCGCAGGGTCCGCCGCCGCGAAGCGTTTCGCGCCGGCCGCGGCGGCGGCAGGCACGCTGGTGGTGGACAATTCCTCCGCCTTCCGGATGGACCCCTCGGTGCCGCTGGTGGTGCCGGAGGTGAACGCCGGCGCCATGGCGGGCCACGGCAACATCATCGCCAACCCCAACTGCGTGGCCATCATCGCCGCCGTGCCGCTGGCGCCGCTCAATGCCGCCAACCCGATCCGGCGCATCGTGGCCGCCACCTACCAGGCCGCCTCCGGCGCCGGCGCGGCGGCGATGGAGGAGCTGCGCGCCAGCACCGAGGCGCATCTGGCCGGCCGCGCCTATGCCAACACGGTGCTCAAGCACCCCTACGCCTTCAACCTGTTCAGCCATGACAGCGAGATGGACGTGGAGACCGGCGAGAACGGCGAGGAGACCAGGTGGTGCGCGAGCTGCGCAAGATCCTGTCGGCGCCAGGTGCCGCGCGTGAACATCACCTGCATCCGCGTCCCCGTGCTGCGCGCCCATACCATCGCCATGACGGTCGAGTTCGATCAGCCGATCACCCCGGACGCCGCCCGCGCGCTGCTCGGCGCCGCGCCCGGCATCCGCATCGTGGACGACCGGGCCGGCAACCACTTCCCGATGCCGCGCGAGGCCACCGGCCAGGGCGACGTGCTGGTCGGCCGGCTGCGGGAGGACACGTCCGATCCGTCGGGGCGCTCGCTGTCGCTGCTGGTCGCCGGCGACCAGCTGCTGAAGGGCGCGGCGCTGAACGCGGTGCAGATCGCGGAGCTGGCGCTGCGCTGAGCTTGGCCCGGGGGCGTCAGGCGGCGAAGCGGTTGCGCAGCACGCCGACGCCCTCGATCGCCACTTCCACGGTCATGCCCGGCCGCATCGGCAGGATGCCCGCGCCGGTGCCGCAGCTGATCAGGTCGCCGGGCAGGAGGGTCATTTCCCGCGACAGCAGGCTTATGATGCGCGGCGGCGGCAGGATGAAGTCGCTCGCCGGGTAGTTCTGCCGCTCGCGGCCGTTGAGCAGGGTGCGGATCACCAGGCCGCGCCAGTCGAGGCCGGTGGCGATGGCCGGGCCGACCGGGCCGAAGCCGTCGCAGCTCTTGGCCCGCGCCCATTGCTCGAATTTCGGGATGTCGCCGAACAGGCCGGCCGCGGTCACGTCGTTGACGCAGGTGTAGCCGAAGATCGCCGCCTCGGCGCCGGCCTCGTCCACGTTCTTGCAGGCCCGGCCGATCACGACGCCGAGCTCGCCCTCGTAGAACACCCGCCCGTCATACCCTTCGGGGGCGCGGAATTCGTCCTCCGGGCCGACGATCGCGCTGTTGGCCTTGAGGAAGAAGAGCGGGAAATCCGGGATCGGCAGGCCCTGCGCCTCGGCCAGGCTGCGCACGTTGTCCCACAGGCCGATGAACTTGCCCGGCCGCACCGGCGCCAGCAGCCGGACCGCATCCGCCGCCACGATTTCTCCGGTCGGCACGGTGGCCGCGAACATGTCGCCGCCATGCACGGCGATCGCGCCGTCGGCGAGCACGCCGAACCCCTCGGCCGCGCCCCGCGCGAACCGCACCCACAGCGCCATGCCCTTACTCCTTCGCCGGCAGCACGAAACGCCGGTATGCCGCGCCGAGGCCGATCAGCGCCAGCCCCAGGCCGAGGAACGACACCACGCGCCACAGCCCGTCCAGGTCCGACATGTCCCACAGGAACACCTTGGCCGCCACCAGGCCGACCACGGCGAGCCCGGCCTGGCGCAGGGCCCGCTCGCCCCGCCACATCCCGGCGGCCAGCAGGCCGGCGCCATAGGCGAGCCAGGCGCCGGACCATGCCCACAGCTCGGCCGCCTCCACCGGGCTGCGCTCCAGCGACGGGGCCGCGGGATGGAACAGCATGCGGATCTGCAGCGTGATCCACGCGAACCCGGCCAGCCCGGCATAGACCGCGAGCAGGCGGCCGGCCGCCACCTGGCGCATGGCCAGGGCCGCGAGGATGCCCGGCACAAGGTAGCCCGCCGCCAGGGCCACCGCGCCGGCACGGTCGTTGGTCACCAGCGGGTTCACCAGCAGCAGCACGGCGCCGAGCAGCAGCGCCAGCGTGCCCTCGATCCGCCAGGCCCAGCCCAGCACCCGCCGGCCGGTGCGCCGATGCAGGTACAGGTGCGCGCGCGCCTGCACGGCCAGGAAGGTCAGGTCGAACGCCACCTCGGCGAATTCGGCGTCGCCCAGCATGCTGCCGCCGGTCGCCGCGTGGCGCACCTCCAGCACCACGAAGGCGGCGAACAGGGTGACCGCGCCGGCCTCCAGCACCGCCACCAGCAGGTCGTCGGCGACGCGGCGGAAGCGCATCGCCGCCCAGGCGAAGGCCGCCGCCGGCACCGCATAGGCCGCCACCAAGCCGTTCACCACCGGCAGGGACCCGAACGGGTAGAACAGCACGTTCCAGTTCGGCAGCAGCCGCACCAGCACGACCGTCGCCGCCACGAGGGCCACCTTGCGCAGCCCGCGCACGCCCGACCGCTCGGCGATCCAGGCCAGCGCCGGCACGAACAGCGAGATCGCCAGCGTCAGCCAGGCATCCCGCAGCACGATCGCATAGGCCAGCGACAGCGCCGCGGCCGCCCCCGCGCCATGCACCCCGGCCCGTTCCAGCGATCCCTCGCGCACCGCCAGATGGGCGGTGAACACCAGCCCCGCCGCCAGGGCCAGGGCGGCGGCGGCCCAGGCGAGGTCCGGCTGGAAGCGCGCCACCTGCACATAGGCGACCGCGAGGGTCAGCACCGGCACCGCCGCCGGCAGGGAAGCCCAGTCCAGCGGGTTCGCCCGCCGCTCCTGCCACAGGCCGCACAGGGCGTGGAAGACGGCGAAGGCGGCGGCCGCGGACAGGAACGGCACCAGTGCCTCCGGCGCCCATGCGCCCGGGATCACCGCCTGGACCACGCCCTCGACCGTGATCTCCTCGCCGGTCGGCTGCCAGGCGGGCAGCGCCCAGACCAGCAGGGCCAGCAGCCCGAGCCCCGCCGCGCCCCAGGGCAGGCGCACCAGCCGTGGCTCGGCCCAGCCCTTCCACACCGCGATCGGCGACAGCAGGAACATGCCGGCCCGTGCCGCGAGCCCCGGCGCCGCCCCCTCCAGCACCAGGCCGGCCGCGCCCAGCGCCAGCATCGGCAGCCAGGCCATCCGCCGGCCCAGCGCATGGTCGAGCGCCGGGGCGGGCAGCAGCACCAGGTTCAGCAGCACCGCGAGCGGCACGAACAGGCCCGGCGCCCAGGCCTGGTCCGGGAAGTCCGCCGCGATCAGCACCCAGAACGCCCCGGCGAGCGACGCCACCCAGCCGAGCCAGGTCCAGGCTGTCCAGCGCATCACGCCGAAGCAGGCCGCGCTCACCGCCAGCAGGTAGGCGAACAGGCTGCCCATGTCCGGCGCGGTCGAGGAGACCAGCGCCGGCGTGCCGAACGCCGCCGCCACGCCGACCGCTGCCGTCAGCTGTCCGAAGCGCAGCGAGGCCAGCAGCCCCGCCATCGCCGCCGCCGCCATCAGCATGAAGCCGACCACGGGGGGCACCAGCCCATAGAACGGACCGAACCCGTAGGCCGCACCGAACAGGACGGCCGCGCCGCCTGCCGCCAGCGCGCCTGGCGCCTGGTCCACCGCGAAGCTGCCGGCCAGGGCGGGGGGCGGGTGGCGGCGCATGAACTCCGCCGCCGCCAGCAGGGCCGCGCCGAGCAGCGCCGCCCCGAAGCAGCGCGCCGCGGGACCGAGCAGGCCCTGCTCGGCCGCGTAGCGGATCAGGAACACCCCGGCCAGCAGCAGCGCCGCCGAGCCCAGCCAGATGCCCCAGCGCTGGGTCAGCACGGCCTCCAGGTCACGCTTCGGCTCCGGCAGCGCAGGCCCGGGCGGGGGCGGTTCGGGAGCGGACGGCTCGGCCGCCTGAAGTTCAGGGCCGGGCGGCGGGGCAGCCTCGGCCACCTCCGGCACGGGCGGCGGGGCGGCCGCGGGCACGGCGGGGGGGGCGTCCGGCGCCGCCGCCAGCCGCTGGGACAGCAGGATCACGCTCTGGCGCAGCATCTCGACCTCCCGCCGCGCCTTGCCGGCGCGGAAGAAGCCGATGACGCCGAGCAGCCAGCCGCCAACCACCACCAGGGCGGGAAGAATGATCTCCTCCATTCCCGGATCGGAACCGCATGCCTGCCCGGCGTCAAGCCATTTGCGCTCCGGGCAGCGGCTTGCTACACGCCCGGCCGCGCCGGCACCCCTGGAGGCCGGCTTTTGCAGTTTCAGGAGCAACCCAATGGCCAATTTCGTGACCATCGAGGCCGAGGCGCGCGTCCGTGCAGGTAAGGGGGCAGCACGCGCGACTCGCCGGCAGGGCAAGGTGCCCGCCGTGATCTACGGGGCGAAGCAGACGCCCACGCTCATCGCCCTCGACCCCCGCGTCGTCCTGCGCGAGATCCATTCCTCCGGCTGGCGCTCGCGCCTTTACGAGATCAAGGTCGGCGACGAAGCCACCCGCGCCCTGATCCGCGACGTGCAGTTCCACAAGGTGACCGACACGCCCGAGCACGTGGACTTCCAGCGCCTCGCCCCCGGCGAGCGCATCCGCGTCGCGGTGGCCGTGGTGTTCCACAACGAGGGCACCTCGGTCGGCCTCAAGCGCGGCGGCGTGCTGAACGTCGTGCGCCACGCCGTCGAGTGCCTGTGCGATCCCGAGAACGTGCCGGCACATTTCGACGCCGATCTCGCGGCGCTGGACATCAACGACAACATCCGCTGGTCGGACCTGAAGGGCACCGAGGGCATCCGCCCGTCGATCACCGACCGCGACTTCGTCATCGC
>JBGAIK010000260.1:0-6573 GCA_044225615.1 Acetobacteraceae bacterium | reverse complement strand
CCCGATCCGGATCACCGGCACCTGCGCCGCCCAGGCCCGCTTGCCCGGCTTCGGCAGCTCCCGCTTCTCCTGGGCGAATGCGGGGCCGGCCAGGGCGGCGGTGCCGGCGGCGGCGAGCATCTGGCGGCGCGTGAACATGGCGGCTCCTTCGCGGCGATGATGCGGGCATTATGACCGCTTTGTTGCAACTGCCAACCGCGGGCTTCGGTCATCAAAGCTTAACCCACGCCCCCTGCCGCTTCTGACACAACCCGGCCCGGCCGACGGGAAGCGGGGCGATGCTGGCGATCGAGGATGTGAGCAAGGTTTTCGGCACCACCCGCGCCGTCGATCGCGTCAGCCTGTCCATCGTGCCCGGCCAGTTCGTCGGGGTCATCGGCCGCTCCGGCGCCGGCAAGTCCACCCTGCTGCGCCTGATCAACCGCCTCGGCGAGCCGTCCACCGGCCGCATCACCTTCGGCGGCCAGGACGTGACCGCGCTCCAGGGCCGCCCCCTGCGCGACTGGCGCCGCCGCTGCGCCATGATCTTCCAGCAGTTCAACCTCGTCGGCCGGCTCGACGTGCTCAACAACGTCCTCGTCGGCCGCCTCGGCCACACCACCGCCTGGCGCAGCATGACCCGCCTGTGGAGCGCCGATGACCGCGCCATCGCGCTGTCCGCCCTCGACCAGCTCGACATCGCGAACCTCGCCGCCCAGCGCGCCGACGACCTCTCCGGCGGCCAGCAGCAGCGCGTCGCCATCTGTCGCGCTTTGGTGCAGGAGCCCGAGATCATCCTCGCCGACGAACCCGTCGCCTCGCTCGACCCGCGCAACGCCCGGATCGTCATGGACGCGCTGCAGCGCATCAACCGCCATTTCGGCCTGACCGTGCTGTGCAACCTGCACTCGCTCGACCTCGCCCGCACCTACTGCGACCGGCTGATCGGCATGGCCCAGGGCCGCCTGGTGTTCGACGGCGCGCCCGCGGCGCTGACCGAGAGCGTCGCCCGCGAGCTGTACGGGATGGAGGCGCACGAGGTGCTCGACGCCGATCTCGGTCCCGGCCTGATCGCCGGCGCCGCCCCCGCCGCCGCCTGACCTTCCCCCCGCCTGGCTTCGCTCAAGGAGAACCCCCCGATGATCAACCGCCGCACCCTGCTGGCCGGCCTCGCCGCCGCGCCGGTCGCAACGCCCGCGCTTGCCCAGGCCTGGAAGGCCAGATATCCGGAGCTCGTCTACGCCACCGTCCCGTCCGAGAACGCCTCTGGCGTCACCGAGCGCTTCGGGCCGTTCATCGAATACCTCAGCAAGGAGCTGGGCACGAAGGTCACCCTGCGCATCGCCAACGACTACGCCGCCGTCATCGAAGGCCAGCGCGCCGGCAACATCCACATCGGCAACTACGGCCCGGCCAGCTTCTCCCGCGCCCGCCTCACCGGCGTGGCCACCGACGCCTTCGTCATCGACGTCAATGGCGACGGCACCAAGGGCTACTATTCGGTGTTCTACGTGCTGGCCAAGAGCCCGTACAAGACCATCGAGGACCTGAAGGGCAAGAATCTCGGCCTGGTCGATCCGAACTCGACCTCGGGCTACAACATGCCGCTCTTCGCGCTGAACAAGCACAACATCCCGGCCGCCGACAAGTTCTTCGGCAAGCTCCAGGTCACCGGCAGCCACGAGAACGCGGTGATCGCGCTCGCCCAGGGCACGGTGGACGTCGCCGCCAACTGGTGGAACGCCGAGAACGACAGCAACCTGACCCGCATGCTCAACAAGGGCATGGTCAAGGCCGCCGACGGCACCGTCATGAAGAAGGAGGATTTCCGGATCATCCTGAAGTCCGACCTGATCATCAACTCGCCGCACGCCATGCTGACCAACCTGCCCGACGACCTGAAGGGCGCCATCAAGGCCGCCTTCATGCAGGCCCCCACCAAGGCCAAGGCCGCCTTCGACCGCCTCTCCGACGGCAAGAACCAGCCCTGGCAGACGGTGGACAACGCCGCCTACGACGACACCATCAAGCTGATCCAGTTCGTCGACCAGCTCCGCAAGCGCAACGCCGCCTGATCGCCCGCGGGCAGGACGGCGATGGCCATCCACACCGTTCCCGTCCTGCCCGACGCCCAGCTCGCCCCGCTCGCCCGCGCCTACGCCCAGGCTGCGGCCGCGCGGCGGCGGCAGCTGGCGCTTGGCGCGGCCTTGTTCCTCCTCGCCCTCGCCCTGTCCGCCATCGGCGCCGAAGTCCGCCCAGAAACCTTCTGGGCCAAGCTCGGCAACTTCACCTCCTACTTCACCCGCATCGCCCATCTCGACTCCGGCGCGCTGGCCTGGACCGACCCCGGCGAATGGTTCTGGGGCATCCGCCGCTGGCTGCGCATGCTGGGCGAGACCATCCTGATGGCCTATCTCGGCACCATCACGGGCGCCGTCATCGCCTTCGGTGCCTGCTTCGCCGCAAGCCAGCGCCTCACCCGCTCGCAAATCCTGCTGCTGACCGTCCGCCGCGCGCTCGAATTCTGCCGCACCGTGCCCGACCTGGTCTTCGCCCTGATCTTCGTCGTCGCCTTCGGGCTCGGCCCGCTGCCCGGCGTCATGGCGATCACCATCCATACCATCGGCGCCCTCGGCAAACTCTTCGCCGAGGTGGTGGACAACATCGACCCCAAGCCCATCGAAGGCGTCGCCGCCGCCGGCGGCACCTGGCTCGCCCGCGTCCGCTTCGGCGCCGTGCCCCAGGTGCTGGCCAATTTCGCCAGCTACACGCTGCTGCGCTTCGAGATCAACGTCCGCGGCGCCGCCGTCATGGGCTTCGTCGGCGCCGGCGGCATCGGCGAGGAACTCATCACCGCCATCCGCAAGTTCTACTATTCCGACGTCAGCGCCATCCTGCTGCTCATCGTCGCCTGCGTCATGCTGATCGACATCGGCTCCGAACAGCTCCGTCACCGCCTCGCCCGGCTGGAGGGCGCCCGATGACCCCGAGTTCGATGCGCGCCCAGCTCCTCGCCGGCGCCCCGCGGCACCTGCGAACCAACCTCTGGCACAGCCACGGCCCCGTCGTCGTCACACTCGCTATCGCCATCGGGCTCTACGCCGTCAGCGTCGTCGCGCTCGAGCTCGACTTCTCGCGCATCCTGACCGGCTTCGCCCGCCTCGGCGACATCCTCGGCCTCATGTGGCCGCCCTCGCCCGGCAACTGGAACCGCCTCTGGATCTACCTCGACGCGCTCGGCCAGACCCTCTCCATCGCCTTCCTCGGCACCATCGCCGCCGCCCTCTTCGCCTTCCCGCTCGGCTTCCTCGCCGCCCGCAACATCGTCGCCAACCGCATCCTCCATTTCCTCATCCGCCGCGGGCTCGACACCATCCGCAGCGTCGATACCCTCATCTGGGCCCTCATCTGGATCAACGTCGTCGGCCTCGGCCCCTTCGCCGGGGCGCTCGCCATCGCCAGCGCCGATTTCTGCGCCCTCGCCAAGCTGATGAGCGAAGCCATCGAAACCGCCGACCGCCGCGCCCCCGAAGGCGTCACCGCCGCCGGCGGCAGCCGCCCGGCGGCGATCCGCTTCGGCATCCTGCCGCAGGTGCTGCCGGTCTTCGCCAGCCAGGTCCTGTATTTCATCGAATCCAACACCCGCTCCGCCACCATCATCGGCATTGTCGGCGCCGGCGGCATCGGCCAGCACTTGTCGGAGCAGATCCGGGTGCTGGAATGGGAGCAGGCGGCATTCCTGATCCTGCTGGTGCTGGCGGCGGTCGCGGTGATCGACGCGATCAGCCGGGTGCTGCGCCAACGGCTGATCGGGCGTCGAGCCGGATGACCGCGCGCGGCTTCGGATTGAACAGCCGGGCAAGGCCGAGGAGCTGCTTCCAGGGAAAATACTTGCGATCCAGCAGGCGCATCGCCCGGGTGAACTCCGCGCCCTCGACCAGGCTGGCCTGGGTCTCCATCCACGGGCCGCGGATGGCGCCGCGCATGTCGCAGGGCGCGATGCGCGATCGCCCGTCGCGCCGCACGCGCTTGACCTTGCCCGAGTCCAGCACCGAGTACAGGTAGAGCACGCCATCGCCCGCCGCGAACCACACCGGTGTCCGCACCGCGGTTCCGTCGCGCCGACAGGTCTCGAGACTCAGATAGCGCCCGCCGGCGAACGCCGCGAAGTGATCGCCTGCGCGCATGATCTCCTGCCCTTTCGCCATGATCACCCATCATACGCCACTTCATGCGGCGCGAGACGCGGGAGCCGATCCCGATCATCCATCGGCTGGGGAGTGAAATCCACTGCCACAGGTCCGCCCAGCGGGGAACCGGCGCGCATTCCGCCGCGTTGGCCGCCAGGACTGCGAGGCGGAGGAACCGATGGCGGCCGACAATCCCCTGGACAGCGATCCCGCCCGCGATGCCCGTATCCGCGCGCGCGCCCTTCGCCTGTGGCGCCAGGACGGCAAGCCCCCCGGCGCCGAGGCCGCCTATCTGGAGCGCGCCCGCGAACTCATCGCCATCGAGGACCATCCGCAATCCGGGCTGCTGCCCAATCCGGCGGCGCCCGGCGCCCGCCCCGCGCCGGTGGAAGAAGCCTGGGTCCAGGAGAATCTCGGCGAATTTCCGTCCCGCTTCACCGACCAGGGCAACCGGCCGCAGGCGCCCGCAGCCCGCAAGCGCGACTGACCATGCGCGAACGGATGCTCCATCAGCAGGACGGGCGGCGCACCTTCGTCGTCGTGCTTGCTGCCGGCGAGGAGGTGATGGAGGCGCTTGCGCGCTTCGTCGCCGCCCAATCGATCAGCGCCGCCGCATTCAGCGCCATCGGCGCGTTCAGCGAAGCGGAGCTCGGCTATTTCGACTGGGGCATGAAGGACTACGTGACGATCCCGGTGCGGGACCAGGTGGAGGTCGCCTCGCTGACCGGCGACGTCGCGATCGCGCCCGACGGCAAGCCCGCGCTGCACATTCATACCGTGCTTGGCCGCCGCGACGGGAGCGCCCTCGCCGGACACCTCAGGCGCGGGGCGGTGCGGCCCACGCTCGAAGTCGTGCTCGAAGAGCTGCCGATGCGGCTGCACAAGAAATACGACCCGCAAAGCGGCCTGGCGCTGATCGACCCGGAGGCATGACGCCCATGCGCAAGCCCGCCATCCAGCCTGCCGTCACCGGCAAGGGCCATGAGCGCCCGGCAAGGCCGCTGCCCGACGCCCCCGGGCGGGAGCCCGATCCGCAGGGCGTCGCCCCGGCGAGCAAGGCGGCACAGGATGAACCGGTGGCGCTGCCGAATGCCGACCGCCACCGGATGGAAACCGCGATTGCCCGCCACCCTCCGGGGCGCCGGCGGAAAAAGGAGCCAGTCCAATGAGCGAAAGCCCCATGCCCGACCGCAAGGACAACCCGGCCGCCGCGCCGTCCTCCCTGTGCGGCGAAGCGCATGCGCTGTGCGAAAGCGCCCGCGCATGCGTGCGTGAGCAGCCGCTTGCCGCCGTGGCCGCAGGCGCCATGGTCGGTCTTGTGCTGGGCCTGCTCAGCGCCGGTCGCCCGCGCTGCTGATCGATCAGGCGATCCGCTCTCCCCCCTGCCACACCCCGATCACCCGCAGGCTGCGGTCGAGCGCTACGAGATCGGCCGTCGCGCCGCGGGCGATGCGGCCCAGATCCTTGCGGCCGATCGCGTCGGCCGGCGTGCTGGTCGCCATGCGCAGCGCGTCGTCCGGCGCGATGCCGATGTCGCGCACGCAGGTTGCCACCGCCTCGCCCATGGTCAGGTGGGCGCCGGCCAGCGTGCCGTTGGCGTCGGTCAGCCGCCCGTCCTTCAGCGTGATGACGATGCCATAGACCTCGAACTGCGTCGTCTCGGAGGCGGCGGTGGCCATGGCATCGGAGACGAGAAACAGCCGCCCCGGCCCCAGGCAGCGCAGCGCGACGCGGATCGCCGCGGCATGGACATGCAGCCCGTCGGCGATGATCCCGGCCCGCGCCGTGGGGTGGTCCAGCGCCGCGCCGACCGCGCCCGGGCTGCGGCTGCCGAACTGGGACATGGCGTTGAACAGATGGGTGAAGCCGGCGATGCCGGCATCCAGCCCGGCGCGCACCTGCTCGAAGGTCGCGTCGGTGTGGCCGGCGAAGACGGCCACGCCGGCCGCGGCAAGGCGGGCGACGATGCCGGGGGCGACCATCTCGGGCGCCAGCGTCACCATCAGCGCGCCCGGGAAGGGGGTGCACAGCGCGTCGATGTCGGCCTCGGTCGGCTGGGTCATCTGCGCGGCCGGGTGGATGCCGCGCCGGGCGACGGACAGGAACGGGCCTTCCAGGTGGACCCCGACCACGCCGGGCGTGCCGCCGGCGATCGCCGCGCGACCGGCGGCCAGCGTCGCGGCCATCGCCGCCCGCGTGCCGCTGACCAGCGTGGGCAGGATGCTGGTGCTGCCGGCACGGGCATGGGCATGGGCGATGCGGCGCATGCGCTCGGCCGAGGGGTCGTCGTTGAGCATCAGCCCGCCGCCGCCATTCACCTGCAGATCGACGAAGCCGGGCACCAGCGTGGCACCCTCGGCCAGCGCGGTCGCGGCGCCGGAGCCGGTGGGACGCAGGGCGGCGA
>JBGAIK010000259.1:0-6579 GCA_044225615.1 Acetobacteraceae bacterium | reverse complement strand
GGGGGTGAACCTGGTGCAGGCCGGCATCACCGGCTTCTGCCCGGCCGCGATGATCTTCCGCCGCCTGGGCATGAAGCCCGGCTGCGCCTTCGGCTGACCGGCGACGGCTGAAGGGGGCTAGCTTCCCGGCCGGCGGGCCGCGACCGCGCGGATGCGGTCCATCGCCTGGCCGGCGAACAGCACGCCGGGGGCGCCGGCTTCCAGGCCGGCGGCGTCCAGCGCCTGGATGGTCCAGGTGTTGCAGGTGTAGAGGCCGCTGTAGCCGGTGCTGGCGCCGTAGAAGACGTAGCCGGGGAACTTGCCGTCGCCGAGGCGGACGAGCCGGCCGTCGGCGCCCTTCTCCAGCGTCTCCCACATGTAGTCGGCCAGCCGGTCGAGCTCCGCCTGGGTCAGGTGCAGTGCCACCATCTCGGCGCCCGGATACATGCGGGGCGGGGGGCCGGCCAGGGCCGTCATCAGCACCGTGCCGGGGCCGGGCAGGATGGCGCGCAGCGCGTCGGCCCAGGTGGCGTCGGGCTTCTGGTAGAACAGCCGCTCGCCGAAGCCGAAGGTGAAATACTGCGCCTGCGGATAGAGCGCGCGGAGCCGGGCGAGGTCGCCGGTGATGCCGGCCGCCGGCAGCGACAGCTCGGTGTGCCAGTCCATCACCAGGGCGTAGACGACATGCGGCGCCGCGGCGGGTGCCTCGGCCAGGTGCGGCGGCGTGGGGGCGCAGGCCGCGAGCAGGGCCAGCAGCAGGCCGCAGAACGCCGCCCGCATCAGGCCTCGTCCGCCTCCGGCGCGGCCTTCTCGGGCAGCGCGATGCCGGTCAGCTGTTCCCACACCCGGATCACGAAGGCGTCGTCCTTGCCGCCCTGGCCGTTGGCGGCGGCGGCGAGGAAGAGCTGGTGGGCGGCGGCTGCCATCGGCAGCGGGAAGGTCAGCGCGCGGGCCTGGTCGAGCACGATGCCGAGGTCCTTGACGAAGATGTTCACCGCCGAGAGCGGCGTGTCGTCGCCGGCCAGGATGTGCGGCACCCGGTTCTGCCACATCCAGGAGGCGCCGGCGGAGCTGGAGATGACGTCGTAGAGCGTCTGCGGGTCGGCGCCGGCGCGGATGCCGAGTGCCAGCGCCTCGGCGGCGGTGGCGATGTGCACGCCGGCCAGCAGCTGGTTGACCATCTTCACCGTGCTGCCGGTGCCCACCGCGTCGCCCAGGCGCCAGACCTTGCCGGCGATCGCGTCGAGCACCGGGCCGGCCTTGACGAAGCCGGCGGCGGGGCCGGAGGCCATCACCGTCATGCTGCCGCCATGGGCGGCGGCGAAGCCGCCCGAGACCGGCGTGTCCAGCATGATCATGCCGGCCGCCGCCAGCTTCGCATCGAGCGCGCGGGCGGCCTCCGGGGCGATGGTGGCGCAGCCGAGCACCGGGGTGCCGGCGGGCAGGCGGGCCACGCAGCCGTCGGGGCCGAACAGCACTTCGTCCGCCTGGGCGGCATTGACGACGAACACGATCACCGCGCCAAGGTCGTCGGGGAAGTCGGCCGGGCGTTCGACCGCCGTGCCACCGCCATTGGCCAGCATCTCCCGCGCGGCTTCGCGCAGGTCGCAGCCGAACACGGCATGGCCGGCCTTGACCAGGCTGAGGGCCGCGCCCATGCCCATGGTGCCCAGCCCGATGACGCCGACCTTCATGCCGCCCCCTTAGAGCGTGATCGCTTGAGGCCGACCGGCCGGAAAGCGTGGATCACGCGACCAAACATTCCTCACCCGCGGAACCGCTCCACGGCGGCGACCAGGGCGCGGCGGACGCCGGCCTCCAGCGCCGAATGGCCCGCGTCGGGCACCACCGTCAGCCGCGCCCGCTTCCAGGCGGCGGCGAGCTCGAAGGCGGTGCGGGGCGGGCAGATCATGTCGTAGCGGCCCTGCACGATCTCGCAGGGCACGTCGGCCACCCGGTCCATATGCGCGAGCAGGCCGCCCGGCGGCAGGAACAGGGCGTTGGCGAAATAGTGCGCCTCGATCCGGGCGAGCCCGAGGGCGGCACGGTCGTTGGCGAAGGACAGCGCGGTTTCCGGGCTGGGCAGCAGGGTGCTGCACGAGCCCTCGTAGAGCGACCAGGCGCGCGCGGCCGGCATGTGGATCGCCGGGTCCGGGTCGGTCAGACGGCGCAGGTAGCTGCCCAGCAGGTCGCCGCGCTCGGCTTCCGGCAGGTGGCCCGAGAAGGCGGCGTGGGCCTCGGGGAAGACCATCGACAGGCCGTCGAGGAACCAGTCCACCTCCAGCTGGCGGCCCAGGAACACGCCGCGCAGCACGCAGCCGGCGACGCGTTCGGGATGCGCCTGGGCATAGGCGAGCGCCAAGGTGGAGCCCCAGGAGCCGCCGAACAGCAGCCAGTCGCGGATGCGCAGATGGGTGCGCAGGCGCTCGATGTCGGCCACGAGGTCGGGCGTGGTGTTGGCGGCGAGCAGGCCCAGCGGGCGGGAGCGGCCGGCGCCGCGCTGGTCGAAGATGACGATGCGCCAGTGGGCGGGGTCGAAGAAGCGGCGGTGCACGGTGCCGGCGCCGGCGCCCGGGCCGCCATGCAGGAACAGCACCGGGGCGCCGAGCGGATTGCCCGCCTGCTCCCAGTACATGGTGTGCCCGTCGGACAGCGGCAGCATGCCGGTCTCGAAGGGCGCGATATCGGGAAACAGGTCGCCGCGGGGCATGGCGGCCAGTGTACACGGCGGAACCGCATGGCGAAACCGCCTGGGCGCGCCTAATTAGGCGGTCATGGAACGGGCATGGATCGGGCTGGGCGCGCTGGCCGGGCTGGCGGCGGTGGCGATGTCGGCGGTGGCGTCGCACGCGCTGGCCGGGCGGCTGGATGCCGACGCGCTGCTGGCGGCGCGGGCGGCGGTGCAGATGCAGGGCTGGCACGCGCTGGCGCTGATCTTCTGCGGCCTGTGGGCCGCGCGCGCGGGCGCGCTGGCCCATGCCGCGGCGGGCTGCTTCGCGATCGGGCTGCTGCTGTTCTGCGCCGGCGTGTATGCCGGTGCGCTGGCCGGCGTGCGGCTGCCGATGGTGGCGCCGGCCGGTGGCACGCTATTGATGCTGGGTTGGGGCTTCCTCGCGGTCTCGGCCTTCGCTGCCGGGCGGAGATGATCGCGAGCGCCTATCTGGCGCCGGAGGGGCTGGAGCCCGTGCTGGGGGAGGCGCTGGCCCGGGCCGGCATCGCGGTCTCGGGCTGGCATGGCCGGCTCGCCCTGTCGCCCGACCCGGCGGTGGCGTGCGCCTGGGCGCTCGACGTCTGGACGGCGCCGCGGGAGATCCCGGTCGCCTCGATCGGGGCGGCCGCGGGGGCGCTGCGCGCCATGCAGCGCAACTGGGCGGCCTACGAGGCGGGGCATCACCGCCGCATGGCGCTGATCGCGGCCGCGCTGCCGCCGGTGAAGGCGCGGCCGCTGGTGTTCCCAGAGCCGGCGCCGGCCGCCCATCTCGGCGCCTGGACGCTGCTGGCGCCCGGGCTGATGCTGGCGAGCCCGACCAAGGCCAGCCCCTTCGTCAACGGCGAATGCCGCTTCGTGGAGGACCGCGCCGGTCCGCCCAGCCGCGCCTATCTGAAGCTGTGGGAGGCCTGCACCCGGCTCGGCGCGCATCCCCGTCCCGGCGCGACCTGCATCGACCTGGGTGCCGCGCCCGGGGGCTGGACCTGGGCGCTGGCCCAGCTGGGCGCGCGGGTGACGGCGGTGGACAAGGCCGACCTCGCCCCGGCCGTCGCGGCCATGCCGGGCGTGGCGTTGCGCCGCGAATCGGCCTTCGCCCTGGCGCCGGAGCCGGTGGACTGGCTGTTCAGCGACGTGATCGCCTATCCCGACCGGCTGCTGGCCCTGGTGCGGCGCTGGATCGCCGCCGAGGCCGCCCGGCACATCGTCTGCACGGTGAAGTTCCAGGGCGCGACCGACCACGATGCCGCGGCCGCCTTCGCGGCCATCCCGGGCGCGCGGCTGCTGCACCTGTTCCACAACAAGCACGAGCTGACCTTCGCCTGGCGGCGCGGCGGCTGGGGGTAGGCCGGTCCACGATTTGGTAATGCCCACGCGGTTACATGGCGCAACCTCAGCCAAGCCAGGGTGCCACCATGCGTGTGAACGAGCCGGTCACCGACCGCGAAGTGGAAATGACCGACGAGCAGGTGCTGGTCTCGCGCACCGATGCGGGTGGGCGGATCACCTTCGTCAATACCGACTTCATCGAGGTGAGCGGCTTCACCGAGGCCGAGCTGATCGGCCAGCCGCACAACATCGTGCGCCACCCGTCGATGCCGAAGGAGGCCTTCGCGGATCTGTGGCGGTCGCTGAAGGCGGGGCGGCCCTGGGACGGGCTGGTCAAGAACCGCACCAAGGAGGGCGATTTCTACTGGGTGCGCGCCACCGTCACCCCGATCGTCGAGAATGGCGCCACGGTGGGCTTCATCTCGGTGCGGGTGCGGCCCACGCGGGCCGAGATCGCGGCGGCCGAGCCGATCTATGCCGCGCTGCGCGCGGGCCGGCCGGCCGGGGTCGCGCTGTCCGATGGCGCGCTGTACCCGACCGGGCCGCGGCACCGGCTGCGGGTCGCCCGCGCAAGCCTGACCGGACGGATCGCGCTGGCCTTCACGGTCATGCTGCTCGCGATGGCCGGGCTCGGCGTCGAGGCGCTGAGCGGGCTGGCAGACTCCCGGGATGCGCTGCGCACCGTGTTCGAGGACCGCACCGTGCCCGCCGGCCAGCTCGCCGAGATTGCCGACGGGATGCACATGAACATGCAGCGGGCGATCCTGCTGGCCGCGGACGTCCAGGGCGGCGCCGCCGACGCCGTGGCACCCAGCCTGCGCGAGATGCGCGCCACCACCGAGGCGATCGACCGCACCTGGGCGGCCTACATGGCCACCTACCTGACGCCGGAGGAGAAAGTTCTGGCCGCCGACTTCACGGCCAAGCGCGCGCGCTATGTGCAGGAGGGGCTCGCCCGCGCCAAGGCCCTGGCCGAGCGCAGCGCCGCCGCGGAGCTTGCGGCCCTGGTACGGGGCCCCCTGCCGGGGCTGTTCGCCGCCGCGCGCGATGCCAACACCGCGCTGATCGCGCTGCAGATGCGCGTTGCCGGCGAGGAGTATGCGAGGGCGGCCGACGGCTACCGTCGCTACCAGTGGCTGGTCCTGGGCGGGATCGGCCTGTCCGCCGCGGCTGCGGTCGGCCTCGGCTTCTGGCTGCTGGCGACGCTGCGCCGGCCGCTCGACACGCTGGCGGCGCAGTTCGACGGCATCGCGCGCAGCGACCTCACCCAGCCGATTCCGCCGCCGGCGATGCGGGAGCTCGGCCGTGTGACCAGCCTGCTGCGGGCCGTGCGCGCCCGCATCGCCTTCACCGCGCGCGAGCGTGCCGAGCTGGATCGCCAGGCGAACCTGGACCGGCGCGCGGCGGTGCGCGACATGGCCGACAAGGTGGAGCAGGATTCGAATGCGGCGATGGCGCGGGTGACGGAGCAGACCTCGGCGATGGCCGAGGAGGCGCGCGGCCTGGCCGATACCGCGACGCGGGTCAGCGGCAATGCGAGCTCGGTCGCCGCGGCGGCGGCCGAGGCGCTGGCCAATGCACAGGCGGTGGGGGCGGCGAGCGAGCAGCTGACCGCCTCGATCCGGGAGATCTCGCAGCAGGTCTCGCAGGCGAGCGCGGTGGCGCAGCGCGCGGTGGCCGGCGGCACGCTGGCGCAGGAGCGCATCCGCTCGCTGTCCGAGGCGGCCGAACGGATCGGCGACGTGGTGGAGCTGATCGGCAACATCGCCGGGCAGACCAACCTGCTGGCGCTGAACGCGACGATCGAGGCGGCGCGGGCGGGGGATGCGGGCAAGGGCTTCGCCGTGGTGGCCAGCGAGGTGAAGAGCCTGGCCGGGCAGACCGCGCGCTCCACCGGGGAGATCACGCGCCAGATCGGCGAGATCCAGGCCACGACCGGCGCCGTGGTGGCGGCGGTGGCCGAGATCGGCGCCCATATCCAGGAGATCGCCCAGGTCTCGGTGGCGGTTGCCGCGGCGGTGGAGCAGCAGGCCAGCGCCACGCAGGAGATCACGCGCAACGTGCTGCAGACCAGCAGCGCGGCGCAGCTGGTGGCCGAGCGCATCGCCGAGGTCTCGACCGATGCGGGCGTGGCCGGCGAGCGGGCGGCGGAGATGCGCGGCGGGACCGGGGCGATCGCCGAGTCGATGGATTCGCTGCGCACGAGCATCGTGCGCGTGGTGCGCACCGCCACCGCCGACGCCGACCGCCGGCTGCAGCCGCGGCACAAGGTGGACATGCCCTGCACGGCGGCGATGCCGGGTGCCGCGGCGCAGCAGACCCGCGTGCGCGACCTGTCGCGCAGCGGTGCGCGGCTGGACCCGCTGGCGCATGGCGGCCCGGGGCAGCGCGGCGCGCTGACGATGACGACGCTGGGGGCCGACTGCCGGGTGGAGTTCGAGGTGGTGGCGTCCGACGCGGACGGCGGCACGCGGGTGCGGTTCACCCAGGCGGAGCTGCCGGCGGGGCTGGAGCAGTGCGTGACCCGGCTGGACGCCGGCAAGCAGGCGGCCTGAGAGTCCTTT
>JBGAIK010000258.1:0-6748 GCA_044225615.1 Acetobacteraceae bacterium | reverse complement strand
CGCTTTCCGCGAGCCAGGCGAAGGTGTCGCGCGCCGAATGGCCGATGGCGAGCACGGCGTGGGTCGCGGGGACGTGGCCGCCATCCGCCAGGTGCAGGCCGCGGAGCGTGCCGTGCTGCACGTCGAGTCCCGTCACCTTGGTGCCGAAACGGTATTCGCCGCCGAGCGATTCCACCGTGGCGCGGATGTGCTCGACCATGCTGACCAGGCGGAAGGTGCCGATATGAGGGTGGGCGGCCGTCAGTATCTCTTCCGGCGCGCCGGCGGCGACGAATTCCTCCAGCACTTTGCGCCCGCGGAAGCCGGGGTCCTTGATCTGGCTGTAGAGCTTGCCGTCGGAGAAGGTGCCGGCGCCGCCCTCGCCAAACTGGACGTTGGACTCGGGATTGAGTTCGGACCGGCGCCACAGGCCCCATGTATCCTTGGTGCGCTCGCGCACCACCTTGCCGCGGTCGAGGATGATGGGGCGGAAGCCCATCCGTGCCAGCATCAGCCCCGCCAGCAGGCCGCACGGTCCTGTGCCGACCACCACCGGGCGGATGGCAAGGCGCTCGGGTGCCCGCGCGACCAGGCGGTATGCCATGTCGGGGGCCGGCGCCACGCCCGGACGCGCCAGCGCGGCGCGCCCGGCGTCGGGGTCGGCCTCCACGTCCACGGTGTAGATCAGCCGGATCGCGGCCTTGTGCCTTGCATCCACGGCGCGGCGGAAGACGGACCAGCGGCGCAGGCCGTCCGGCGCCAGGCCGAGGCTGTCGGCGATGGCGGCGGGCAATGCCGCCTCGTCATGGTCGAGCGGCAGCTTGAGTTCGGTCAGGCGGAGCATGGGCGCCGTTTAGCAGGAAAGCGGCGGAAGGCTTCCGTCACGTCGGCGGCAACTGCTTCACCCTGAGCAGCCGCACGAGCTTTTGCTGCTTCGTGTAGGCGTCGGGGATGTTCCAGTATTTGAGCGAGATCGTGCAGTCGCGCAGCGCCTTCTCGTGCTCGCCCAGCTCCATCAGGGCGTAGCAGCGGTTGTTGTAGGCGGTGGCGAGGTTCTCCTTGCCCTGGGTGCGCTCGTTGAACAGGTACGGGTGCCCGTTCAGCACCGCCAGCATGCCGTGCAGGTCGTTGCGCTTGGCCAGCAGCACCGAGATGCGGATGGCGGAGGACGTGCCGTACTCGTCCGGCGTCGCGGCCAGGCGCCGGAAGCGGGCGATGGCCGTGTCGACGTCGCCGGCCGCCTGCTCGTTCATCGCGCGCCAATACAATGTCGGCGTGTCGTTGATGCCGCCGGGCAGGCGGGTGCAGAGGCGGATGCCGTCCGCGAACAGCTTCAACTCCAGATAGGCCCGGCAGGCGAGATGGCGCCGGCGTTCCGGAACGTCTCCGCCGATGGCGATGGCCGCCTCGATGTAGATCGCCGTCTTCGCATGGTTCTGCTGCCAGCGGGCGAGATCGGCCATCCGGTCGTAGATGCCGGCCAGCGCAGCGGCGCGGGAATCGGGGTCGGGGAAGTCGGTGGCGGCGACGTCGTCCAGCGCGTGCTGATACTTGACCATCGCGCTCTCGGCATTGCCGGCATAGCGCCAGATGTCGGCGGCCGCGAGGTCGAGCACGTGGTTGCCCTTCACCCCGGCGGGCCGCATTTGCCGGTTGTCGCTGCCCAGGAACTCGCTGGCCAGTTCCAGGAAGGCGCCGGCATGCGCCTCGGCGCCGCCGGTCCGCACCATGTCCGACAGATAAATCCCGAGCTGGCGCGAGAAGGCGAGCGCATCGACCGCCTTGTGCTGCCGCAGCGTGGCGATGATCCGCTCCTCAAGCTCGGGCGGCGTGGTTTCCTGCATGGCGATGTCCACGCATTGCGCCCTCGCCTCGGGCTTCTTGTTCAGGTGCTGGCAGCGGAGCGCGGCCTCGTCGATCAGCTTCTGGTAAAGCATGATGTTAAGCATGCGCAGCGGCGAGCCGGCCGGGGTTCGGGCCGTATGGGTCTGGACGAAATCCGCCATCGCCTTGGGCGAGCCGCCCCATCTTGGCGAAAGCATGCGCAGGCGCCAGTCGTAGAGCGGATAGTAGTTGGGGAAACGGGCGATCGCCTCCTGGAAGGCGGCCTCAAGCTTCGGTGTGTTGCCCTCGCCGGCCAGGATGCGCAGGCGGAGGTGCTGGGAATAGGGAATGTCGTCGCGCACGCGCAGCGCCGCCTCGATCGCAGTGGCGGCGCGGCCCATATTGTCGCGAAAGCCGGCCCACTGATCCGGGCGGACCGACTTGGCGAACGCGTTGGATCGGCGCGCCCATGCGGTTTCCAGGAAATACAGCGCGCGCAGGTTCAGCGCGAAGGCGTTGCGGGGATCGGCGGCGAGCAGCGCCTCCAGCCCGGCGCGGAAGGCGTCGCTGTCGGGCAGCACGGCGGCAGCCATGAAATCGGTGAGCGGGGCATAGCGCCAGGGCTGCATCCGGCTTTCCGCCAGAACGCTGGCGGCGATCCGGGCGGCCTCGGCTGGATCGTTGCGCAGCAACGCGGCCTGGGCGGCGAGCCCCCGCTCGACGACCAGTTCCGTGCCGCTTGGCGGGCCGACGAGGGCGGCAATCTCCTCGCGGATGGCATCGCGCTGGCGATTGTCGGCGCGGGCGGGCGCGGCGGCCAGCAGTGCCAGGACCGCCATGGCCGCCAGGATGCCTGAACGCATGGGCCCTCTCCCATCCAGGTGCGCCGCGAGGCGGGCACGGCATTTGTTTCGCCGCCGGCGGATCAAGGCTGCGTTAGCCCGGATGCCTCGCCGGATCAAGCGTGCAGGCGGCCGCAAGCCCGGCTACCTTGCCGGGGACGGACGGAGGGCGGAATGAAGGAATTGCAGGCGGCACGGTCGGCGCGGCTGTTCGCGACGCCGATGCTGGAGCATGTGTGGGCGGATGGGGCGGAGCTGAACGTGGCGCTGCGGGCGGCGATCCTGGCCGAGGCGCAGCGCCATCCCGGCGATGCGCGGACCAATGTCGGCGGCTGGCATTCGCAGGTCGGGCGGCTGGAGTTCTGCGGTGCGGCCGGCGAGCGGCTGGTGCGCCACATGATCGACATGACGCAGGAGGCGACGCGGCGGCTCTACGCCGAGTACGGTCGAGCGCCGGAGGCGCTGGAGTGGGTGCTGAGCGCCTGGGCCAACGTGAACGGGCCGGGGCACTTCAACACCATGCACACCCATCCGGGCGCGACCTGGTCCGGCGTGTACTACGTCGATGACGGCGAGGACTCCGCCGACACTGAGGGCACCGCGATCCATCTCTCCGACCCCAACGCGGCGCGCACCAACCTGTTCTTCCCAGACCTGTCCACCGCGGATGTCATGTTCCGGCCCGCGCCCGGGCTGATGATCCTGTTCCCGAGCCATGTGCCACACATGGTGCCGCCGCACGGGGGGACCCGGGCACGAATCTCGATCGCGTTCAACGTGCGCAAGGAGCCGTTTCCGTAGGGAGGTGGGAAGCGAAGGGCCTCCGGAGGCCCTTTCACTTCCCCCTCAAACGATCGGCTCGCAGCTGAATCCGTTGCCCCACCGCTTGATCATCCCCCGCGACGGCGACGGGAAATGCGCCGTGCAGCACAGCGTCGCCGTGTCGCAGTAGCGTTCCAGGAAACGCCGCCGTGTCGCCGCGGCCTGCACCTGGTCCACGTCGGCGCGCATCGAGAGTTCGGGGAAGCGCATCTGGATCGGCGAGTGGATCAGGTCGCCGGTGATCACGCCGTCGTCGCGGCCCTTGCCGATCGCGACCGCGAAATGGTCGGGCGTGTGGCCGGGCGTGGGCAGCAGGCGGATGTGGTCGCCCAGCACATGGTCGGAGCGGACGAATTCGTGGCGGTTGGCATCCACGATCGGCAGCACCGAATCCTGGAACGGCAGCACCGGGGCCTTGGCGTTCTCGGCCGCCCAGTGGTCGAACTCCTTCTGCGCGAACAGGTATTTCGCCTTGGGGAAGGTGGGCACCCAGCGCCCGTTCTCCAGCCGCGTGTTCCAGCCCACGTGGTCCACGTGCAGGTGGGTGCACATGACGAAGTCGATATCCTCCACGCGCAGCCCGGCGGCGGCGAGCGCGCGCATCCAGGTGTCGTCGGTCTTCATGTTCCACACCGCGCGGGTGGGGCGCGGCTTGTCGTTGCCGACGCAGCTGTCCACCAGGATGGTGTGATGCGGGGTGCGCAGCACGTAGGACTGGATGCAGAGGATGAGCTGGTCGTGCGCGTCGAGCGCCGTGGGGCGCATCCAGGCGCGGTTCGCGGCCAGCACTTCGGGCGTCAGGCCGGGCAGGAACTCGGTGGCCGCCATGAACGGGTATTCGCCCTCGATGATGCGGTCCACGCGGATGTCGCCGAGCTGGAAGGTGGTGGCCATGCCTGTTCTCCCGATTTCAAGCGATGCTATCGGCGCAGGGCTGGGCTGACAAACCCATGCGGGGCTTTACATCCGGCCGGGCAATCAGTGCAGGATGGCGTCATGCACGCGATGATGCACATGCACGTAATGCTTACGACCTGCGAAAGCGGGCCGTGGCGGCGTGTGTGCTGAAGCGCGGCACAGCGACCCCCCACAGGCCCCGCCGCTTCGGACGGGGCCTTTTTCTTTCCCTCTCCGTGGCGGCCCATCCAGACAGGAAGGCAACCATGGAGAACACCCCGCCCGCGATCCGCATCCGCGCCGCGCGCCCGCAGGACGCGGAGGCGATCGCGACCATGCAATCCCTGCCCGGCGTACGCTACGGCACGCTGCGGCTGCCCTATCCGACCGCCGAGGAGGTGCGCAAGCGGCTGGAGGCGCCGTCGGACGGGCGGCTGCTGCTGGCCGAGGCGGGGGCCTGCACGCTGGTCGGCATGGCCGGGCTTCACCGCTACGCGGGGCGGCGTGGCCATGCGGGGGAGATCGGCATGGCGGTGCATGACGACTGGATCGGCCGGCGCGTGGGCACCGCGCTGATGGAGGCGGTGGTGGACTATGCCGAGCGCTGGCTGGGCGTGCGCCGGCTGGAGCTGACGGTGTATGTGGACAACGCGCCGGCGCTGGCGCTGTACCGCAGGTTCGGCTTCGCGGTGGAGGGCACGCTGCGCGGCTACGCGCTGCGCGACGGGGCGTTCGTGGATGCGTATGCGATGGCGCGGATGGCGGCGTAGGATCGGGCACGATCCAGATCAGAGGCCGCCATGTCCGACCTGCCCGCCGCCCTCGACCCCGGCATCCGCCGCGCCATCGGCCAGGCTGCCCGCACGCTCGCGGGCGAGAACGAGGCGTTGCTGGCCAGGCTGGTGCGCCATCGCAGCCTGCTGGGCCAGGAGCAGTCCTGCCTGGCGGAGATGGAAGCAGTCTATCGCTCGCTCGGTCTGGAGCCGTGGCGGGTGCGGGTCGATCCGGCGGCGCTGGCCGACCACCCCGGCTTCTCGCCGCCGCTGATCGACTATGCCGGGCGCGATCCGGTGGTGGCGGTCCACCGCCCGCGCGGTGGCGGCGGGCGCACCCTGATGCTGCAAGGCCACGTGGACGTGGTGCCGGAGGGCGCGGAGGAGCTGTGGACCACCCCGCCCTTCGAGCCGGCGGTGCGCGGCGGGCGCATGTTCGGGCGCGGAGCGGCGGACATGAAGGCCGGCATCGCGGCCTATGTCACCGCGTTCAAGGCGCTCCAGCTCGCCGGCCTGCAACCGGCCGGCGTGGTGCAGATGGCCGCCGTCATCGAGGAGGAATGCACCGGCAACGGTGCGCTGGCGGCGATGCTGGCGCTGGACAGGCCTGATGCGGTGATCATCCCCGAGCCGGGGCCAGGCCATCCCGCGCTGTACGTGGCCGAGGTCGGCGTGGTCTGGGCCTGGGTGACGGTGACCGGGCGGCCGGCGCATGTGCGGGAGATGCATTCCGGGGTGAACGCGATCGAGGCCGCCAATGCCATCGCCGCGCGGTTCAAGGGCTACGAGGCGGAGATGAACCGCGCCGAGCGCCGCCACCCGGCCTTCGCCGCCGACAACCACCCGATCAACGTCAATTTCGGCACCATCGAGGGCGGCGAGTGGAACAGCTCGGTGCCGACCCGGGCGCGGATCGGGCTGCGGGTGGGGGTGATGCCCGGGCATTCGTGCCGCGAGGTGGCGCGCGAGATCGAGGCGCTGGTGGCCGAGGCCGCGGTCGATCTGCGCGGTGCGGTGGTGAAGACCGAGTTCAAGGGCTTCATGGCCGATGGCTGCACCTTCCCGCCGGACCAGGCGGTGTCTCGTCTCGTCACCGAATGCCACCGCGACGTGACCGGGCAGGATTTGCGCCACTACGCCGCGGCGGGGCTGACCGATGCGCGGCACTACGTGCTGTACCAGGGCACCGAGGCCACCTGCTACGGACCTGACAGCGACAACATCCACGGCATCGACGAGAGCGTGGGGCTGGACTCGCTGCACGCGGTGACCGAGGCGCTGGCGCTGGCCGTCGCGCGGTGGTGCGGCGTGGAGCGGATGTGACGGGCAGAGACGTTTCGGAATCCAGGCAAGTCGGGTAGCATTCCCGGGAGCACCGGGAGGGAAAGCGCCGATGTCCGGTACCAGCTTTATCGTCACAAATCAGCATGACCTTAT
This sequence comes from Acetobacteraceae bacterium, assembly GCA_044225615.1. Lineage (GTDB taxonomy): Bacteria > Pseudomonadota > Alphaproteobacteria > Acetobacterales > Acetobacteraceae > CAIYPH01. Next base: position 174 of record JBGAIK010000258.1, on the reverse strand, counting down.
TGCTGCCGCCGTGGCGGTGTTCAACGCCAGTGCGAGCGTTTCAGGCGCGTATACCATCACGCTGGCCAACGATGTGGTTTTGGCAGGCGAGATCACCCTCAAGGACCCCAGCGCCGGGTCAACCCTGTCGATCGTGGGTGGCGGTCACGCGTTGACCGGCCCGGGCAGGGTGAC
>JBGAIK010000257.1:0-6739 GCA_044225615.1 Acetobacteraceae bacterium | reverse complement strand
CTGCATGGCATGCGGCCGGGTCTGTTCGCGACGCTGGCGCTGGTGCGGCGCACGCTGGGTGCGGCGGGGACGGCGGCCTTTGCCAATGTTGCGGTGGACACGGCGGCGCGGATGGTGCTGTCGCACCCGCAGCTGGCGCATCTGGCGGGCGATGCGGCGGGGGCGACGGTGGCCTCGCGGCGGATGATCGTGCTGGGGCGGGCCGCGGCGGCGGCCTGCTCGCCGGTGGCGCAGGACGGGGTGCGATGACGCGCCGGAAGTCCTTTGCTTTCGGGCCGCGCCCGGCCAGGATGCGGCGTCTCGCGGGCAGCGGGGATTTCAATGCTGATGGAGAATAACAAAATGTATCGCAGGGATGTGCTGAAATCGGCGGTGGCGGGTGCGGCGGTGGCGGGAACGGCGGGGCTGGCTGCGCCGCGCATTGCCGCGGCCCAGGGCGCGCGGGTGCTGAAGTTCGTGCCGCATGCCGATCCGGCCTCGCTCGACCCGGTCTGGACCACCGCCGACATCACCCGCAACGTGTCGCTGGCGGTGTTCGACACGCTGTACGGGCTGGACGCCAAGCTCGACACCCAGCTGCAGATGCTGGCCGGCGAGAAGGTGGAGAACGACGGCAAGACGTGGGTGCTGACGCTGCGGGACGGGCTGAAGTTCCATGACGGCACGCCGGTGCTGGCGCGCGACGTGGTCGCCTCGCTCACCCGGTCGGGCAAGCGCGATCCGCTGCTGAACGTGATGGTGCAGCGGATGGACGCGATGGAGGCGACGTCGGACAAGGTTGTGACGATCCGGCTGAAGCGGCCGTTCCCGCTGATGCGCCAGGCGCTGGCGGGCTACTCCACCTGCATCATGCCCGAGCGCATCGCGGGCAAGACCGATGCCAACACGCAGATCCCCGAGGTGATGGGCAGCGGCCCGTTCAAGCTGGTGCTGAGCGAGCGGGTGCCGGGGGCGAAGATCGTGTTCGCGCGCAACGAGGCCTATGTGCCGCGCGCCGACGGCGTGGCGAGCTTCACCGCGGGGCCGAAGGTGGCGCATTTCGACCGGGTGGAGTGGCTGATCCTGCCCGACCCGCCGACGGCGGCGGGCGCGATCGGCACCGGCGAGATCGACTGGTGGGAGAATCCGCCGATCGACCTGCTGCCCAGCCTGCGCGCCAACAAGCAGCTGACGATCACCCGGATCGACCCCTACGGCTCGATCGGTTGCATGCGGTTCAACCATCTTCTGGCGCCGTTCGACAAGGCGGCGGTGCGCCGGGCGGTGCTGTCGGCGGTGGACCAGGACGAGTTCATGATGGCCTATGCCGGTGCCGATCCGAGCGTGATCAGCAACCCGGCCGGGCTGTTCAGCCCCGGCTCGCCGATGGCGACCAACGTGGGCACCGAGGCGGTGGGCCGGCTGAAGGGCAAGTTCGACCAGGTGAAGAAGGACCTGGAGGCGGGCGGCTACAAGGGCGAGAAGGTCGTGGTGCTGGGCCCGACCTCGATCCCGGCGCTGCATGCCTATTCGCAGCTGACGGTGGACCTGCTGAAGCGGATCGGCATGAACGTGGACTACCAGGCGCTGGAATGGGGCACGGTGGTGCAGCGGCGCGCGAGCAAGGAGCCGATCGAGAAGGGCGGCTGGAACATCTTCCTGACCAACCTGGGTGGCAACGGCAACTTCGCCGGCGGCGGCCTCGGCCATCCGCAGCGGGCAGGCGGCGTGGTTCGGCTGGCCGGACATGCCGCAGATGGAGGCGCTGCGCGACCAGTGGATGGAGGCGCCGACGCTGGAGGCGCAGAAATCCATCGCCGTGGAGATGCAGAAGCTGCTGTTCGTGGAGGCGCCCTACGTGCCGCTGGGCTACTACGCGGGCAAGACGATCTTCCGCAACTCGCTGACCGACGTGCGGGAGGGCTTTCCGCAGATGTACGGCGTCCGCCGCGTCTGATCCGGGTCAGGGGCGCGCCGGCGGCGCCGTGCGCTGCGGCGCGCCCAGGTGGATCCGGCGGGAGGCGAAGGAGAACCACACCTTCCGCTCGCGCATCAGGACCATGCCGATGACCATTTCGGCGCCGCTGGGCGGCAGCCTGGCCACGACGAAGGACGGGTTGGGCACGCGCACGCCGCCGATGACCAGGGCGCCGAAGCGGTGCAGCACGCTGGTGTTGTCGGTGGACAGGGCGCCGGCGACGGGCACGACCTGGTCGGCCTGCAACTGCTGCTCGGTGACGCCGAGGCGCAGCGCCGCGCCGCGGTCGACCGTGACCGCGGTGGCGCCGGTGTCGAGCAGGGCGATGAGGCGGCGGCCGTCGAGCTCGACCGCGATCTCGGGGTGGGGAGAGGTGGAGTTCGGCATGACGAAGGTCTGCGGCAGCGGCAGGCCCGGCGGCGGCGTGGCGGGGCAGTTGCGGGCGCGGTAGAGGGTGCCGGTGCGGGCGGCCATGTCGAGCTCGATGTCGAACTGGCGCAGCACGTCGATGCCCAGCAGGCCGTCGGAGCCGGCGATGCCCCTGGCGTCGAGCGGCACCACGACCGCGCGCTGGAGGGGCAGGCTCATGCCCGCGAAGGCGAAGCTGTCGACCTGGGAGGGGTGGCTCTGCGCCTCGCCACCGATGGACTTGGACGTGGAGCGGTAGACGCCGTCGCCGCGCAGGCCGAGGCGTTCGGCGGCGGCGGTGGTGAAGAAGGTGACGTTGGCGCCGGTGTCGAGCAGCAGGCGGGAGGGGCGGCCGTTGACCTGCACGTCCACCACCGGGCGGCCGCTGGCGAGGTCCATGGCGAAGCTGCCGCGGGGCTCGACGGCGCAGGCCTCGGGGCTGCCGGGGCGGACGTCGGCGCAGGCGGACAGCAGGAGCAGGAGAAGCAGGGGGGTGCGCATGCGCCGATGCTAGGGCGGAATGGTTCGGCGGGCAAGGCAGGAAGGGTCTTCTTTTTCTGCAGAAAAAGAAGCAAAAAAACTTCTATCCGTTGGCTCTTCGTGCGGCCGGCTGATCAGCCAAACGGCACAGGGGTAGAAGTTTTTTGGTTCTTTTTTACAAAAAAGAACCGCTTCCTTACTTCCACCCCATCGCCGGCGCCACCTGCGTCAGGATCGCCTCGATGACATGCGCGTTGTATTCCACGCCGAGCTGGTTCGGCACCGTCAGCAGCAGCGTGTCGGCCTCGGCGATCGCCTCGTCCTGGCGGAGCTGGTCGACCAGGACGTGCGGCTCCGCGGCGTAGCTGCGGCCGAAGACGGAGCGGATGTTGTCGCCGATCAGGCCGAACTGGTCCTCGCCGTCGCCGTCGCGGCCGAAGTAGAAGCGGTCGCGGTCGTCGACCAGGGCGAAGATGCTGCGGCTGACGGAGATGCGGGGCGCGCGGGCGTGGCCGGCCTGTTGCCAGGCGGCGCGGAAGGCGCGGATCTGGGCGGCCTGCTGGACGTGGAAGGGCGCACCGGATTCGTCGGTCTTGAGGGTGGAGCTTTGCAGGTTCATGCCCATCCGCGCCGCCCATTCGGCGGTTGCGTTGGAGGCGGCACCCCACCAGATGCGCTGGCGCAGGCCCTCGGCATGCGGCTCCAGGCGCAGCAGGCCCTGGGGGTTGGGGAACATCGGGCGCGGGTTGGGGCGGGCGAAGCCTTCGCCGCGGAGGGCTTCGAGGAAGACCTCGGCGTGGCGGCGGGCCATGTCGCGGTGGGTTTCGCCCTCGGCCGGCTGGTAGCCGAAATGGCGCCAGCCGTCGATCACCTGCTCGGCGGAGCCGCGGCTGATGCCGAGCTGGAGCCGGCCGCCGGCGATGAGGTCGGCCGCGCCCGCGTCCTCGATCATGTAGAGCGGATTCTCGTAGCGCATGTCGATGACGGCGGTGCCGATCTCGATGCGGCTGGTCCGCGCGCCGATGGCGGCGAGCAGCGGGAAGGGCGAGGCGAGCTGGCGGGCGAAGTGGTGGACGCGGAAATAGGCGCCGTCGGCGCCGAGCTGCTCGGCGGCGACGGCGAGCTCGATCGATTGCAGCAGCGCGTCGGCCGCGGTGCGGGTGCGCGACTGGGGGGAGGGGTGCCAGTGCCCGAACGAGAGGAAGCCGATGCTCTTCATGGGGAGACCCTGGATGGCGTTCGGTGGATAGTCCAGGGGCCGGCGCGGGTGCCGCGCGGCTGGGCTGCCGGCGATGTGTCCGGCGGGCATGGTGCGACGCGGCATGCCTGCGCATCAGAGGTCCGATCCCGGGGCCGGAGGGGATGGCCGTGCCCGGCATCGGTCGCGCCGGGCTTGCTGTCGTGCGCCGGCGCCGCACGCGCTGACAGCTTCGGCCGGAGACCGGCCCTGGCGGACGGCCGCCCCATCCCGCAGGATCGGCGGGCGCGCGCAAGGGAGGATACGCATGGCCGGCTGGTATTTCGACGACCTCACGGTCGGGCAGATGTTCAGGCATGAAATCCGCCGCACGGTGACCGAGGCGGACAATGTCTGGTTCAGTGCCATCACCCACAACCCCGCCTATCTGCACCTGGACGAGGAATACTGCCGCACCGAGACCGAGTTCGGGCAGCGGCTGGTGAACAGCTGCTTCACCCTGGCGCTGATGGTGGGCATCTCGGTGGGCGACACCACGCTCGGCACGGCGATCGCCAATCTCGGCTGGGACGAGGTGCGGTTCCCGAAGCCGGTCTTCCATGGGGACACGATCCGGGTGGAGACCGAGGTGGTCGAGCTGCGGCAGAGCCGGTCGCGGCCGGATGCGGGGATCGTGACCTTCCTGCACCGCGCCTACAACCAGCGGGGCGAGCTGGTGGCGCAGTGCCGGCGGTCGGGCCTGCAGAAGCGGCGGGTGGTCGCCGCCTGAGGCGGAGGGACGCCCGGCCGCGTGGCATGCGGCCGGGCGCGTCGCGCGTCAGAGCGTGAAGTCGGCAGCAACGAAGACGTGCGCGCCGGTCACCAGGATCGCGAAGTCCGAGGCGGCGTCTCCGTTCACGTCTGCGGTTATCAGCGTGTTGGCGCCCAGCGGGGCGAAGCGGAGCTCACCCGCGGTGCCCGAGAACGCGGCACCGCCGATCAGCGTGAACGCCTGGTCGCCACCGAGCAGCGTGTTCGCGTCGATCGCGCTCAGGTCGATCCTGTCGCCGCCGTTGAAGTCGGTGATCCTGTCGCGGCCCGCGGCGGCCACGGTCGACTCCGACAGCGCGGTGTAGACGAAGGTGGCAAGCCCGGGGCCGCCCTTCATGACGTCCGCGCCGCCGCCGCCGAACAGCGTGTCGTTCCCGCCGCCGCCGCTCAGCGTGTCGTTGCCGACGCCGCCGACCAGGCTGTCGGCGCCGCCGCCGCCGGACACGCTGTCATCGCCGAGCCCGCCCGAAGCGGTGTCGTTGCCGCCGCCGGCGTCGATCGTGTCGCCGCCGCCGCCGCCGTCGATCAGGTTGGCGCCGGTTGTGCCGGTCAGTGAGTCGCTGCCCGCGCCGGCGAGCAGGTTCTCCATGTTGACGAAGGATTCGCCGGCGAAGTTGGTCAGGCCGGTGGCCAGGTTCACCACGTAGTTGCCGCCGAAGGCGGTGGTGTCGAGCGTGTCGTTGCCGGTGCCGCCATCGATCGATTCGGGCACGCCGAGCACGGCGAAGATGTAGTCGTTGCCGGCGCCGCCGAGCGAGGTATCGGCGCCGCCCGCGGCATTGATGGTGTCGTTGCCGGCGCCGCCGCTGATCAGGTTCGCACCCGCGGTTCCCGTCAGCGAATCGCTGCCCGACCCGGAGATCAGGTTCTCCATGTTGGTGAAGGATTCGCCCGCGAAATTGGTCAGGCCGGTGGCGAGGTTGACCACGTAGTTGCCGCCGAAGGCGGTGGTGTCGAGCGTGTCGTTGCCGGCGCCGCCGTCGATCGATTCCGGGGTGCCGAGCACGGCGAAGATGTAGTCGTTGCCATTGCCGCCGAGCGAGGTGTCGGCACCGCCGGCGCCGTTGATGGTGTCGTCGCCGTCGCCGCCGCCGATCAGGTTGGCGCCCGAGGTGCCGCGCAGCGAATCATTGCCGGCGCCGGACCGCAGGTTCTCCATGTTGGTGAAGGACTCGCCGGCGAAGTTGGTCAGGCCGGTGGCGAGGTTGACCACGTAGTCGCCGCCGAAGGCGGTGGTATCGAGCGTGTCGTTGCCGGCGCCGCCGTCGATCGATTCCGGGGTGCCGAGGACGGCGAAGATGTAGTCGTTGCCGTTGCCGCCGAGCGAGGTGTCGGCACCGCCGGCGGCGTTGATGGTGTCGTCGCCGTCGCCGCCGTTGATCAGGTTGGCGCCCCCGGTGCCGGTGAGCGAATCGTTGCCGGCGCCCGAGACCAGGTTCTCCATGTTGATGAAGGATTCGCCGGCGAAATTGGTCAGGCCGGTGGCGAGGTTGATCACGTAGTTGCCGGCAAACGCGGCGGTGTTGAGCGTGTCGATGCCGGTGCCGCCGTCGATCGATTCCGGGGTGCCGAGGACGGCGAAGATGAGGTCGTTGCCGTTGCCGCCGAGCGCGGTGTCGGCGCCGCCGCCGCCGTTGAGCGTGTCGTCGCCATCGCCGCCGACGATGCTGTCGTTGCCCGCGCCGCCGTTGATGGAGTTGGCGCCGACGGTGCCGATCAGCGTGTCGTCGCCGATGCCGGAGATCAGGTTCTCCATGTTGATGAAGGATTCGCCGGCGAAGTTGGTCAGGCCGGTGGTGAGGTTCACCACGTAGTTGCCGGTGAAGGCGGTGGTGTTCAGCGTGTCGATGCCGGCACCGCCGTCGATCAGCTCCGGGGTGCCGAGG
>JBGAIK010000256.1:0-10710 GCA_044225615.1 Acetobacteraceae bacterium | reverse complement strand
GCCCTGGACGGCGACCTTGTGCTCGTAGAGGGCGATCAGGCGGCCGAGGGTGAAGGCGTCGAGGGTGCGGAACAGGATGGTGGTGCTCGGCCGGTCGCCGCTGAAGGCGCGGTGGGGGGCGAGGCGGGCGATGTCGGCCTCCGCCATGCCGGATGCGCGCATCTCGGCGGCGGCTTCCGCGGCGGTCTTGCCGCGCAGCAGGGCGGCGGCCTGGGCGAAGGCGTTGGCGGCCAGCATGCGGTGGGCGTCGGGGCGGTCGTGGTCGGGCTGGGCGGCCAGGATGAAGTCGATCGGGACGATCTGCGTGCCCTGGTGGACGAGCTGCATGAAGCTGTGCTGGGCGTTGGTGCCGGGCTCGCCGAAGATCACCGGGGCGGTGGCGCGCGGCACCGGATGCCCGTCGAGCGTGGTGGACTTGCCGTTGCTCTCCATCTCGAGCTGCTGGAGGAAGGCCGGGAAGCGGCGCAGGCGGTCGTCGTAGGCGAGCACGCAATGCTGGCCGCAGCCGAGCAGGTTCACGTGCCAGATGCCGACCAGGGCGAGCAGGACGGGGAGGTTGGCGGCGAAATCGGCGTCGCGGAAATGCGCGTCCATGTCGCGGCCGCCGTCGAGCAGGGCCTGGAACGCCTCCCAGCCGGCGGCCAGCGCGATCACCAGGCCGACCGGGGACCACAGCGAGAAGCGGCCGCCGACCCAGTCGCGGAAGCCGAAGACGCGGTCGGCCGGGATGCCGAACTGCGCCACCGCCGGCAGGTTGGTGGAGAGCGCGGCGAAATGGGACGGCACCGCGGCCTCGCCGAGCGCGCCCGCGATCCAGGCGCGGGCGGCGGCGGCGTTCATCGCCGTCTCCTCGGTGGTGAACGACTTGGAGGCGACCAGGACCAGGGTGCGGGCGGGGTCGAGCGTGCGGGCCAGCATCTGCATGCCGGTGCCGTCGACATTGGAGAGGAAGCGCGCCTGCATGCGGCCGCCATGCGCCATGGTCAGCGCCTCGGTGGCCATCAGCGGGCCGAGGTCGGAGCCGCCGATGCCGATATTGACCACGGTGTCGAAGGCCGCGCCGGTGGCGCCGCGCAGGTGGCCGGCATGCACGGCCTCGACGAAGGCCTGCATGCGGTCGCGCTCATGGGCGGCGAGGCGGCTGGCCTGGTCGATGCCGCCGGGGAGGGCAGCCTGCATGGCGTCGGCGGCGTGGGAGCGCAGGGCCATGTGCATGGCGGCGCGGCCCTCGGTGGGATTCACCACGGCGCCGGCGAAGAGGCGGGCGCGGAAGCCCTGGAGGTCGGCGGCGCGGGCGAGGTCGAGCAGCGCCGCCAGGGCGGCGGCGTCAATCGCGGTCTTGGAGAAGTCGAGCGTCAGGTCGCCATGGCGGGCGGCGAAGCGGCAGGCGCGGTCGGGGTCGGCAGCGAAGAGCGGCCGGATGGCGCGGCCCTGCGGCCGGGCGGCGAGGGCGGCCAGGGCCTGCCAGGCGCAGGCGGGCTCGGAGGGTCGGTCCATGCGGCGATGCTACCGCAGATCGGGGCGGTCGCGGAAGCGACCGGGACCGCCGGAGGGGAGGTGCGGCGCCTAGTGTCCCGATTCCGAAGTTCGTTGCCACGTGCAGTGGTCGGAATCGGGACACTAGCTCTTTGTTTTCAGTGTCCTGTTCACCCCTACGTCCGCCATGAAGGATGGCGAACTTCGGGGACAGGACACTAGAACAGGTTGTCGAGGAAGCCGCCGATGAGGCTGCGCCGCCGCGGGCGGATGATGCCGGTCTCGCCCTCGTCGACGCCGCGGCCGAGGGCGGCGTTCTCGCGCAGGCGCTGGGCCTCCTGCTCGGCGTTGACGGTGATGCCGGGCTGGGCCGGGATGGTCCAGAACATCAGCCGCTCGGTGAGGCCGGGCGGCGGGGCGTCGATGGCGGCCAGGGCGTTGACCCGGGTGCGGATGTCGGGCGGCGCCGGCGGGCCGGCCTGGCTGACCAGCGCCTGCTGGCCGGCGCTGGCCCCGCCCGCAGCGGGTCCGGCGAGCGCCGCCTGTGGCACCAGCGCGGCCTCCGCGGCGTTGCGCGCGCCCAGTTCCTGCGGGCGGGGGGCGCCGGGCTGGGGCGGCTGCAGCATGTAGTTGGGCGGCATGGACAGCGGCGCGCGGGTGGTGACCACGAACTCGTCCGGCATGTCGCGGCTCAGGCCGAAGGTGCGCATCACGTCGCCGCCGCAGCCGGCCAGGCCGGGCAGCGCGGCAAGCAGCAGGGCGGCGCGGAACAGGGGGGCGCGGGGCGGAAGCTGGGGCATGGGCGTTTCCTTACTTGTCCCCCGGGGTGGCGGCAAGCCGGGCGTCGGCGGGCCGGCGCATGCCGTCGAGCACCAGGGCGGCGACGCCGCAGACGATGGCGGCGTCGGCGACATTGAACACGTACCATGACCATCCGAAGGCATGGGCGTGCGGGCGTGCAGGAAATCGACCACCGCGCCGAACCGGGCGCGGTCGATCACGTTGCCGATCGCGCCGCCGGCCACGGCGCCGAGGCTGGCCGCGACGAGCGGCCGCTCGGCGCGCCACAGCCACACCGCCAGCGCCGCGACGACGGCCAGCGCGATCGCGGCCAGGACGAGGCCGCCGGCGGCCGATTCGGCGCCGAACAGGCCGAAGGTGATGCCGCGGTTCCACACCATGGTGAGGTTGAGGAACGGCAGCACCTCGACCGAGCCCAGCTCGGGCAGGCGCAGGCCTTCGAGGATCCACCACTTGCTGGCCTGGTCGAGGCCGAGCACGGCAAGGCCCAGCGCCAGGCCCAGCCAGACGCGGCCGCGTCGGCTCATGCCGCCTTGCCCGCCGGCCCGCTCTCGACGGCGTCGGCGCAGCGCAGGCAGAGCGCGGGATGGGCCGGCGCGCGCCCGACCTCGGGCAGCACCCGCCAGCAGCGGGCGCATTTCGCGCCTTCGGCCAGCAAGGTCGCGGCCATCGGCGCGTCGCGCCGCTCGACCCGGGCTTCGGAGACGATCAGCACCTCGGCCCATTCGGGGCCGCTGAGCAGGTCCGCCTCCGCTTCCTCCAGCCCGAGCGTGACGCTGGCCTGGAGCGAGGCGCCGATGCGGCCCTCGCGGCGCATCGCCTCCAGCGCCGTGGTGGCCTCGCCGCGGCGGGCGCGGATGGTCTCCCAGCGGGCGGCGAGCGCGTCGTCGCGCCAGCGTTCGGGCACGTCGGCGAAATCCATCAAGTGCACGCTGTGCTCCTCGCCGAAGCGGGCGGTCCAGGCTTCCTCGGCGGTGAACACCAGCGCCGGCGCGAGCCAGGTGCACAGGCAGCGGTGCAGGTGGTCGAGCACGGTGCGGGCGGCGCGGCGGCGGAGGCTGTCCGGGCGGTCGCAGTAGAGCGCGTCCTTGCGGATGTCGAAGTAGAAGGCCGAGAGGTCGGCGGCGCAGAAGGTGTGGATCGCCGGGTAGATTCCGGTCCAGTCATGGCTCTCGACCGCGCCGCGGAGCTGGTTGTCCAGCTCCCACAGCCGGTGCAGCACCCAGCGCTCGAGCTCCGGCATCTCGGCCTCGGGCAGGTGCTCGGCCGGGGTGAAGCCGGCGAGGCTGCCGAGCAGCCAGCGCAGCGTGTTGCGCAGGCGGCGATACAGTTCCGCGGTCTGCTTGAGGATTTCGGGGCCGATGCGCTGGTCCTCGGTGAACTCGGTGTTCATCACCCACAGGCGCAGGATGTCGGCGCCGTACTGGTTCCACACCTCCTGCGGGGCGATGGTGTTGCCGAGCGACTTGGACATCTTGCGGCCCTGCTCGTCGAGCGTGAAGCCGTGGGTCAATACCGCCTTGAACGGCGCCACCCCGCGCGTGCCCACCGCCTCCAGCAGCGAGGAATGGAACCAGCCGCGATGCTGGTCGGAACCTTCCAGATAGAGGTCGGCCGGCCATGGCATGCCGCGGTCGGCGAGGCAGAATTTGTGGGTGGAGCCCGATTCGAACCAGACGTCGACGATGTCCATCACCTGCTCGTAGGCGGCCGGGTCGCGGCCGTCGCCGAGGAAGCGCTGGGGCGGGGATGCGTACCAGGCGTCGGCGCCCTCCTCGGTGAAGATCTCGACGATGCGGCGCACCACCTCGGGGTCGCGCAGCGGCTGGCCGGTCGCCTTCTCGACGAAGACGGCGATCGGCACGCCCCAGGCGCGCTGGCGGGAGATGCACCAGTCGGGGCGGGCGGCGATCATCGAATGCAGGCGGGTGCGGCCGGCCTCGGGGACGAAATCGGTCTCGGCGATGGCGGCGAGCGCCTTGCCGCGGATGTCCTCCGGCCCGTCCATGCGGATGAACCATTGCGGGGTGGCGCGGAAGATCAGCGGCGCCTTGGAGCGCCAGCTGTGCGGGTAGGAATGGACGAGCTTGCCGCGCCCGACCAGGCCGCCGGCCTCGGCCAGCGCCGCGCAGACCTCGTCGGCGACCTTGTAGACATGCCTGCCCGCGAACAGCGGCACCCAGGGGTTGAAGGTGCCGTCGTCGCCGACGGTCTCGGGGATCTCGATGCCGTGGGCGCGGCCGAGGATGAAATCGTCCTCGCCATGGCCGGGGGCGACATGGACGAGGCCCGAGCCGGCCTCGGTGGTGACGAAATCGCCTTCGAGCAGCGCCACCTCGTGGTCGTAGCCGCGGCCGCGCAGCGGGTGGGCGGCGACGGTGCCGGCGAGGTCGGCGCCCTTGATCACGTGCAGCACGTGATGGGTCTCGACGCCGACGGCCTTGCAGAATTCGGGCGCGAGCGCGAGCGCCACCAGCACCGTCTCGCCGGCGCGGGCGAGCGAGCCCTGCGCGACGCTGTCGATGCGCAGCAGCGCGTAGTCGATCCCGGCGCCATAGGCGATGGCGCGGTTGCCCGGCATGGTCCAGGGTGTGGTGGTCCAGATGACGACCGAGGCGCCCTGGAGCTCGGCCGGGCCGCCGCGCAGGACCGGGAAGCGCACCCAGATGGTGACGCTGGTGTGGTCGTGGTACTCGATCTCGGCCTCGGCCAGGGCGGTCTTCTCGACCGGCGACCACATCACCGGGCGCAGGCCGCGATAGAGCGCGCCGTTGAGCAGGAACTTGCCGATCTCGCCGGCGATCGCGGCCTCCGAGGGCAGGTCCATGGTGGCGTAGCGCTCGTCCCACGCGCCGGCGACGCCGAGGCGCTGGAACTCCTCGCGCTGCACGCCCATCCAGTGCTGGGCGTAGGCGCGGCACTCGGCGCGGAACTGCAGGATCGGCACCGCATCCTTGTCGCGGCCGGACTTGCGGTATTCCTCCTCGATCTTCCATTCGATGGGCAGGCCGTGGCAGTCCCAGCCGGGCACGTACTGGCCGTCATAGCCGGCCATCTGGCGGCCGCGGTTGATGACGTCCTTCAGCACCTTGTTGAGCGAGGTGCCGATATGCAGGTTGCCGTTGGCGTAGGGCGGGCCGTCATGCAGGATGAATTTCGGCCGCCCCCTGGAGTTGGCGCGCAGGCGCGACCAGAGGTTCATCCTGGCCCAGCGGGCGAGCATGCCCGGCTCCTTCTTCGGCAGGTCGCCGCGCATGGGGAAGGGCGTCGTCGGCAGGAAGACGGTGTCGCGGTAGTCCTTGGTTTCGCTCATGATGTCTCGTGCGGCGCGGGGCCGCTGGTCAGGGTGTGGGGGCGCGCGTCAGGACCCGGCGCTCATGCGAGCGGCCGGGCGTATAATTCGCGCCGGGAAGGCCCTGGACATGCGCCCGAATATGCGGAGGGGGCGGCAGGCGGTCAAGCGCGGGCCAGGACCGGGTAACGTTGAACGAAGAGACAGCGAGGCAGCGAGGCAGAAGGGAGAGTGGCAGCGCCACCGCTTCCTTCTCGCTGCCTCGCTGTCTCTTCGTTCGTCGCTAGTGTCCTGTCCCCGAAGTTCGCCATCCTTCATGGCGGACGTAGGGGTGAACAGGACACTGAAAACAGAGGATCGCCGGACGCTTGCGCGCGGCGCTTGCGCGCAGTCGGCCGCGATGCGGGCCTTGAGTTCGTCGATGCCCGAGAATTTCATCTCCGGCCGCAGATAGGCGTGCAGCGCCACCGCGATCTCCTGGCCGTAGAGGTCGCCCGCGAAGTCGAACAGGTTCACCTCCAGCCGGCTCTCCGGCCCGGCATTCACGGTTGGCCGCCGGCCGATATTGGCCGCGCCATTGCAACGCCGCCCGTCCGGCAGCGTCACGGTGACCGCATAGACCCCGCGCGCCGGCTCGAGATGGCGGCCGAGCGGGACGTTGGCGGTGGGGAAGCCGATGGTGCGCCCGCGCGCGTCGCCGTGCGCGACCACCCCGTGGATCGCCCAGGGGCGGCCGAGTGCGGCTGCCGCGCGCTCGGGGTAGCCGTCCTGGAGGGCACGGCGGATGCGGCTCGACGAGATCTGGCCGTCCTCGTCGGCCAGCAGCTTGACCAGGGTCAGGCCGATGCCGAGGGCCTCGGCGCGGGCGGCGAGCAGATGCGTGTCGCCGCCGCGGCGATGGCCGAACGCGAAATCCGGGCCGCAGGCGAGGTGCCTGGCGCCAAGGCCCTGGTGCAGCACCTCGGCGACGAACGCCTCGGCCGTCATGGCGCTGAACGCCGCGTCGAACGGCAGTTCGTACAGGATGGACACGCCCTGCGCGGCCAGCGCGGCGGCGCGGGCGCCCGGCAGCATCAGGTGGAAGGGCGGGTCGTCGGGGCGGAACAGCTCGCGCGGATGCGGCTCGAAGCTCAGCGCGGCGAGCGGCGCATCCGGCCGGGCGCCGTGGGCGGTGCGCAGCAGATGGGCATGGCCGCGATGCACGCCGTCGAAATTGCCCAGCGCCACCACCGCGCCGCGCGCGTCGGCGGGAAGGCCCCGCCAGTCGCGGAAGACGTGCATGCCTCAGCCCCGGCTTGGCGAGGACCAGCGCCTCGCCCTCGATCACCACCTTGCCGGCGACGGTGCACACCGTCTTCAGCGTCGCCTGCTTCTTCGCCGGATCGAGGGCGGTTACCTCGCAGGTGGCGGTCACGGTGTCGCCGATCTTCACCGGGCGGCGGAAGCGCAGCGACTGGCCGAGATAGATCGTGCCCGGGCCGGGCAGCCGCGTGCCCAGCACGGCGCTGATCAGCCCGGCCGAGAGCATGCCGTGGGCGATGCGCTCCTTGAACTGGCTGGCCGCCGCGGCCTCGGCATTGAGATGGACCGGGTTGGTGTCCATGCTCACGGCGGCGAACATCAGGATGTCGGCCTCGGTGATGGTCTTGGCCATGCTGGCGGCCTGGCCGACCGCGAGGTCCTCGAAAAAGACGCCGTCGCTCATAGGCTGTGCTCCTGTCGATCCAGCCGCTTGGCCATGAAATGCCGCGCGGCGCCCCTGGGATAGTCCTCGATGCGGCCGAACTCGCGATAGCCGTGACGCTCATAGAACGGCCGTGCCTGGAAGCTGAACGTGTCGAGCCAGACGCCGATGCAGCCCTCGCCGCGCGCCACCGCCTCGGCCTGCGCCAGCAGCCTGGAGCCGAGGCCGCTGCCACGCAGCCCGGGCGCCAGATAGAGCAGCTGCACGAACATCCAGCCCCAGTAGGACTGCGCCCACAACCCGCCTTCCGGCCGGCCGTCCGCGCCGCGGACGATCAGCGCCAGCCTGCGGGCCGGCTCGGGGACGCCGCTCGCCGCGTCGTTGAAGGCGTCGAGCGCGTCGTAGAGCGCCTTCCAGTCGGACTCGGCCGGATCGCGGGTGATCTCGATCTGCATGCGCCGCTTCTGCCGTGCCGGCCCCGGTTGGACAAGCGGCGTTGGACAAGGTTGGCCCCCGATGCTTGGATCGGCCGCGCAGAAACCGGAGGAAGTCCCGATGTCCGATGCCGCCGCCGAGGCCGCCCAGCTGCTGCTCGCCGCCCGCCGTGATCCTGCCCGGCGGCTGGCCGACCTGCCGGCCGCGCTGAAACCGGCCGACCGCGCCGCCGCCTATGCCATCCAGCACAAGGTGGCCGCCGAGATCGGCCCGATCGGCGGCTGGAAGGTGAGCCCGTTCGGCGCCGACGGCACGCCGCCCATGTGCGGCCCGCTGCCCGCCGCCGGCGTGGTGGCGAGCCCGGCCACGCTGCGGCCCGGGCCGCAGGCGATCCGGGCGATCGAATCCGAGCTTTGCGCCCGGATCGGCAAGGACCTGCCGCCGCGCGACACGCCCTACACGCGCGCGGAGGTGGCCGCCGCCATCGCCGCCATCCACCCGGTGCTGGAAGCCTGCGAATCGCGCTTCCTGGAGCCGAAGTCGATCGACATCCTGACCAACATCGCCGACAGCCAGTCCCATGGCGGGCTGATCTACGGCGCCGGCCGCGAGGACTGGCAGGCGATCGACCTGGCCAAGGTCAGCGTCGAGCAGCTGGTCGACGGCAAGCTGGACGCCAGCCGCACCGGCCACCCGGCCGGCGACTTGGTGGCGCAGGTGCAGTGGATGGCCAACGAGGGCGCGGTATGGGCCGGCGGGCTGAAGGCCGGCCAGTTCGTCACCTGCGGCTCCTGGTCCGGCGCCAACCGCGTCGGGCCGACCGCCCATGTGGTGGTGCGGTTCAGCGGGTTCGGCGAGGTGGTGGTCGACTACGCGGCCTGACCGCGCAAGGGCAGGCGACGGGCCGCGGGAGGTCCGTCGCCACGCCTTCAGAACAGCGTCAGCTGCGCCTCCGCCATGCCCGGTCGCGTGTCCTCCGGCACGGCGAAGTGGCCGCACTCCAGTTCCTCGCGGGTGTCGAGCCCCCATTGCCGGGCGGCGCGGCCGAAGCGGCGGGACAGCATGTCGGCATAGACGCCGACGCCGGTGAAGCGCTGGCCGTATTTGGCGTCGTTGAGCCCGCCGGCGCGGGTCTCGCGGATCAGCTCCAGCACGTGGCGGGCGCGGTCGGGGAAGTGCTGGTGCAGCCAGTCCTCGAAGATCTGCTTCAGCTCGTGCGGCAGGCGCAGCAGGATGTAGCCGCCCCAGCGGGCGCCGGCGCGCGAGGCGGCTTCGAGGATCTTCTCCATCTCCGCGTCGTTCAGCGCCGGGATCATCGGCGCGGCGAGCACGCCGACCGGCACGCCGGCGCGGGCGAGCGCCTCGATCGCCTGGATGCGGCGCTGCGGTGCGGCGGCGCGGGGTTCCATGCGGCGGGCCAGCGCGGGGTCGAGCGTGGTGACCGACATGCAGACGCGGACCAGGTTGCGGGCGGCCATGCGGGTCAGGATGTCGGCGTCGCGCAGCACGCCGGCCGACTTGGTGACGATCGTCACCGGATGGGCGAACCGCTCCAGCACTTCCAGCACCGACCGGGTCAGCTTCAGCGTCCGCTCCACCGGCTGGTAGGGGTCGGTGTTGGAGCCGAGGGCGAGCGGGCGGGCGACGTAGCCGGGCTTGCGCAGCTCCTTTTCCAGCAGCTCCGCCACGTCGGGCTTGAACAGCAGCTTGGTCTCGAAATCGAGGCCGGGCGAGTAGCCGAGATAGGCGTGGCTGGGGCGGGCGTAGCAGTAGACGCAGCCGTGCTCGCAGCCGCGATAGGGATTCACCGCGCGGTCGAAGCCGATATCGGGGCTCTGGTTGTAGCTGATCACGCTGCGGCTGGCGTCGCGCAGCAGGGTGGTGGGCAGCGGCGGCAGGTCGGTGAAGTCGGTGACCAGCGTCTGCCAGCCGTCGTCGAACGGCGCGGGTGCGGCGCTGTCGAAGCGATTGGGCGGGTTCAGCGTGGCGCCGCGGCCCTTGCGGATGCCGACCAGCCCGGTGGAGCTGGCGCCTTCCGGGATCGGCGGGATGGCGAGCGCCGACCGGTGGCGGGAGATCGGCCGCGGCGGCGGCGGCGTTGCGCGGCGCGGCCGGGGCGTCAGGTCGATCGCGTCGCCCTCGATCTCGACCGGGTCGGTCTCGCGGGTCAGTTCGCGGCGGCCGCGATAGGGGGCGGCGGTCTGGAAGGCCTGCATCGCGGGATCGCGCATCGATGTGTTCCCCGTCCGTTCTTGGGGAACATTGCCTTCGCCCCGGCGGGCCGTCAAGAACAATATAGGAACACGTACTACTCCGCCGCGCGCAGATGCTCCTGCAGGCGCGGCATCAGCTCCACCAGGTTGCAGGGCCGGTGGCGGTTGTCGAGCTGGGAGAGCAGGATGTCGTCCCAGGCGTCCTTGACCGCGCCGGTGCTGCCCGGCAGGGCGAACAGGTAGGTGCCGCCGGCCACCCCGCCGAGGGCGCGGGACTGCATCGTGGAGGTGCCGATCTTCTGGTAGCTGAGCATGCGGAACAGCTCGCCGAAGCCCTCGATCCGCTTTTCCAGCACGCGGTCGAAGGCTTCCGGGGTGACGTCGCGGCCGGTGATGCCGGTGCCCCCGGTGGTGATGACCACGTCGATCGCGGGGTCGGCGATCCAGCCGCGCAGCAGCACCGTGATCGCGTCGGCATCGTCCTTCTCGATGGCGCGCGCCGCGACCCGGTGGCCCGCCGCCTCGATGCGGGCGGCGAGCGTGGCGCCCGAAGTGTCGGTCGCCAGCGTGCGGGTGTCGGAGACGGTCAGGACGGCGATGTTGACCGGCAGGAACGGGCGGGTTTCGTCGAGCCTTGCCATGTTCGGGCGCTCCCCTGTTGCGCGTGCTATCGCGTGGTCGTGCGGGAAATCCGGGCTAATCCGCAGAGGCTTCCGGCAGGCGTTCGGCCAGCAGCACGCTGCCGCCCCATTCGGCCAGCATGGCATCATCGGCGCCCGCGCCGCCACGCACCAGCAGGTCGGGGCGCA
>JBGAIK010000255.1:0-6722 GCA_044225615.1 Acetobacteraceae bacterium | reverse complement strand
CTGCGCAGGTGTCTACGTGTTCGGGCGCCGGATGGATGCAACGGCGCAGGACAGTGCATGGACCATCCCGGCAGTACCATGACGAAGCGTCTGCTGCGCGCTGGCAGGCTGTTTGATCCCGGGTTCTGCGGGTGCATCCTTCACGCCGGAATGGAAGGATGCGCCATGGGCCAGGTTCTCCACGGCGGCGGGCACGCCCTGGCCGACCGGGTGATCCGGTGGCCGAGCGACGATCCGGGCGGTCCCCACAGGATTGAAGTGGCAGGCGCACTCGAAGCGATGCTGCGAGCCGCCGGAGCTGACATCCCCAACCCGGCGCGCGACACATCCTCCACCGCGGATCATGAGTTGTTCGTCAGTTCGGCAAGGAAGGCCGCAGGGGCCAGCGCCCCCCCTGCCCGCCGGAAGCCGCTTCCTACCGAAGCGGAAAGTGGCACCTGACCATGCGCTCTCCATCCACCGTCGGAGCCGGCGGCTCGGCGGCGCAGCGGGGCTGGGCGAAGGGGCAGCGGGCGTGGAACTCGCAGCCCGCGGGGCGATGGCGCAGCGAGGGCACCTCGCCGTGCAGCACCCTTTGGGGTTGCAGGCGGCGGGCGGGGTCGGGCACCGGCACGGCGTCGATCAGGGCGCGGGTGTAGGGGTGGGCCGGGCGGGCGAGCAGGGCCTCGGTCGGGCCCTGTTCCACGAAGCGGCCCATGTACATGATCGCCACCCGGTCGCTGACATGGCGCACCACCGGCAGGTTGTGGGTGATGAACAGGGTGCTGACGCCCAGCATGCGGCCGAGCCGGGTCATCAGGTTCAGCACCTCGCCCTGCACCGAGACGTCGAGCCCGGCGGTCGGCTCGTCGGCCACGACCAGGCGCGGCGAGAGGGCGAGGGCGCGGGCCACGCCGACGCGGCGGGCCTGGCCGCCGGAGAGCTGGTGCGGGTAGGCGCGCAGGAACCGGGCATCGAGGCCCACCAGGCCGAGCAGGCGGCGGATTTCCGCCTCGCGGTCGGCGGCGACGCGGTGGACGATGAAGGGTTCCGACAGCAGCGTGTGCACGGTCTTGCGCGGGCTGAGGCTGGAGACCGGGTCCTGGAACATCATGGCCATGTGGCGGCGGACGCGCCGGCGGTCGGCCTCGCCGGCCAGCACCCGGCCCTCGAAGGCGATGCGGCCGGCGTCGGGCGGCACCAGGCCCACGATCGCCCGGCCCAGCGTGGTCTTGCCCGAGCCGCTCTCGCCCACCAGCGCCAGGGTCTCGCCGCGGTCGAGTGCGAGGTCCACGTCCAGCACCGCATCGACGAACGGGTCGGCGATGCCGGTGAGCCTGGCCCGCAGCCAGCCGGCCCAGCGGTAGCGGACGCGGAGCGCGTTCACCTCAAGCAGCATCTTCGTCCACCAGGTGGCAGCGGGCGCGGTGGGCGGTGCCGCGCATGGCGGGGGCCTCGGCATGGCAGCGGGCCATGGCGGCGGGGCAGCGCGGGGCGAAGACGCAGCCGGGCGGGATGCTGACCAGGTCGGCGACCACGCCGGCGATGGTGGGCAGCGTGTTCTGGCGGGTGGCGATGCGGGCCGGGTCGCATTCGAGCAGCAGGCGGGTGTAGGGGTGGCGGGGGTCGGCGAACAGCGCCTCGGTGGTCGCGGCCTCGACGATCTCGCCGGCGTACATCACCGCGATCTCGTCGCAGAGCTGGGCGACCAGGCCGAGATTGTGGGAGACCAGCAGGATCGAGCCCTGGAAGCGGCCGCGCAGTTCCAGGAACAGGTGGGCGATCTGCGCCTCCAGGGTGACGTCGAGTGCCGTGGTCGGCTCGTCGGCGATCAGCAAGGCGGGTTCGGCCAGCAGCGCCATGCCGATGGCGACCCGCTGGCGCATGCCGCCGGACAGCTCGTGGGCGTAGCGGCCGAGGCAGGCATCGGGGTCGGGGATGCCGACCTCGCGCAGCATGGCGGCGGCGCGGGCGCGCTTCTCGACGCGGGGGAGCGGCAGGCGGTGCAGGATGTCGGCCATCTGCGTGCCGATGCTCAGTACCGGGTTCAGCGCCGTCATCGGGTCCTGGAAGACCATGGCCATCCGGGTGCCGCGCAGGGCGTCCAGCCTGGATTCGGGCGCATGGGCGATGTCCTCGCCGTCGAGGCGAATGGCGCCGGCGGTGAGGCTGGCATTGGGCGGCAGCAGGCCCATGACGGCGGCGGCGAGGCTCGACTTGCCGCTGCCGCTCTCGCCCACCAGGCCCACCACGCGGCCGGGCGCGATGGCGAGGTCGATGCCGCGCAGCGCATGGACGGTGCCGCGCGCGGTGCGGAAATCGAGGGACAGGCCGGCGACGTCGAGGATCATCGCGCGTGCGCCTGCCTGGGGTCGAAGGCATCCTGCAGCGCCTCGCCGAGGAAGGTGAAGCCGAGCGTGGCCAGCACCAGCGGGATGCCGCCGGCGATCACCATCCAGGGCGTGTCGCGGATGAAGTTGAAGCCGTCGTTGAGGATGTTGCCCCAGCTCGGCGTGGGCGGGCGGATGCCGAAGCCGAGGAAGCTCAACCCGGCCTCCAGCGTGATCACCAGCGGGATGTCCATGCCGGCGAGGATGATCAGCGGGCCGATCAGGTTGGGCAGGATGTCGGTGAGCAGGATGCGCAGCC
Organism: Acetobacteraceae bacterium; assembly: GCA_044225615.1. GTDB lineage: Bacteria > Pseudomonadota > Alphaproteobacteria > Acetobacterales > Acetobacteraceae > CAIYPH01. The sequence continues at coordinate 4,094 of JBGAIK010000255.1, read as the reverse complement.
GTCCCGCGCCCATCACCCGCTGGGCCAGCACGAAATCGGCCTGGCGCAGGGTGAGCACCCGGGTGCGGGCGATGCGGGCATAGGCGGGCACCGAGGTGACGACCACGATCAGGATGATGGTGGCCAGGCTGGGGCCGAGCAGGGTGACGACGGCCAGCGCGAACATCACCACCGGGAAGCTGCGCACGGAATCGAGCACCAGGATCACCGCGTTGTCCACCAGCCGGCTGCCGTAGCCGGCGAGCAGGCCCAGGGCCAGCCCACCCAACATGGCCAGGCCCACCGCGGCCAGCGCCACCTGCAGCGCCACCCGGCCGCCGAACAGCAGGCGGGACAGCGTGTCGCGGCCGAGCTGGTCGGTGCCCAGCCAGTGCGCCCAGGAGGGCGGCTGCAGCCGTGCGCGGGTGTTGATGGCGATCGGGCTGTAGGGGGCCAGCAGGTCGGCGAACAGGGCGCTGGCCACGATCAACACCACCAGCACCAGCCCCGCGAGGCCCAGCGGATCGCGCAGCAGGCGGGCGAAGCCGTCGCGCAGGCCCTGCTGCCGCTCAGCCATGGCGGCGGGCACGGGGATCGAGGGCGGCGGCCAGCAGGTCGGCCAGCAGGGTGCAGACCACGTAGAGCACGGTGGTGACCAGCACCGCGCCCATCACCACCGGGTAGTTGCGCGCCGCCACCGCGTCGAACACCAGCTTGCCCATGCCGGGGCGGGCGAAGACGATCTCCACGAACACCGCGCCCGAGAGCAGCTTGCCGAAGCCCACGCCGATCAGCGCGACCGTGGGCAGGATGGCCACGCGCAGCGCGTAGACATAGACCACGCGCCGGCGCGGCAGGCCGAAGGCGCGGGCGGTGCGCACATGCGGCTCGCCCAGCACCTCGATCATCGCGGCGCGGACCATGCGCGCGACATAGCCGACCCAGCCCAGGCCGATGGCGAAGGCCGGCAGGACCAGGTGCCAGAGCTGGCTGCCCAGGTCGCCCTTGGTGCCGGCGCCGATCACCGGGAACCAGCCGAGGCCGAGCGAGAGCACCAGCACCGCGTAGAGCGCCACCACGAAGGAGGGAATGGCGATCGCCGCCACCGAGAGCACGCCCGCGGCGCGGTCGATCCAGGAGTTGCGGCGCACGGCGGCAATGCAGCCGAGCGGGATGCCCACCAGCAGCGGCCAGCCCAGCCCGACCAGGGCCAGCACGATGGTGTTGGGCAGCGCCTCGGCGATCGCGCTGGCCACCGTGCGGCCGGTCCAGACATCGGTGCCCAGGCTGCCCTGCGCGGCGTGCAGCACGAACAGGGCGAACTGCACCGGGATGGGCTTGTCCATGCCCATCTCGGCGCGGAACTGGGCCACCATCTCCGGCGTGGCGCGCGGGCCGAGCGCCACGGTGGCCGGGTCCCCGGGCACCAGCAGGACCATGCCGTAGAGCATCGCCATCGACACCAGCACGATCAGCGCGCCGAGCCCGAGGCGTTGCAGCGCGTAGGCGGCCATCAGGGCGCGGCCATCAGCGATCAGGCACGGCGGAACCGGCTGTAGATCGGCGTCGCGTCCGGCATCACCGCGGGGACGATCTTCTCGCTGTAGAGCACGCCGAACACCTCGTGGGTGAGGAACACGTACTGGCCGGATTCCTCCATCATCGCCTGCATCTTCTCGTACAGCGGCTTGCGCTTGGCATCGTCGGATTCCACCAGCCCGGCCTTGTGCAGGGCGCCGAACGCCTCGCTGCGGAAGCGCTCCCAGTTCCACACGCCGACCTGCTGGGGCGTGTACCAGGCGGTCATCTGCGAGGGATCGGGCGAGGAGGTGTAGCGGGTGAGGATGAGCTGGAGGTTCTTCCAGTTGTCGCCCTTGGACTCGTTGCCGAGCTGCCAGTAGACGGCCGGTGCCACCGGCATCAGCTCCACCTCGATGCCGACCTCGGCGAGGCTCGCCTGGATCACCTGGCCGAGCGACTGCATGGTCGAGTTGTTGAGCAGGTGCAGCGTGAGCTTCACGCCGCTGGACAGCCCGGCCTCGGCCAGCAGCTTCTTCGCACCCGCCACGTCGCGCGCCGGGGGCTGGATGTCGCGGTGGCCGACCAGGCCCGGGGCGATGATGCCGGTGGCCCGGGCGGCGACGCCGAAATAGGCGGCGTCCAGCGCGCCCTCGACGTCCACCGCCTTCTGGATCGCCTTGCGCAGGCGGATGTCCTTCAGCGCCGGGTTGTCGGCGTTCATGCCCATCCACACCCAGGCGAGCGAGGGCTTCTCCATCAGCTTCGCCCCCTTGGGCGCCGCCTTGCGGTAGCGCACCAGCGAGGCGACGCTGACCTCGGTGTAGTCCAGCTCGCCGGCCTCGAAGGCGATCTCGGCGGTCTTGGCCTCGGGGATGGCGAAGACCTGGATCTCGTCGAAGGCGGGGGTGAAGTCCTTGTAGTCGGGGTTGCGGGTCAGCACCGCCTTCTGGCCGGGGGTGAAGCTGCTCATCACATAGGGGCCGCAGCTGGTCTTGGGGTCGGAGCGGATACGCCCGCCGGCCATCTCCACCTGCTTGCGGTTGAGGATGTAGCCCGAGCCCCAGGGCAAAGTGGAGCGCCAGAGCGGGGCGAACGGCTCCTTCAGCACGATGGTGCCGGAATACTTGCCGGTGACGTCGACGCGGTCGAGCACCTCCCAGTCGTTCTTGTAGGGCGAGGCGGTCTTGGGATCGATGTGGCGCTCGAAGGTGAACTTCACGTCGTCCGCGGTCATCTCGCCGATGCCGGTCCACATGATGCCGGGCTTGAGCGTGAAGGTGACGTGGGTGGGATCGACCTGTTTGATCTCCTGGGCCGCGTCGTTCTCGTACTCCCAGGCGTCGCCCGGCTTGTAGCGCACCAGGGTGCGGTACAGGCAGCGCATGACGTTGTTCTCGGAGGAGGTGGCGCGGTAGGCGGGGTCGAGCTGCTGGAGGTCGGCGCCCTGGCGCACCCGCAGCACGCCGCCCGATTGGGCCGCGGCGGGGGCGATGCCGGAGAAGGCGGCGGCGGTGGCGGCCAGCGCGCGGCCGAGCTGGCGGCGGCTCATCGTCACGGCGCGGATGGATGCAGACATCGCAAGCCCTTTCCCTGTTGTGCGTGAAGTGCCGCGTCTTTGCGCAGTCCCGGCACTGTGCCGCCCGTACGCGGCGGCGCCATAGGGCCACGCGGTCACAAACGATTGGGCCACGCGCTACCTCAGGCCACGCACCGCCTGGGCCAGCCGGGCCACGCCCGCATCGATGCGCTCCGCCCCGATCGAGGACAGGCCGAGCCGCACGAAGGGCGCGCCCTGCGCGGGGTCGGCGAAGAAGAAGTCGCCGCGCTCGATGATCACGCCCTGTGCGCGCGCCGCCTCCACCAGGGTGGGGCCATCCACGCCATCCGGGCAGCGCAGCCAGACGCAGGTGCCGCCGCGCGCCGGCCCAGGGGTGAAATCCGGCAGGTGCCGCGCGATCGCGGCATCCAGCGCCGCGCGGCGCTCGTCGATGGCCGCGCCCAGTTTGCGGACCAGGCCGTCATAGTGGCCCTCGGCAATGAACAGCGCCGCCGTGCGCTGGTTGTTCAGCGGCACGTTGCGGTTCACCAGCCGGCGCAGCGCGCGGGCCTCGGTGATGACCTCCGCCGGCGCCACCAGGAAGCCCAGGCGCATGCCCGGGGCCAGGATTTTCGAGAAGGTGCCGATATGCAGCACCCGGCCGCTGTCGCGCGCGGCCAGCGCCGGCATCGCGCCCTCCGCCGGCAGGTCGCGCTCGTAGTCGTCCTCGATCAGCACGGCATCGGCGGCGCGCGCCCAGTCGAGCAGGGCCTGCCGGCGCGGATGGCCCATCGTGACCATGGTGGGCGACTGGTGGTTGGGCGACACGACGGCGATGCGCGCCGGCGCCAGCGCCGCGCCGACCACCATGCCGCCCTCGTCCACCGGCACCAGCCGCACGTCGGCGCCGGCCAGGGCGGCGATGTTGCGGATGTCGGGATAGCCCGGGTTCTCCACCGCCACCACCGTGCCGCCGCCCATCAGCAGCCGGGCGAGCAGATAGAGCGCGTGCTGGGAGCCGAGCGTGATCAGCACCTGGTCCTCCTGCACGTAGAGG
>JBGAIK010000254.1:0-6757 GCA_044225615.1 Acetobacteraceae bacterium | reverse complement strand
GGCGACGTAGAAATGGGTGAGCGGGTTCGACATGTCGACGCCGTTGGAATAGACGCCGAACAGGCCCCAGGTGTCCTTCTTGGCGCGGCGCTGGAGCAGGGTGCCCCAGTCCATGCTTTCCTCGGCCACGTTGAACCCGGCCTTCTTCATCGCATCCACCAGCACCAGCGTCGGGTTGAAGGTGGTGGCCGAGTTGGGCATCTCCATCACGATCACCTTCTCGCCCTTGTAGCCGGCGGCCTGGAGCTCGGCCTTGGCGGCGGCGACGTCGAAGCGGGCGACCTCGGTGCCGGCCTTGCTCTCCAGCGGCGTGCCGCACATCCAGAACGACTTGCAGTCCTTGAGGTGGAACTCGGCCGGGATGCCGGCGGCCTCCTGCATCGCGTTCTGGTCCACCAGCTTCCACAGCACGCGGCGGATGGCCGGGTTGTCGAAGGGCGGGTTGGCGTGGTTGAGGCGGAAATTGCCCTGGAACTGGTCGAGCCCGCCCAGGCTCATCATGCGGATGTTGCGGTCCTTCTTGAGCCGGTCGATCCAGTCCCACGGGACGTATTGCAGGTAGTCGATCTCGCCCTGAAGCAGGGCGGAGGCGGCGGTGCTGACGTCGGGGATGGTGCGCAGGGTGACGCGGTCGAGCTTGACGTCCTTGCCGCCGGCCAGGAAGTCGGGCTTTTCCTTGCGCGGCACGTAGGCGGGATTGCGGTCCAGCACCATGACGTCGCCGGTGCGCCACATCTCCTTGCGGAAGATGAAGGGGCCGGAGCCGGTATTGTCGGTGATCTTCTCCTCGGCGGCGAGGCGGGCGGGGACGATGAAGGGGACGATGGAGTTGGGCTTGCCCAGCGTCTGGATGACCAGCGGGAAGGGTTCCTTCAGCTTCAGCACGAAGGTCTTGGCGTCGGTCGCGTCGAGCCCGGCGGTGGCGGCGAGCATGCGGCGGCCGAGCGAATCCTTCGGCCCCCAGCGCTTGAGCGAGGCCACCACGTCGTTGGCGGTGACCGGCGCGCCGTCCTGGAAGACCAGGCCGGGACGCAGCGTGAAGGTGTAGGTCAGCTTGTCGTCGGAGACGGTGTAGGTATCCACCATCTGCGGCTTGATCTCGCCGGCCTGGTTCATGGCGAACAGCGTGTCGTAGACCATGAAGGCGAAGGTGCGGGTGATGTTGGCGGTGGTGCCGTGCGGGTCGAGGAAGACGACCTCCGATTCCAGCACCGCGGTCAGGTTGCCGGCCGCCTGGGCGGGCGGAGCGAGCAGCGGCAGTGCGAGCGCCGTCAGGCCCAGCCAGTTTTTCAACGACATCGGTCTCTCCAGCAAGGTTTGCGTCATGCGCGGTTATGGGCTGGGATCGTAGGGCGGCGGTGGACGCTGGCAAGAAGGAATGCACGATGAGTGACGACGATCTTCTGTTCATGCCCGCGGTGGCGGCGGCGGCGCTGATCCGGGGCCGCAGGCTGTCGCCGGTGGAGTATCTGGAGGCGGTGCTGAAGGCCGCCGGGCGGGCGCAGGAGAAGCTGAACTGCTTCGCCGTGCTGATGCCGGAGGCCGCGCGGGCCGAGGCGAAGAAGGCCGAGGCGGCGGTGATGGCGGGCGACCCGCTCGGCCCGCTGCACGGCATACCCGTGCATATCAAGGACCTGGTGGACGTGGCCGGCGTGCCCACGAAGAACGGCTCCGCGATCTTCGCCGACAACCCTCCCGCCGCGTCCGACGACCTGCTGGTGGCGCGGCTGCGCCAGGCGGGAGCGATCATCATGGGCAAGACCACCACGCCCGAGTTCGGCGTGAAGGGGCTGACCGACGGGCCGGCCTTCGGGATCACGCGCAATCCGTGGAACGTCGCGCGCACGCCGGGCGGCTCGTCCGGGGGTGCGGCGGCGGCGGTGGCGGCCGGGGTCGGGCCGGTGGGGCTCGGCACCGACGGGGCGGGCTCGATCCGGGGTCCGGCGGCGTGCTGCGGGCTGGTGGGGTTGAAGGCCACGCTGGGGGCGGTGCCGGCCGAGACCTCGCGCGACGCGTTCGGCAACAACGTCTATGCCGGCCCGCTGTCGCGCTCGGTGGCCGATGCGGCGATCTTCCATGCGGTGCTGACCGGGCCGGGGAGGCATGACCCGTGGAGCCGCCATGCCGAGGACCGGCGGGCACTGTCGCCCAGCCTCGTCGGCAGCGACCTGCGCGGGGTGCGCATCGGCTACGTGCCGCGCTGCCACAACCCGCGCGTGGCGGGCGACGTGCAGGCCAACACCCGTGCCGCGCTCGACGCCTGGGCCGGGCTTGGGGCCGAGGTGGAGGAAGTCACCGACGCGGTCGACTGGATCGAATACGAGGGCCGCGTGCTCTACCAGGGCACGTTCGCGACCTTCTGCCAGCCGTACCTGGCCAAGTTCCAGAACGGCATGGACCCGGTGACGCTGGCCTTCATGGAGCGCGGCGCGAAGTTCACCCTGCCCGACTACCGCAATGCCGAGTTCGCCCGCACGCGGCTGTATCGGGCGATCGAGGGGCTGCTCGGCCGCTACGACTTCCTGGCCATGCCGACCAACACCCGCACCGCCCTGCCGGTGGATTTCGACGCGGCGAACGACGAGATCGAGATCGACGGCGTCAAATGCGGCATCACCCGGCAGGGTTGGACCTCGCCGCAATACCCGTTCAACCTGACCGGCCATCCGGCGCTGGCCCTGCCGTCCGGCTTCGGGACCGACGGGCTGCCGACCTCGATCCAGCTCGTCGGGCGCTGGGGGACGGAGACGGACCTGCTGCGCATGGGCGGGGCGCTGGAGGCGGTGCGGCCCGGGGCGCAGCACCGGCCGGCGGCGTAGGGACGAGGCTTCCGGTCGCGCCGTTTTTGCCGGGGCTCCAATCCCTGAGCGGATGGAGCCGTAAGGCAAACCCGGCGCGCGCCGCCAACTCTATGACTTCTTCGGAAGCTCCTTGAGGCCGATGCGCTGCTGGACCGTCGTGGCGGCGGCCAGCCGCTGCGCCTCGGTCTTCTTGGGTTTCTTGGCTTCCCGGCTCGATCGCTTCTGGCTCTTGGCCATGATCTTTCCAATCGCTGTTATGGGGTTGGCGGGCGGCGGCGCGCGGGATCAGTCCGCGAAAGCGGCCTCGGCCGCGCGATCGGCGACCATCGCCTCGGTCGTGATCAGGAGCCCTCCGACCGAGGCGGCGTTCTGCAGCGCGGCTCGGACCACCTTCGTGGGGTCGATGATCCCGGCCTTGACCATGTCGCGAAAGGCGCCGGTCTGGGCATCGAAGCCCCAGCCATCCTCGTCCTTCTCCAGCACCTTGCCGGAGATCACCTTCGTGGGGTCGATGATCCCGGCCTTGACCATGTCGGGGAAGGCGCCGGTCTGGGCATCGAAGCCCCAGCCATCCTCGTCCTTCTCCAGCACCTTGCCGGAGATCACCGCGCCATCCTCGCCGGCATTCTCGGCGATCTGGCGCAGCGGCATCAGCGCGGCCTTGCGGACGATCTCGACCCCGTGCTTCTGGTCCTCGTTGTCGACCTTCAGGCTGGCCAGCACCAGGCTGGCGCGGGCCAGGGCGACGCCGCCGCCTGGCACGATGCCTTCCTCGACCGCCGCACGGGTCGCGTGCAGCGCGTCATCGACGCGGTCCTTGCGCTCCTTCACCTCGATCTCGCTGTTGCCGCCGACGCGGATGACGGCCACGCCGCCAGCCAGCTTCGCCAGGCGCTCCTGCAGCTTCTCGCGGTCGTAGTCCGAGGTGGTCTCCTCGACCTGGGCGCGGATCTGGGCGACGCGGCCCTGGATGTCGGCCTTCTTGCCCGCACCCTCGATGACGGTGGTGTTGTCCTTGTCGATCAGCACCTTCTTGGCCTTGCCGAGCATGGCGAGCGTGACGCTCTCGAGCTTGATGCCGAGATCCTCGCTGATCACCTGGCCACCGGTCAGGATCGCGATGTCCTCCAGCATCGCCTTGCGGCGATCGCCGAAGCCCGGCGCCTTCACGGCAGCGACCTTCAGCCCGCCGCGCAGCTTGTTCACAACCAGGGTCGCGAGCGCCTCGCCCTCGACGTCCTCGGCGATGATCAGCAGCGGACGGCCCGACTGCACCACCGCCTCCAGCAACGGCAGCAGGACCTGAAGGCCGGACAGCTTCTTCTCGTGGATCAGGATGTAGGGCTGGTCGAGCTCCACCACCATCTTCTCGGCATTGGTGATGAAATAGGGCGACATGTAGCCGCGGTCGAACTGCATGCCCTCGACGATGTCGAGCTCGGTGTCCATGCCCTTGGCTTCCTCGACGGTGATGACACCCTCTCTGCCAACCTTCTGCATGGCATCGGAAATCATCCTGCCGATCGCGGACTCGCCGTTGGCGGAGATGGTGCCGACCTGGGCGGTCTCGGCCGGGGTGGTGATCTTCCGGCTGCGCCGGGCAAGTTCCCCGACCAGGGCGACGACCGCCTTGTCCACGCCGCGCTTGAGGTCCATCGGGTTCATGCCGGCGGCCACGGCCTTCACGCCCTCGCGCACGATGGCATGGGCCAGCACGATCGCCGTCGTGGTGCCGTCGCCGGCGATGTCGTTGGTCTTCGCCGCAACCTCGCGCACGAGCTGCGCGCCCATGTTCTCGAACTTGTCGGGGAGGTCGACCTCCCTGGCGACGGTCACGCCGTCCTTGGTGATCCGCGGCGCACCGTAACTCTTGTCGATCACCACGTTGCGGCCCTTGGGCCCGAGCGTCACCTTCACGGCGTTGGCGAGCAGATCGACCCCGGCGAACAGGCGCGCACGCGCGTCGCTGCCGAAGCGGACATCCTTGGCGGCCATGTGATTGTCTTTTCCTGGTTGGGGAGGCGAAGGCGTCTGCCCTGGGGTCCGCTCTTCGCGGCCCGGTCTGGCCGGCGCCGCGTCGCACTCTCGCCTTTGGAGTCTTTTCTACATGGGGTGCCGTGCTTTCGTATGCAAGCGGCCAGCCTCGGCTTATGCCAGCCGCCTCGCGTGTTGACCCATGAAGGATGGGTCCACGGCGGTCGGTAGGAGTCTTGGTTGGGCGCGCGGCCGCCTCTCCAACCCCGCGCGCGCTACCAACCACCCGCATTGCCGGGCAGGGTCGTCACTTCCGGCGGTTGGCATCACTGGTCGCCAGCGTCAGGCGTGGTTTCCGCCTTTTCGTCGAACTGTTCCGGCAGGCGGCCAGCCTTGAACAGGACGACGGGCTCCTCGTCGTACTCGCCCGCTTCCCAATCCCCGGCGCTGGCAAAGGCGACGACGCCGATCCGGGTTGCCGCCAGGCGGGCCGCCGAACGGAGAGCAGCTGTGGCGGACTGGCATGCGAACGGCGCGTCGGCCTTCAGGGCGCCCCGGCTGCCGGCGCTGAACGCCTGGACGATGTAGAGGGTCTCTCTTGCCATGTGATCCTGCAAACTGCGGATGAACGCGGACCTGCGGCCGGCGGACGCCGCCGCAGTCGGCACGGGACTGGCTTCGGAGCTGCACGCGCAGGATGGTGGAGGCGCCAGGGGCCAAGCCCTTGGCCTTGCTTACGCCAGCGCGGCGTCGGTGATGATGAAGCTGGCGGAGGTGGTGCCGTTCCATTCCTCGGCCCGGAGATGGCCGGCGAGGTGCAGGGGGGCGCCGCCGCGGGCGAGCAGGGCGTCGGGCAGCGGGCCGTCCTTGGCGCGGAACATGACCGATTTCAGGCGGCCGCCGCCCTCGCCCTCGACGAAGGCGCGGATGGTGGTGGCCTCCTTGCCGACGCGGTCGGCGCGGACGACGCGGGCGCGGGGCAGGATCAGGACCGGTTCCTCGTTGCCGCTGCCGAACGGGGCCAGGCGGCCGATCTGCTGGGCGAGATCGACGCTGCAGCCCTGGACCGCGACGGTGCCCTCGATGGCGAGGTCGGCGGCGCCGGGCAGGGCGCGGGCGGCGGCGAGGCGGTCGTCGAGGAAGTCGTGGAAGGCGGCGAGGTTGGCCTCGGGCAGCGAGAAGCCGGCGGCCATGGCGTGGCCGCCGCCGGTTTTCAGCAGGCCATGCTGGCGGGCGGCAATGACGGCGGCGCCGAGATCCAGCCCCGCCACCGAGCGGCCGGAGCCCTTGGCGAGGCCCTCGGCGATGCCGGCGACGCAGGCCGGGCGGTTGAACTTCTCCTTGATGCGGCCGGCGACGATGCCGACGACGCCGGGGTGCCACTCGGCGCCGCTGACCAGCACGGCGGCATGGCCGGCGGCGAGCTGGGCCTCGGCGGCCTGGAGGGCGGCATCCAGCATGCCGGCCTCGACGGCCTGGCGCTGGCGGTTGGTGGCATCGAGCGTGGCGGCGAGGGCACGGGCCTCGATCTCGTCCTCGGCCAGCAGCAGGCGCAGGCCGAGGTCGCATTCGGAAATGCGGCCGGCGGCGTTGATGCGCGGACCCAGTGCGAAGCCGAGGGTGGTGGCGTTGGGCCGGTCCTTCGCGCCGGCGGCGTCGAGCAGGGCGGCGATGCCGGGGCGGGCGCGGCGGGCCATCACCTTGAGGCCCTGGGTGACGAAGGCGCGGTTGAGGCCGGTCAGCGGCATGACGTCGCAGACGGTGGCGAGGCCGACGAGGTCGAGCAGGGCCATGAGGTCGGGTTCGCCGGCGGCACCGAAATGGCTGCGCCGGCGGAGCACGCGGGTGGTGGCGACGGCAGCGAGGAAGGCGATGGCGGCGGCGCAGAGCGTGCCGAGGCCGGAGGCGCAGTCGAGGCGGTTGGGATTGACGGTGGCCACCACGTCGGGGGTCGGGCCTTCCGACTTGTGGTGGTCGAGGAT
>JBGAIK010000253.1:0-7806 GCA_044225615.1 Acetobacteraceae bacterium | reverse complement strand
TTTCGCTGCTGGCGCTGGGGGCGGAGCAGGATGCCGACCTGTCGCCCTTCGCGGGGGCGCTGGGCGGATTCCATGCCGCCCTGGCCGGGGCGGCGGCGGGGAAGGCGAAGCCGCTGTCATGGCAGTCGCTGCTGGGCGGGGGGCTGGCGGACAAGGCCGGGAAATACCGCTTCGTGCAGGCGCAGGCGCGGCTGGACCACAGCGCGCTGGAGCCGGGGGGAGCCGCGTCGGCGGCGCTACGGGCGGCGGCGGCGGCGTTGCCGTTCGTGCAGGACGGCACGGCGCGGGTGCGGCTGACCGGCGCGCCGGCGCTGGCCGACGAGGAGTTCGCGACCGTGGCCGACGGCGCGGTGGCCGGCAGCATCGCCAGCGGGGCGCTGGTGCTGCTGTGGCTGGTGCTGGCGGTGCGCAGCTGGCGGCTGATCGTGCCGATCGTGCTGACCACCGGCGTCGGGCTGCTGCTGACCACCGGCTTCGCGGTGCTGGCGATCGGCACGCTGAACCTGATCTCGGTCGCCTTCGCGGTGCTGTTCGTGGGGCTCGCGGTCGATTTCGCGATCCAGTTCTGCGTGCGGGCGCGGGAAGTCCGGGCCGAGGCGGGGCCGGACGGGTTCGTTGCCGCCACTGCGGCGATCGCGGGGCCGCCGATCCTGATCGCGGCGGCGGCGGCGGCGGCGGGGTTCCTCGCCTTCGCGCCGACCCCGTTCCGCGGCGTGGCGGAGCTCGGCATCATCGCGGGTGCCGGCATGGTGATCGCGTTCGGCTGCACGATGACCTTCCTGCCGGCGGCGCTGGCGCTGACCCGTCCGCGCGCGGGGGCGGCGGAGGTGGGGCTGCGCGCGGGCGCCTGGCTGGAGCCGCGCCTGCAGCGCCGGGGCCGCGCGGTGGTGCTGGGCTTCCTGGCCGCGGGCGGGCTGGGTGCTGCGCTGCTGCCGATGGTGCAGTTCGACAGCGACCCGCTGCACACCAAGGACCCGAGCACCGAATCGATGCGGGTGCTGGCCGACCTCGCCGATGCGCCGCTGACCAATCCGTACGGCATCGACATCCTGGCGCCGTCCGCGGCCGCGGCCGATGCGCTGGTGCCGCGGCTCGCCGCGCTGCCGGGGGTGGCGGAGGCGATCAGCCTTGCTTCCTTCGTGCCGGAGGACCAGACCGAGAAGCTGGCGCTGATCGCCGACGCGGCGGGGCTGCTGGCGCCCACCCTGGCCGCGCGCGGGCCGGCAGCACCGGTGAGCGCGGCCGACATCCGGCTGGCGGCGGCGGGCGCGCGGACGCAGATCGCGCATGCCGGGGCGAAGCTGAAGCCGGGCGATCCGCTGCGGCTGATCGGCGAGGACCTGGCCAAGCTGGAGGCCGCACCCGACGCGGTGCTGCTGGCGGCCGACGCGGCGCTGACGCGGTTCCTGCCGGCGCAGCTGGCGCGGCTGCGGCAGGCGCTGGCGGTGACCGGGGCGGTGGATCGCGCGGCGCTGCCGGACGGGCTGGTGCGGGACTGGGCGCTGCCGGACGGGCGGGTGCGGGTGCACGTGCTGCCGAAGCCGGGGCAGGACCTGCCGGACTTCGTCGCCGCGGTGCGCACGGTGGCACCGGAGGCGGGCGGCCCGGCGGTGACGATCGTGGAGACGGCCGCGACCATCGTGGGCGCCTTTCGCCAGGCGGCGTTCGGCGCGGTGCTGGCGATCGCGGTGCTGCTGGCCGTGGTGCTGCGGCGGGTGTTCGACGTGGGGCTGGTGCTGGCGGCGCTGGCGCTGTCGGCGCTGATCACCGTGCTGCTTGTGGTGGCGCTGGGCATGCGGTTCAATTTCGCCAACATCATCGCCCTGCCGCTGCTCCAGGGGGTCGGCGTGTCGTTCAACATCTATTTCGTGATGAACTGGCGCGCCGGGCACAGCCGGTTCCTGGGCACGGCGACGGCCCGCGCGATCCTGTTCTCCGCCCTGACCACCGCGACGGCCTTCGGCTCGCTGGCGCTGAGCCAGCATCCGGGCACGGCGAGCATGGGCAAGCTGCTGCTGCTGAGCCTGGGATCGACGCTCGCGGTGACGCTGGTGCTGCTGCCGGTGGTGCTGCGGGCGCTGATGCGGGAGCGGTGATGCGCCGCGCGCTTGCCGCGCTCGTGCTGTGCGCCGGACCGGCCTGGGCCGACCGGATCGTGCTGCCCGACGCGGTGGAGCGCCGGGGCACGGTGGCAGGCACCTACGTGGTGGACCCGCCGCGCCCGGGCGGGGGCACGCTGCGGCTGGAATGGACCGATTCGCTCGGGCGGGTGGTGGAGCGGCGGGAGATCGTGGCCGCCGGCGATGCGATCGCGTTCGGGCTCGATGCCGGGCGGGCGGTGGCGTTGCGCAACACGGTGCGAGGACGGCTGGAGCGCGGCGGCGCGGCCAGCGCGGCGGAAGGCGGCTTCGTCGCCCGGCCGGCGGCGGGATGGGATCGATTTCATATCATTATGTACCAGGACCAGGAAGCGCCGGCCCTGGCCGGGCTGGCGGGGCTGGGCATTTCCGGGGTGCGGGTGTTCGGCCATCGGGTGGCGTTCACCGCGGCCGACGTGGCGGCGCGGATCGCGCCGGCGGCCGGGGCCAATCTGCGCTGGTACGTGGAGAACATCGCGACCGACTTCTACGCGCCCTACCACATGTGGACGCCCGAGCATCCGCAGCAGGTGACGTGGCGGTTCCTGCAGGCGCAGGAGCGCCATCGGCGCGACCCCGCCGACCTGTCGGTGTTCGAGCGGGAGCCGAGCCTTTCGGATGCCGGCTGGATCGCGCGCATCCAGGCGCGGCTGGCCGGGCATGTGCGGGCGCACGGGGCCTATCGGCCGTTCTACTATTCGCTGGGCGACGAGCCGGGCATCGCCGACCTGGCCGCGGCGTGGGATTTCGACCGCTCGCCGCCGGCGCTCGGCGCTTTCCGGGCCTGGCTGCGGGAGCGGCACGGGACGCTGGCGGCGCTGAATGCCGCATGGGGAAGCGGCTTCGCGGCCTGGGACGCGGTGATGCCCGAGGGCACCACGGCGGCGATGGCGCGCAAGGACGACAATTTCGCCGCCTGGAACGACCACAAGGCGTTCATGGATGCGAGCTTCGGCGCCGCGCTGCGCGCCGGGACCGATGCGGTGCATGCGGCCGACCCGGGGGCGCTGGCGGGCATCGAGGGCGGGCAGATTCCGGGCTGGGGCGGCTGGGACTACGGCCATGTCGCGCCGGCGGTGGACGTGATGGAGATCTATGCCGCCGGCCAGAACGTGGAGATCGCGCGGTCCATCAATCCCGGGCTGATCACGCTGAACACGGTGTTCGGCACCGGTGGCGAGGCGCGGCGGCAGATCTGGCGGGCGGCGATGCAGGGCGCGGCGGGGCTGATCCTGTGGGACGAGGATGGGTCGGTGATCCGCCCCGACGGGACGCCGGGGCCGCGCGGGGTTTCCGAGGGTCCGCTGTTCCGCGAGCTGGCGGGTGGGCTGGGGGCGCTGCTGCTGGCCTCGCCGCAGGTCACGTCGGAAGTGGCGGTGCTCTACTCGCCGGCAAGCTTCCGGCTCCGCTGGCTGCTTGACCACCGGCCGCGCGGCGATGCCTGGACCGAGAGGTCCTCGGAGCTGGAGAATGAGGACAACGCGGTGCGCGCGGCGATGCGCGCAAGGTGTCGGGCGAGCTGGCGGGGCTGGGCCTCATGCCGGGCTGGATCACCCATGAGCAGCTCTCCGCGGCGGGACTGCGGGCGCGCGGGACAAGGGTGCTGGTGGTGCCGGGGTGATGGCGCTGTCGGACGCGGAGGCCGCGGTGATCGCGGGCTTCGCGGCGGCAGGCGGCGTGGTGCTGGCGGAGGGCGAGACCGGCACGTTCGACGGCCAGGCGCGGCGCCGCGCGGCTCGGCGCTGCCGGCGAGCCTGGCGCGGCCGATGTCGGCCGGCGCGGTGGCGGCGGCGCACTGGCGGCGGCGGGCCGGCCGGTGCCCCTGGCGCTGCCGGCGTCGCTGACCGCCGACGCCCGCCCACGGTGACGGTGCGGCGCAATGGCGCGGCGACGCTGGTCGGCATCGTCGCGGCCCGGCCGGGCCGCGCCGAGCACGAGATCAGCCCAGGGCGGGATGATGCGCGACCTGCGCGGCGACGAGGACTGGCACGCGGTGGACGGCCGGGCGCGCATCCGGCTGGATGCGGACGGGGTCGGCCTGGTCGCCTTCGCGCCGACGCCGCCGGCGCGGCCCGAGGTGGTGGCCGAGGCTGCGGCGCGCGCGAGACCGCCTGGGTGCATGTGCGCCTGCCAGCCGACCCCGGGCTGTTCCGCAAGGTGCTGGCCGTCGAGGTGCGGGACCCTGCAGGACGGCTGGTGCCGGCCTATTCCGGCGTCGTGGCGACGGCGGGCGAGGGCGGCGCGCCCTGGCCGGTGCCGTTCGCGGCGAACGACCTGGCCGGCGACTGGAGCATCACGGTGCGCGACCCGCTGGGGGCGGGATCGCGATCCAGGTGATCCGGCTGCGGCCGGGCGCGTAGGGCCGGCAGAAGCAAATGGGGCCTCCGGCGGCCAAAGGCCATCTCGCGGCTTACGCGGCCTTCGGCCGCCGGAGGCTCTGGCTTGCCTATCGATGCGTCGCCTGATGCGCCGCGATCGTTGCCATGTCCACGATCTGGCTCACCGAGGCGTCCATCGGCACGATCTGTGCCGCGTGGGTCAGCCCGATCAGCAGCGGCCCGATCGTGCCGCCGCCGCCGAGGCGCGGGGCCAGGCGCGAGACGATATGGGCCGAGTGCAGCCCCGGCATGACCAGCACGTTGGCCGGGCCGGTCAGGCGGCAGAACGGGTAGAGCGCGCGGTAGGACGGGTCGAGCGCCACGTCCGGGCTCATCTCGCCATCGTATTCGAAATCGACGCGGCGCTTGTCGAGCAGGGCCACCGCCTCGCGCATCGCGTAGCCGGTGCTGAGGCCGGGGTTGCCGAAGGTGGAGTGGGAGAGCAGCGCGACGCGCGGCTCGTGGCCGAGCCTGCGGGCGGCGGCGGCGGCGCCGACCACGATGTCGGCCATCTCCTGCGCGTTGGGGCGGAAATGGATCAGCGTGTCGGCGATGAAGATGGTGCGGCTGCGCTCGCCCAGCATCAGGGTGAGGCCGAAGCTGGTGGCGCCCGGCGCGGTGTCGATGGCCTGGCCGATGTCTTCCAGGCACACCGAGGCGGAACGGGTCAGGCCGGTGACCATGGCGTCGGCATCGCCGGTGGCGACCATGCAGGCGGCGAAGACGTTGCGGTCCTGGTTGACCATGCGCTGGCAGTCGCGCAGCAGGTAGCCCTTGCGCTGCAGGCGGCCGTAGAGGAACTCGGCGTATTTTCGGTTGTTGTGCGACAGGCGGGCGTTGTGGATGTCGATGCCGTCGGCGTCGCCCAGGCCGAGCGCGGTCATTGTCGCGCGCACCCGGTCCTCGCGGCCGATCAGCACCGGGCGGCCGTAGCCGCCGTTGCGGAACTGCACCGCGGCGCGGACGATCTTCTCCTCCTCGCCTTCGGCGAAGACCACGCGGCTGGGGTTGGCGCGCACCGCCTCGCCGATCGCATCGAGCGCGTTGGCGGTGAAGTCGAGCCGGGCGGAGAGCTCGCGCTCGTAGCGGCGCAGATCGGGCAGCGGCTTGCGGGCGACGCCGGTGTCCATCGCGGCCTTGGCCACGGCGGGCGGCAGGCGGGAGATCAGGCGCGGGTCGAAGGCGTTGGGGATGATGTATTCGGGGCCGAACTGGAGACGCTTGCCGCCGCCGGCGGCGTTGACCTCGTCGGGCACGTCCTCGCGCGCCAGCAGCGCCAGGGCCTCGGCGGCGGCGATCTTCATCGCCTCGTTGATGGTGCTGGCGCGCACGTCGAGCGCGCCGCGGAAGATGTAGGGGAAGCCGAGGACGTTGTTGACCTGGTTGGGGTAGTCGCTGCGGCCGGTGGCGATGATGGCGTGCGGGCTGGCGGCGCGCGCCTCCTCGGGGGTGATCTCGGGGTCCGGGTTGGCCATGGCGAAGATGATCGGGCGGTCGGCCATCCTGCGGACCATGTCCTGGGTGAGCGCGCCCTTGACCGACAGGCCGAAGAACACGTCTGCCCCCTCGATCGCCTGGAGCAGCGTGCGCGCCGAGGTTGCCACGGCATGGGCCGATTTCCACTGGTTCATGCCCTCGGTGCGGCCCTGCCAGACCACGCCCTTGGTGTCGCACAGGGTGACGTTCTCGGGCCGCATGCCCATGGCCTTGAGCAGCTCGACGCAGGCGATGGAGGCGGCACCGGCGCCGTTGACGACGAGGGTGGTCTGGCTGAGGTCGCGGCCGGTCAGGTGGCAGGCGTTGATGAGGCCGGCGGCGGCGACGATGGCGGTGCCGTGCTGGTCGTCGTGGAAGACGGGGATGTCCATCAGCTCGCGCAGGCGCTGCTCGATGATGAAGCACTCGGGGGCCTTGATGTCCTCGAGGTTGATGCCGCCGAAGCTGGGGGCGAGGTAGCGGACGCAGTTGATCAGCGCGTCCACGTCCTCGGTGTCGATGCACAGGTCGATGCCGTCGACGTCGGCGAAGCGCTTGAACAGCGCCACCTTGCCCTCCATCACCGGCTTGCCGGCCAGCGCGCCGAGATTGCCGAGGCCGAGCACGGCGGTGCCGTTGGAGACGACGGCGACCATGTTGCCCTTGGAGGTGTAGTCGTAGGCGAGCGAGGGCTCGCGGGCGATGTGCAGGCAGGGCTCGGCGACGCCGGGGGAGTAGGCGAGCGAGAGGTCGCGGGCGGTGGCGAGCGACTTGGTCAGCCGGGTGGCGAGCTTGCCGGCGGGCGCGGCCGCGTGCATGGCCAGCGCCTCTTCGCCGGTGATGCGGGCGGTACGCGGATCGTTTCCGTCGGCCATGGCTGTTTCCCCTCGCGGCGTTGCGGCCATCATGGCCGCTCCGCCCGGCGAGGGGAAGCGCGTCAGCGGCGGCGGCGGGCGCCGGCGAGGCCGAGCAGGCCGCAGCCCAGCAGGGCGAGGCTGGCGGGCTCCGGCGTGTCGACGGCGGGCGGCGCCTCGAAGCCGCGGATCACGACGACCTGGTTGCCGCTGCCGAAGGTGGAGAAGATGAAGTCACCGGTCAGCGGGTCGATCACCGCGCCCTCGGCGCCGCCGAGCCCGCTGACGAAGTCCTGGCCGGTGCCGACGATCGGATCGCCATTGGCGTCGATGTCGTAGGCGCGGACGATGCCCGCGTTGTAGAGCGATACCAGCACCGTATCGTCGCCGCCGAAGCCGGCATTGACCCCGCTGACATAGGCGATGCCCTCGGGGTTGATGCCGGTGGCGAGGTTGGTCACGCTCGTCAGCGAGATGTCGAACGTGCCGAGGCCGTCTGCGGCCAGGTTGCCGGTGTACCAGTTCGCGTTGGAGTAGCTGACGATCTTCATCTGGCCCGCACCGGCGAAGCCGGCCGGGACGAAGGCCAGCGCGCCGACCGACGAGGCATCGCCCGAGAGCGTGACGATCTTGTCGGGAGCCGTGCTGCCCGGCAGGTACTGGAGGATCGTGTTGTTCGGATAGCCGGTCGCATAGAGCAGCCCGGCGGTGCCGAAGGACAGCCCGCCATCGATGAACGGTGCCGTGGCGAAGCTGGTGCTGGCCGAGAAGCCGGTGATGTGGTTGCCGCCGTCGCGGATCACGGTCAGCGCCTGGATGTAGCCGTCCGCATTGTTCGCGCTGCCGCCCAGCAGCACGGTGCTGTTGTTCAGGAAGGTTATGCCGCCGAGGTTGGGGGTCAGCCCGGCGGGGGTGCCGAGCGTCTCGCAGGTGTAGCTGCCGGCGAAGCCGGCGCCGAAG
>JBGAIK010000252.1:0-6854 GCA_044225615.1 Acetobacteraceae bacterium | reverse complement strand
GATGTCGTTGTCGTCGCCCTTGTCGTCGGCGAGGATGTGGATCGCCAGCCGCCTGCCGGTCAGCCGGTCGAACGCGCCCATCGCCACGCCGATCCAGTCCCGCGCCGGCGGATCGAAGAACGGCGCCACGCCGGTGCCGGCCCTTCCCCCGTTCTTCCCTTCCCGCCATAACTCGCCGCAACGCAAGGGGGACCCGCATGAGCAAGCCGCGCCTGATCGTCAGCCGCCAGATTCCGCCCGACGTGGCCGACCGCATCCGCGCCGAGTTCGACTGCCCGTTTCCCGAAGGCAAGGACATGGATGCCGACACCGTCGTGCGCATGCTGGCGGAGCACAAGGCCGACGCGCTGATGCTCACCTCGCACCTCCCGTTCCGCAAGGAAACCATCGACCGCATCCCCGGCCACGTGCGGATCGCCGCCACCTGCTCGGTCGGCACCGACCATATCGACATCCCGGCGGCCAAGGCGCGCGGCCTGCCGATGACCAACACGCCGGACGTGCTGACCGAATGCACCGCCGACCTGGCCTTCATGCTGCTGCTGGGCGCCAGCCGCCGCGCCTACGAATACGACAGCATCATGCGCAAGGGCTGGCGCGTCGGCTACGGCCTGGGCGAGATGATGGGGCGGCGGGTCTGGGGCAGGACCATCGGCCTGCTCGGCTTCGGGCGCATCGGCCAGGCCATGGCGCGCCGCGCCCAGGGCTTCGGCATGAAGGTGCTGTATTCGGGCCCGAACCGGAAGTCGCCGGCCGAGGAGCAGGGCGCCGAATACGTCGCCGATTTCCGCGCCATGCTGCCCCGCTGCGACTTCCTGTCGCTGCACGCGCCCGGCGGCGCCGCGACCAGCAGCATCATGAACGCCGAGACCTTCGCCCTGCTGCCCCGGGGCGCCGTCTTCGTGAACGCCGCCCGCGGCGGCCTGGTGGACGAGGACGCGCTGATCGCGGCGCTGCAGTCGGGCCAGCTCTACGCCGCCGGGCTCGACGTGTTCCGCAACGAGCCGGAATACGACCTGCGCTTCGCCGAGCTGCCCAACGTGTTCCTGGCGCCGCACATGGGCAGCGCCACGGTGGAGACGCGCAACGCCATGGGATTCCGGGCGCTGGACAACATCGCGGCCGTGCTGGCCGGAAAGGCGCCGATCGATCCGATCTGGCGCTGAGGCCCGTCCGTTCCGCCATGGCGCCGCGGCCGCCCGCGCCGATTGCGCGCGGCACCGGCCGCCCGTAGCGTATCGATGCTGAATTTTATCAAATTCCTTGGCAGGAACGAACAATGTCGGGCACGGTCACACTCAGGGGAGCGCACGGCGAGACGGTCAGCGTTCCCTTCGATATCGGCAACTACGCCGTGTTCGAGTCGTTCTTCGTCGTCGCGCCGCTGGAGGCGGCCGTCACGGCCGGCACCGCGATCCCGTTCGACGCGACGCCCGGCGGCACCCTGCCCTCGGTCAGCGCCGGGCAGACACTGGAGATCTTCGCCCATGCCGGGGGCGCCTATACCCTGCCGGCCGGCCCCGTCGCGCTGATCAGCGATGCCACCGCCGGGGTGACCGTGACCGCCGGCGCCGGCAGCAGCACCGTGATCGCCGGCACCGCCGGCCTCACCTTCACCGCCACCTCGGTCAGCGGGGCGGTGCACCTGGCGGCCGGCGGCGGCAACAACAGCATCACCGTCGATCCCGGCGCGGTGGGCGGACAATTCTATACCGGCAACGGCAGCGATACGATCAGCGCGCTCGGCGGCACCAATTCCTTCGGCCTCGGCACCGGCAGCAAGTTGGTGCGGCTCGGCATCGGCGGCGACACCGTCTCCAGCGAGGGCAGCACCACCGTGGTCGGCGGGACGGGCAACAGCGTCATCTCCGTGCGTGGCGCTTCCAACCTGCTGTGGCTGGGCAGCGGCGCCAACGCGGTCGACACGCGCGGCGGCACCGTCCCCTCCAGCACCACCATCGTCGGCAGCAGCGGCAGCGACGACATCTACAACGGCGCCAATGCCACCCTGTTCTTCGCCGGAACCGGCAACAGCCTGGTGGTCGGCTCGGACACCATCGTCGGTAACACAGGCTTGCTGACCAATGTCATCGACCGGTCCGGCGGCGCGGGCTCTATGATCTTTGCAGGCGCGAGCACCACGAACCTGATCCTGGCCAGCGGCGTCACCACGCTGCTGGGCAACCCCGGCGGGACCGTGGCGGCCACGCTGGCCGGCGGCGGCCTGATCGATATCGCCTACGGCCAGACGTCGATCACCGCGGACGAGTACACCGGCTACGGCCCCGGGGGCGGGGCGATGACCATCCTCGGCGTGGGCGGCGCGCTCACCGTCAACGGCGGGTATGGGCTGTTCCTCGGCGCGCCGGGCGGCAACAACCACATCACCATCGTCGGCGGCACGGTGTTCGCCGGCGGCGCGGGGGACGTGCTGACCGCCACCAACCAGCAGGGCGGCGACGTCACCTTCGTCGCCGCCGCCGGGGCGGAGACCATCAGCGCCGCCGGCAGCCGGAACACCGTGCTCGTCTACGGCGGCAGCGGCCCGGAGCTGATCAAGGCAAGCGACGTCTCGACCACCGTGCAGGTCGGCACCGGCGCCACGACCTTCGTCGGCGGCAATGCCGGCCTGGCACTGCTGCAGTTCATCGCGGGCAACGCAACGACCGTCGAGATCCAGAACTTCCAGCCCGGCATCGACTATTTCCAGCTTGCCGGCTTCGCCCCGGGCGAGGCTGCCGCGGCCCTGGCCGGCGCCACCACCAGCGCCGGCAGCGAGCACCTGACGCTGAGCGATGGCACCCACATCACCCTGACCGGCTTCACCGGCCTGACCGCGTCCAGCTTCATCTGATCCCGGGTTCCGCGCGCCGGACTGGCCGGAGCCGTCCGGTGTCCTTGCCGCCCGGCGTCAGTTCCGCCGCGGAAACGGCTGCTCCAGCGAGCCGCCGGCCCCGCAGAACTGGGCGGACACGTCGTCCCGCGGACTGGCGTGCCGCACGGCAAGGCCGAGGCGGGTGGGGGTGAGCAGGATCGTGTGCTCGCCGCCCGTGGTGCCGTCGAAGTCGGCGCGCACCACGCGCATGCCGCCCTTGCCGTCCGGGCGGCCGATGCCGGTGAAGGTGCAGGTCCAGTCGGCGGCGGTCACCGCGACATGGACCAGCGCAACTCCGCCGGGCGCGGCCATGATCAGCAGCTCGCGCGGCGGATCGATCGGCGTGCCGTAGCGGCCCACCAGCGGGTCGGCGGGGGACCTGGCCTGGCTGTCGGGCTTGTAGTCGAGCACGGCGATGCGGCGGAGGTATTGCTGCAGCAGGCAGCCGCCGGCGCCGCCGCAGCGGTTGCGGGCGGCCGCCCAGTCCTCGTGGCCCTTCAGCAGCAGGGCGGCCGACGGGTCGCGCTCGTCGTCGCTGATGCCCATCGCCTCGATCGCCGCCGCATAGCCGCCGATGGCGCGATCGTCGAGGGCGGAGAGCTTCGGGTCGGCGCAGATGGCGCGCTCGGTGGCGGTGGCGGCACGCGCGCAGTCGAACGAGGCCGCGCCGGCCGCATGGCTGGCGAGCAGCAGGACAAGCAGGACGGCAAGGCGCATCGAACCCTCCGGCGGCGCGGACCGGCGCGATGATGCACCCTGCCCGCCGGCCGGGCCAGCCTCAGGCGGCCTGGAGCTCGTCCAGGAAGGCGTGCACCTCGGTGGACAGCGTGCCCGAGCGCTCGCCGAGCCGGCAAGCGGTGGCGGCCACGGCGCGCGACTGGGCGCCGGTCTGCTCCACGGCGACCGCGACGGCACCGATATGCTCGTCGACCTGCGCGGTTCCGGAAGCGGCCTGCTCCACCGCACGGGCGATCTCCTGGGTCGCCGCCCCCTGCTGCTCGACGGCGCCGGCGATTGCGGTGGCAATCTCGTTCATCCGCTGGATGGTGGCGCCGATCGAGCGCAGCGCCGTCACCGCCTGATCGGTCGCGCCCTGCATGCCGGCGATCTGGGCGGCGATCTCGCCGGTGGCCCTGGCGGTCTGGTTGGCCAGGGTCTTGACCTCGCCCGCCACCACGGCGAAGCCCCGCCCCGCCTCGCCGGCGCGCGCCGCCTCGATCGTCGCGTTCAGCGCCAGCAGGTTGGTGCGCGCGGCGATGTCGTTGATCAGCCGCACCACCTCGCCGATGCGCCCGGCGGCCTCCGACAGGCTGGCGACGCTCTGGTCGGTGGCCTGCGCCTCCTGCACGGCGCCGCCGGCGATCTCGGCGCTCTCGGCCACGCGCCGCGCGATCTCCTCCACCGAGCGGGCGAGCTCCTCGGCGCTGGCGGCAACCGCCTGGACATTGCCGGAAGCGTCGCGCGAGGCGCCGGCGACGGCGGCCAGCAGCTCGCCGCTGCGCTCCGCCGCGCCGATCATGTCGGCCGCGGCCTGGCCCATCTCGGCGGCCGACTGGCCGACGCTGTCGACCACCCCGGCCACCGACCGCTCGAACCGGCCGGCCAGCTCGGCCTGGCCGGTCATGTCGCGCCAGGCCAGCATCGGGCCGGCATAGGCGCCGTCGGCGCCGGTCAGCGCCGAGACGGTCACCTCGAAGCTGCGCCCGCCCAGCGCGACGCGGCTGCGCTGCGGCAGGCGCCCGGGATCGGCATACAGCGCGCGGGCGGCCGCGGGGTCGGGCGCGAGCACGTCGATGCTGGCGCCGACCAGCGCATCGGGCGCGACCGCGAGCGCGCCGCGCGCAGGCTCCAGCACGCGGGCCAGCTCGGGATTGGCGAAGGCGATGGCGAAATCGCGGCCGGCATCGGCGGTGACCACGCCGACCGGCATCTGGTCGATCATCTGCGCCTGCAGGAAGGCGCGGCGGACGGCGCGGCGCAGCACCTCCAGCGCCGCGGCCATGCGGCCCACCTCGTCGCCGCGGCGGGAGAGATCCAGCCGGGCCGTGGTGTCGCCATCGGCCATCGCCTGGACCGCCCGTGTCATCGCCGCGATCGGGCGGCCGATCGAGCGGACCATCAGCACGCCGGAGATCAGCAGCACCACGGCGATGCCGGCGGCGATCAGCACCAGCTGCCGGAGCGCCGCGCCGCGCGCGGCATCCGCCTCGGCGAGCGCGGCGTCGGCAAGCTCGTCGAAGGCGCGGCCGACGGCGCCGAGCGCGGCGTCGAGGGCCATGACCGCCTTGGCCTCCTCGCCCGCGGTGAAGTCGTCAAGCGCGATGGCGCTGTCGAACAGGGAGCGGGCCGACTTGCGCATCCGCGCGCCGGCATCGGCCATGTCCTGCACCGTCTCGCGGAAATCGTCCGAGAGCCGCATGTCGAGGATCGCCGGCACGTGGCTGGCCGAGGCGAGATCGGCCGCCTCCAGCTTCTCCGACAGGCCGGAGTCGCTGGTCGCCAGGAAGCGGTTGGTGGCGTCGCGCATGTTGAGGATGGCGAGCTGGAAGGCGCGCACATGCTCGAGCACGATGTCGATGCCGGCCTGCTCCAGCTCCTCCATCGCGGCCTCGCGGCGCACCGCGCCGATGGCGCTCTCGAAGCGCGATTGCAGGGTCATGAAGGCGGCGTCGCGCTCCTGCAGCATTGCGGTGCGCAGGGCGGCCTTCCGCTCCACGGCGGCGCCATACACATCGAGCCCGTCCATGCTCCGGCGCAGCAGCGCCGCGGTGGGCGGATCGGCGGCGGGCATCGCGTCGTCCAGCGCCTCGCGCGCCTTGCGCTGCCGGTCGGCGGCGGCGGCGGCCTGCTGCGCGACGCGGTCGGAGGTCTGCTCGCCCTGCAGGGTGCGGCTGGCGATCTGCATGCTGCCGGCGGCGATCAGCGCGCGGCTGGCGGCAGACCCGGCGGCATGGGACTGCGCCATCCCGTCGGCCAGCCGGTGCAGCCGGGACAGGGTGGACAGCATGGTGGCCACCAGCACGCCCACCAGCAGCAGCGCCAGGCCGGAGGAAAGCGCTATCTTCCCCCCGATCGGCAGCCGCCGAAGCAGCCCCACCCGCTTCGCATCCTGGTCCGTCGCACGCGCCATCCTGGGTACTCCGCAAACACGGCCAGGGTTCCATGGCGCGGTTAACCGGAGGTGTATCGCCGCCGGCTGGACAGGCGGGCGCAGTCTTGCGCAACTGCGCCGATCACTCAGGGCAGGAGCCGGGCCGATGCTGTTCGATTTCGACAAGATTGCCGCGCAGGACCGCTACAAGCTGCTGGTGGCCACGGTCGGGCCGCGGCCGATCGCCTGGGCGGTGACGCAGGATGCGAAGGGCGTGGTGAACGCGGCGCCGTTCTCGTTCTTCAACTGCGTCTCGGGCGAGCCGCCGCTGGTCATCATCGGCATCGGCGGGCGCAGGCCGGGCGATGCGAAGGACACCGGCAACAACATCCGCGAGACCGGCCAGTTCGTGGTCAACCTGGTCAGCGACGCCAACGCGCAGCAGATGAACATCACCGCGATCGACTTCCCGCCCGGCGTGGACGAGCTGAAGGAGGCGGGGCTGACCACGCTGCCCTCGGTGAAGGTGAAGCCGCCGCGCATCGCCGAGAGCCCGGTGGCGTTCGAGTGCGAGCGCTTCATGAACATCGACGTCGGCATCGACCGCACGCTGGTGCTGGGCCGCGTGCTGGCGGTGCACGTGCACGACGACTGCGTGCTGGACCCGGCGCGCTGCCACATCGACAACGCCAAGCTGGACCTTATCGGCCGCCTGCACGGCGCCGGCTGGTACAGCCGCACCCGCGACCGCTTCGACATGCCGCGCATCACGCTCGCGGAATGGCAGAAGCGGGCGGCGGAGTGAAACAGAAAGGGTAAGTTGAACAAGGAGGCAGCGAGACAGCGAGAAGAATACGCCTCAGGAAATTTCTTCTCGCTGTCTCGCTG
>JBGAIK010000251.1:0-6893 GCA_044225615.1 Acetobacteraceae bacterium | reverse complement strand
TGCGGAAGCGCTTGGCCAGGCCCGCGACCGCGACCAGCTCCGGGGCGTCCGCCGGCGGCAGGGGCGGTTCGTCGGGTTCGGGCGGGATGATGCCCGGGGTCAGATAGGGTTGCAGGCAGGCGACGCGCTGGTCCGCGCCGGCGAGCGGCGGGTCGGTGGCGCGGCATTCCTCGCCGGCCAGCGGGCAGCGCGGGGCGAAGCGGCAGCCCTCCAGCGCGGCCAGCGCGCGCAGGCCGGGCATCTGGTCCGGCAGGGCGTAGAGGCCGAGGCGGGGGCCGGCGAGGGGCGGGTTCGCGAGTTCCAGGCAGCGCGTATAGGGGTGAAGCGGGGCGGTGAGAACCTGGCGGGCCGGACCCTGCTCGACCACCGCGCCGCCGTAGAGGACGCAGACCGCGTCGCAGTGCTTCGCGGCGAGGCGCAGGTCGTGGGTGATGAACAGCACGGTGGTGGAGTCGCGGGCGCGCAGCTCGTCCATCAGCGCCATGATGCGGGCCTGGATGGTGACGTCGAGCGCGGTGGTGGGCTCGTCGGCGATCACCAGGCGGGGATGGCTGGCGAAGGCCATGGCGATCAGCACGCGCTGGCACATGCCGCCCGAAAGCTGATGGGGATAGCGGCGCAGCAGATCGGCGGCATCGGGCAGGTGGACGGCCTCGAGCGCGACGACGGCACGGTCCTGGCGCTCCGCGCGGTTCGATATGCCGAGATGGGTGAAATGCTCGTCCATCTGGGTGCCGATGGTGAGCACCGGATTGAGCGCGCCCATCGGCTCCTGCGGGATGAAGGCGATGTCGCGGCCGAGCAGGGAGCGGCGGCGCGACTTGGGCATGCGGACGAGGTTCTGGCCATCGAATTCCAGGCTGCCGGCGGTGACGGCGAAGCCGGGCGGGAGGAGCTGGGCCACGGTACGGCCGAGCATCGACTTTCCGGCACCCGATTCGCCCACGAGGCCGAGCATCTCGCCGGGGGGCAGCGACAGGTTCAGGTGGCGGAGCACCGGCACGCGCAGGCCGCCGAGATCGGCGGAGACGGTGAGGTCGCGGGCGACCAGGAGCGTCACTCCCGCCCCTCCACCATGCGCACATCCAGGCTGCGGCGGAGGCCATCGCCGAGGAGGTTGCAGCCGGCCACCGTGGCGAAGATGGCCAGCACCGGGGCGAGCAGGTTCCAGGGGGCCTGGTAGATCGCGTCGCGGCCGTCGGCGATCATCTGGCCCCAGGCGATCTGGTTCGACTTCACGCCGAGGCCGACGAAGGACAGGATCGCTTCCACCACCACGGCGATGCCCATCTCCAGCGTCAACAGCGTGACCAGCAGCGGGATGGTGGCCGGCACGATCTCGCGCGTCACCGTGCGCCAGTGGCTGAAGCCGGCGAGGCGGGCGGCGGTGACGTAGTCCCGGTGCGCCACCACGATCACCTCGGCGCGCAGCACGCGGCAGAAGCGCGTCCAGTCCACCAGCACGATGGCCAGGATCACGTTGCGCGTGCCGGTGCCCAGCCCGGTCATCAGGATCAGCGAGAGGATCACCGGCGGGAAGGACATCCAGATGTCGATCGCCCGGCCGATCAGCCAGTCGGTCCAGCCGCCGAGGTAGCCGGCGACATAGGCGAGCGCGGCGCCGATGACCATCGCGCCGAGTGCCGCCGTGAGCGAGACCGTCATGGCCACGCGGGCGCCGAACAGGAGGCGGGAGAGCACGTCGCGGCCGAGCCCGTCGGTGCCGAGCGGATGGCCCCAGTCGCCGCCGGCCTGCCAGGCGGCGGGCTGGAGCATGGCGATCAGGTCCTGCTCCTCCGGGTCATGGGGGGCGATCAGGGGCGCGGCCAGCGCGCAGGCGAGCACGATTCCGACCAGCAGCAGGCCCGCGATCACCCGGCCGGAGCGGAGGAAGCGCGGCATCAGCGCGCCCGCAGCTTCGGGTTCAGCACCAGGTACAGCCCGTCCACCAGCGAGTTGATGAGCAGCACCACCACGCAATAGGTCAGCCCCACCAGCTGGATGACCGGCAGGTCGGCGTTGCGCACCGCATCGACCATCAGGTTGCCCATGCCGGGATAGGAGTAGATCACCTCCACCAGCAGCGAGCCGCCGAACAGGAAGCCGAACTGCACGCCCATCAGGGTAAGCGTGGGCAGGATCGCGTTCTTGAGCGCGTGGAAGACCAGGATGCGGGCCTCCGAGATGCCGCGCAGCCGGGCCTGGCGGATGTAGTCGTCGTGGTAGACGTCGAGCAGCGAGGCGCGCAGCACGCGCATGATCGGCGGCGCGAAGGCGAGGCCGAGGGCGATGGCGGGCAACACCAGATGGACGATCGCGCTCCACCAGATGTCGGGGCGGCCGACCAGCAGCGCGTCGAGCAGCAGGAAGCCGGTGACCAGCGGGCGCTGCATGCCGGGATCGAGCCGGCCGGTGAACGGCATGGCCTGGAGGGCGACGCCGAAGACGAAGATGAACAGCAGCGCCCAGAGGAACTCGGGGACCGACATCATCAGCGTGGTGCCGGTCTCGGCCACCACCTCCGAGGCGGTGCCGCGCAGCGCGAAGAGCAGCAGGCCGCCGGCGAGGCCGAGGAAGCTCGCCACCAGCATGGCGGCGACGGCAAGCTCGATCGTGGCCGGCAGCGCCTCGGCGACCAGCGGGAAGGCGTCGCGGCGGAGCTGGATGGAGCGGCCGAAATCGCCGTGCAGGGCGCGGCCGAGCCAGATCGCGTATTGCTCGGGCAGCGGGCGGTCGAGGCCCATGGCGTGGCGGGTGGCCTCGATCTCGGCGCGGGTGGCGTTGGGGGGCATCGACATCGCCGCCGGGTCGACCGGCAGGATGCGCAGCGCGACGAAAAGCAGGACCGAGACGACCAGCAGGATCGGGACGGCGCTCGCCAGGCGCCTCGCCAGGGTGGCGAGGAGGATCATTTGCTCCGCGTGGCGGCAGGGCCCTCCCCCCGGCCCCCTCCCGCGAACGCGGGAGGGGGAGTGGGCGGGATCATGACCAGCTCATCGCCTGGGGCAGCACCCAGCCGTTGCCGTAGACGGGAACCTTGAGCGACTTCTTGCGCACCACGGTCTGGATGGATTGCAGCAGCGGCATGCTGGCGCCCATCTCGGCCGCTTCCCTGTTCAGGGCGCGCCAGCCGGCGATGCGGGCGCGCTCGTCGGCCACGTTGAACTGGGCGATCACCTTCTCGCCGAAGGTCATGTCCTTCCACGGCGAGAAGGGCAGCTTCGGGTTGAGCAGGTAGCCGGTATAGATCTCGGGATCGCCGGTGGCGTTGTCGAAGGTGTAGAGCGTGGCCTCCGGCAGCTTGCCGCCGCGGTTGAGCTCGAAATACTTGGCGTATTCGATCACCTCCAGCTCCGCCTCGATGCCGACCTTCTTCCACATGGCCACGATCGCGCGGGCGATGTCGTAGTCCGACGGGAACTGGCCGTTGGTGCTGGCCATGCGGATCTTCGCGGGCTTCTGCAGGCTGTAGCCGGACTTCGCCAGCAGCTGCTTCGCCAGCTCCGGGTCGTGGGCGAACTTGAAGTCGTCCAGATAGCCGGGGCTGCCGGGCACGCCGAGCACCGAGAGCGGCACCGCCGCCCCGCCGTAGAACGCCTTGGACAGCGCGACCTTGTCGATCGCGTGGTGGCACGCGAGGCGGATGTTCTGGTCGGCGAAGCCCTCGTCGTTGCGCACCTGCAGCAGGATCACCTTGGTGACCGGGTTCAGCTCGGCGGCGAGGTTGGGCATGGCGCCGAGGCGCGCCATCTCGCGCACCGGCACCGCGGTGGTGATGTCCACCTGGCCCGACTGCACCGCAGCGACGCGGGCGGAGGGATCCTTGATGATCTCGATCGTGATGCGCTTCAGCGCGGGCTTGGGGCCCCAATAGGCATCGTTGCGCTCCAGCACGATGCGGGCGTTCATCTGGTGCTCGACCAGCTTGTACGGCCCGGTGCCGACCGGCTTCCTGGCGAACTCCTCGGCCCCCACCTTCTCGACATAGGCCTTGGGCACGACGTAGCTGCCGAGGAAGGCGAGCCAGACCGGCACGGTGGGCGCCGGGCTGTCGAAGCGCATGATGGCGCGGGTGGGCGAGACGACCTCGATATCCTTGACCTTGCGCATCGACTGCGCGACGTCGAGCTTCACCGGGCCGCGCGGGCGCTCGAAGAAGGTGAAGCGGAAATCGGCGGCCGTCATCCTGCTGCCGTCGTGGAAGGTGACGTCGTCGCGGAAGTCGAGCGCGAGGCTCAGCGCGTCGGGCGCCATTTCCCACTTGGTGATCAGCTTGGGCACCAGCTTCAGCGCCGGGTCCTGGTCGAGCGGCTGGTCGAACACCGCCTTGAAGATGGCCTGCGCATCCGGCGTGAAGCGCAGGTTGGGATCCCAGGAGGTGACGTCGCTGGGCCAGCCGATGGTGACGCTGTCGGGCTCGGCGGCATGCGCGGGTGCCGCGAGCAGCGTGCCGGCGGCGGCGTGCAGCAAGGTCCGGCGTGACAGGTCCACCATCTGAGCCCCCCATTGTTGATCAAGTTACTTTAGGGTTGAAACATCCCCGGGGGAACCGGGAAAATGGCGCGGTTGCGTCGGCCCGGAGCTTGGCCCAGGCTTCCGGCACCAGAGGAGGGCGGCATGGCCGAACGGTCTTTCGCGCGCGAGGTCCAGGACCTGAAGCTGGGTGCGGGAGAGGAATTCCGCGGCGAGGGCATCCTGGCCGTGACCAAGGCGCTGCTGCAATCGGGCGTGGGCTATGTCGCCGGCTACCAGGGCGCGCCGATCTCCCACCTGATGGACGTGCTGGCCGACGCGCAGGAAATCCTCGGCGATCTCGGCGTGCATTTCGAGAGCAGCGCCTCGGAGGCGGCGGCGGCCTCGACGCTTGCGGCCTCGGTGATGTATCCGATCCGCGGCGCGGTGACCTGGAAGTCCACCGCCGGCACCAACGTCGCCTGCGACGCGCTGTCCAACCTGGCCTCGGGCGGGGTGACCGGGGGCGCGGTGATCATCATCGGCGAGGATTACGGCGAGGGCAGCTCCATCATGCAGGAGCGCACCCATGCCTTCGCCATGAAGTCGCAGCTCTGGCTGCTCGACCCGCGGCCCAACCTGGAAACCATCGTCAGCCTGACCGAGCAGGCCTTCGAATTGTCGGAGGCGAGCAACACGCCGGTGATGCTGGAGATGCGCATCCGCGCCTGCCACGTCCACGGCAGCTTCATCGCCAAGGACAACCGCAGGCCGGCCTATCCGCTCAGCCAGGCGCTGGAGAACCCGGTGCGGGACACCAACCGCATCGTGCTGCCGCCGGCGAGCTTCATGCACGAGCAGGAGAAGATCCGCACCCGGCTGCCGGCCGCGGTGAAGTTCATCCGCGAGCGCCGGCTCAACGAGACCATGCCGGGCGACGTGGCGGAACTCGGCATCATCCTCCAGGGCGGCATGTACAACGGCGTGCAGCGGGCGCTGAAGCTGCTGGGCCTCGGCGACGTGTGGGGCGGCACGCGCATTCCGATGCATGTGCTCAACGTCACCTATCCGCTGGTGGAGGACGAGATCACGTCGTTCTGCGCCGGCAAGCGCGCCGTGCTGGTGGTGGAGGAGGGACAGCCCGAGTTCATCGAGCAGGCGATCAACACCATCCTGCGCCGCGCCGACATCAACACGAAGCTGCACGGCAAGGATGTGCTGCCGATGGCCGGCGAATACACCGCCATGGTGCTGCTGGCCGGCATCCGCCGCTTCGTGGAAGCCGCGCTGCCGGCGCTGCTCGGCGAGATGGCCGCCGCCCCCGATCCCGGGCCGGTGCTGGCCAGCGAGCCCGTCGCCGCGCTGGCCAAGGTGGTGCCGCCGCGCCCGCCCAGCTTCTGCACCGGCTGCCCGGAGCGGCCGATCTTCTCGGCCATGACGCTGGTGCAGAAGGAGCTCGGCCTGCATCACGTCGCGGCCGATATCGGCTGCCACCTGTTCTCGATCAACCCGCCATTCAACATCGGCGCCACCACCATGGGCTACGGGCTCGGCCCGTCCTCGGCCGCGGCCCTCCAGGTACCCGCGAAGAAGCGGACCATCTCGGTGATGGGCGATGGCGGGTTCTGGCACAACGGACTGCTGAACGGCGTGGGCAACGCGGTGTTCAACAGGCATGACGGCGTGATCGTGCTGGTGGACAATTTCTACTCCTCGGCCACCGGCGGGCAGGACATCCTGTCGAGCCGCGCCGACAACGCCAGCCGCAGCACGCAGCACCCGATCGAGGACGCGGTGCGCGGCGTGGGCGCCCAATGGGTGCGCCGGATCGACCGGACCTACGACGTGGCGCGGATGCGCGACACACTGCACGAGGCGCTGACCACGGCCGAGAAAGGCCCCAAGGTCATCATCGCCAGCAGCGAATGCATGCTGAACCGGCAGCGGCGCGAACGCCCGCTGTTCAACGCGGCCGTCAAGCGCGGCGAGCGGATGGTGAAGCCCCGCTTCGGCGTTGACGAGGATGTCTGCACCGGCGACCACGCCTGCATCCGCCTCTCCGGCTGCCCCTCGCTGTCGGTGAAGGATTCGGGCGACCCGCTGAAGGAAGACCCGGTTGCCAGCATCGACAATTCCTGCGTCGGCTGCGGCAATTGCGGCGAAGTCTCCGAAGCCGCCGTGCTTTGCCCGTCCTTCTATCGCGCCGACGTGGTGCACAATCCGAAGCCCCTCGAACGCCTCGCCGCCCGCCTGCGCGCCACGGTCATCGGCTGGCTCCAACGCCGCCGCGACGCCACCCGTCTGGCGCTGGCATGATGCTGGGGGTGGAGAAGCAAGGAAGGCCAGGGGCGCTGCCCCTGGACCCCGCTAAGGGCGGAGCCCTTAGAACCCATTCGCGTGAAGGGTGTTGGAGGAGAGGGGCTGAGGTGCGGGTTGCGACA
>JBGAIK010000250.1:0-7813 GCA_044225615.1 Acetobacteraceae bacterium | reverse complement strand
AGGCACGCAACTCCTTCAGCCGCCACAGCGCGATCAGGGCCTGACTCCACGGGATGAAGGGCCAGTCTCGCGTCGCCCGGGCCAGGCTGTCCATGCCGCCGGCTGGATTTTCGCCCCGCCCGCCGCCATCCTGCCGCCATGACCGCGCAAGATCCCGACTGGCCCGCCACCGCCCTGCTGCTCTGCGACCTGCAGA
This sequence comes from Acetobacteraceae bacterium, assembly GCA_044225615.1. Classification (GTDB taxonomy): domain Bacteria; phylum Pseudomonadota; class Alphaproteobacteria; order Acetobacterales; family Acetobacteraceae; genus CAIYPH01. The sequence goes on along the minus strand of JBGAIK010000250.1, from coordinate 7,617 downwards.
ACGACTTCATCCACCCCGACGGCGCCTATGGCCGCGCCGGGCTCGGCAACGCCGACATCGCCGCCCTTCCGCCCCGCCTCGCCCCGCTCGCCGCCGCCATCCGCGCCGCCGGCGGCTGGATCGTCTCCACCCATTTCACCCTCGTGCCCGGCCGCGGCGGCGAACCCTTCATCTCGCCGCACCTCCGCGCCCTGCGCCCCTTCCTCGCCAGGGGCGACTTCCTCCCCGGCGCCTGGGGCCATGCCCTGGTCGATGACCTCGCCCCCGCCGACCTCGCCGTCGAGAAAATCGCCTTCTCCGCCTTCCACATGTCCCGGCTCGACTGGGTGCTCGCCCGCGCCGGCATCCGCCACCTGCTCGCCGCCGGCATCGTCACCAATGGCGGCGTCGCCTCCACCGTCCGCGACGCCCATGTCCGCGACTACCACGTCACCGTGCTCGAAGATGGCTGCGCCGCCTTCGACCGCCCCACCCATGATACCGCCATCGCCGCCCTGCGCCCCGTCGCAAGGATCGAGACGGTCGCTGACGTTCTGCGCCAGCTACGACCCTGGACATCTCACGCCCCGTTGAACTAAGTATCATTGTGTTTCGGAGTGCGCGGGGATGGACGGCCCGACGGCGGGTGTCTTCGTATTCGCCTGTCTCGCCAGCGCCGCATCGGTGGGCGCGGTGGCGCATGCCCGCATGCCCAACGGGCTGCTCACCGGCCAGGCCGCCCTCGTCATCCGCCGCGGCGTCTGGCTGATCGCCCTGATGGCCGCCATCATGCTCGCCGGCTTCACCCTCTATTTGCGCACGCATTTCGACACGGCAAGCCGCGACGTGCGCGCCTTCTCCTACCAGCTCATCGATATCGACCGCACGTTGCGCCGCATCGGTCCCGAGGCCGAGCCGGCCCGTGCCCTGCTGTTCCGCTTCGCCGCCCGCACCATGAAGGATGTCTGGCCGGCGTCGGAGCCGCGGCTGGGTCCCGACGACACCCATGCCAGCCTGCTTTTCGGCGAGCTCGAAGCGGCCGTCATCCGTCTCGTGGGTACCACCCCGGCCCAGCGCGACCAGGTGGCGGTCGTGCGCCGCCAGCTGCAGGAGCTGCGCAGCAGCCGCTGGACGCTCGACACGCAGAGCGGCCGGCTGTTCTCGCCCTGGCTGCTCGGCATCGTCGTGCTGTGGCTGATGCTCACCTTCGGCAGCTTCGGCCTTGCGACCAACCGCTCCCACCTCGCCCTCGGCGTGCTGTTCATCTGCGCCGCCGCGCTCAGCAGCGCCGTGTTCCTCGCCGTGGAGTATGCAGACCCCTACCGCGGCACTATCATCGTCTCCAGCGAACCGGTGCGCAACGCGCTGTTCACGCTCAGCGACTGACGGAGACGCACCCCATGGCATTCGACTTCACCGGCCGCCGCGTCGTGGTCTGCGGCGGCAGTCGCGGCATCGGCCGCGCCACCGCGCTCGGCTTCGCCGCCGCCGGCGCCGCCGTCTCCATCTGCGCCCGCGGCGCCGAAACCCTCGCCGCCACCCAGTCCGAGCTCGCCGCCCATGGCGCCACGGTCCATTCCGCCCCCTGCGACCTCGCCGACGCGGACGCCATCCGCGGCTACATCGCCGCCGCCGCTTCCGCCCTCGGCGGCATCGACGTGCTGGTCAACAACGCCTCCGGCTTCGGCATGACCGACGACGCCGCCGGCTGGGCCGCCGGCTTCGCGGTCGACGTGATGGCCGTGGTCCACGCCACCCAGGCCGCCATGCCCTTCCTGGAGCAGGCCGAGGCCGCCTCCGTCGTCTCGATCTCCTCGATCTCGGCCTACCGCCCGTCGCTGCGCGGCGCGCCCTACGCCGCGGTGAAGGCCGCCGTCGTCCAGTACACCACCAGCCAGGCCATGGCCGCCGCCCCCAAGGGCATCCGCGTCAACTGCGTCGCCCCCGGCTCCATCGAGTTCCCCGGCGGCACCTGGGAGAAGCGCCGCCTGGAGGGCTCGCCGGTCTACCAGTCGGTGCTCAACAGCATCAAGTTCGGCCGCCTCGGCAAGCCGGAGGAGATCGCCAATACCGTGATGTTCCTCGCCTCGCCGATGGCCAGCTGGATCACCGGCCAGACCCTCGTCGTGGACGGCGGCCAGCTGCTCTACAGCTGATCCCGGCGCGCCTGATCGCGTGATCCACGCTTCCTGGCCCTCGGCCGCAAGCGATCACGCGCTACCCCTCCGCCATGTCCGCCGCGATGCGCGCCCGCACCGTGGGCGACAGCCGGTAGTACTGGTGCGAGCTCATCGGGTTGGTCTCGTAGTCATTGACGCCGGTGGCGTCGAACAGGCTGTAGGCGGCAGGCGCGAACCCGGCGGGATAGCCCTGCGGCCCGGCATGGCCCAGCCGGACCACGCCGTTGACCGCGCGGCTCAGGTTCAGGATCTCGTCGCGCCGGCTGGCGTAGAAGGCGATCCGCCGCGACAGCCGGGCCAGGCCGGACAGCCCCGCCGTGCCCGGCTGGGCGAAGGCGTCGAAGCCGCAGTCGCCGGCGGCGAGAAAGGCGCGGTCGAACAGTGCCGCGTCGCCGTTGCCGGCGGCGAACCACTGCTCGACGGCGTTCTGCAGCACCAGGTTGCCCATGCTGTGGCACAGCAGCCAGCTGCGGTTGCCCCGCGCCCGCGCCGCCTTCAGCAGCGGCTCCAGGTTGGCCAGGAAGCGCATCGCCGCCGGGCCGGAGTCGCGCGCCATCCGCTGGTCGGCGCGATACGGCGCCTCCAGCCCCTCGATCACCGGGATGCCCACCACCCGGCCCTGCGACGGCCAGGCGAAGGCGATCACCGTGCAGTCGGTCACCGCGGCGCCCGACCGGGCCAGGAATTCGCGGTTGAACGCGGCCCGCGTGACGGCGTCGGTGAAGCTGTTGGCGAAGCCGTGGATGAACACCAGCAGGTTGCGCCCGGGGGCCGAGAGGTCATCGACCGCCGCCGGCGCGAAGCCCCCTGTGGCGGGGTTCTCGATGCTGTCGATGCGCCCGGTCGCGCCGCCCGCCACGTCCACGCCCTCGACGAAGGCGGTGGCGTAGGTGATGGCCAGCGGGTCGCCGAGGGCGAGGCTGTAGCTGGCCGGCCTGTCCGCACCGCCGCTCAGGGCGCGGTTGCTCGCGAAATGCACCGTCGTGCGCATCGGCCGCCTCCATTCCGGGCGGGAACCATACCGGCCCCGACGCCGGGCCGCCGCTCACATGGCGGTGAGCCGCCGGGGCAACGGCCGGTCAGGCGGCCCGGCCGCGCTCCATCAGCCGGGCGGTGATGGCGCGGCGGAACGGCGGCACCAGGTTGCCCACCCGCAGCGCCGCGTCGCGCAGCACGCGGGCGGGCAGCCGCTCGTCGGCGTAGAGCAGCGCGGTCGCATTGGTCGCCAGGTAGGTCGGCCGGGTCGCGAGAAAGTGGCCGCGGTCATAGGCGCGCAGCAGCGCAGCCGCGCCGATGTCCTGGCCGCGCCCGTCGGCCGTGCGCACCAGCCGCGCCAGCGCGTCGGCGCCACGCAGGCCGAAATTGAACCCGTGCGCGGTCACCGGATGCATGCCCACCGCCGCGTCGCCCATCAGCGCGAAGCGGGTGGCCACGAAGCGGCGCGCATAGACCGCCACCAGCGGATAGGCGTGGCGGGCGGAGACCAGCCGCATCGCGCCCAGCCGGCCGCGGTAGCGGCGCGTCGCCTCGGCACCGAACGCCGCGTCGTCCATGGCCAATACCCGGTCCATCTCGCGCGCCGGCAAGGTCAGCACGAAGCTCGACTGGTGGCCATGCACCGGATCGTCGTTCACCGGCAGCATGGCAATGGTCTGGCCGTAGTCGAACCACTCGGTCGCCACCTGGCAGTGCGGCGCGTCATGGGCGACGCGGCAGACCATCATCACCCGGCCGAAATCGCGCAATTCGGCGGCGATGCCCTGGCGGCGGCGCATCTCGGAAAACCGCGTATCGGCCGCCACCGCCAGCCGGCCGTCCAGCACGCGCCCGTCGGCGAGGCGCACCGCCACGCCTGCCGCCGACGTCTCCACCCCGGAAACCGCGGTGCCGGCGAACAGCGTCACCTCGGGCAGCGCCAGCGCGGCATCGTGCACCGCGCGGCGGATCAGGTGGTTGGGCACCAGGTGGCCGAGCGGGCCGTCCCTGCGCGCCGCCCCGGCATCGAAGCGCAGCGCGTAGGGCGACAGCCCGTTCAGCACGTCGGCCCGCATCATCGGCGAGACCTCGCCCGCCGGAATGCGCGCCCAGGCGCCGATCGCGTCCAGGATCTCGACCGAGCGATGGGTCAGCGCGATCTCGCGCCCGTCGAAGGCCGGCTCGGCCAGCGCCGCCGCCGGCTGCCGCTCCACCAGCGCCAGGCGCAGCCCGGTGCCGGCCAGGCTCGCCGCGAAGCTCAGCCCGGCCGGGCCGGCGCCGACGATGACGATGTCGAATTCCATTGCTGGCACTCCCGTGGCGCTTGCCTTGTCAGGCTGCGACGTATTGCCATGTAAGGCTGCCGTGTGAAACGTCGAGAGCCAATGGAAGCGCGATGGACCTGCTCGCCGCGTTGAAGACCTTCGTGTCGGTCTCCGAGACCGGCTCCTTCTCCGCCGTCGCCCGGCAGGAGAATGCCAGCCAGTCGGCGATCACCCGGCGCATCGCCGAGCTGGAGGCGCATTTCGGCGTCCGGCTGCTGCACCGCACCACCCGGCGGCTGACGCTGGCGCCCGACGGCGAGGAGCTGCTGGCCCATGCCCGCCAGGTGATCTCGGCGCAGATGGAGATGGAGGACGCGCTCGGCTCCCACCGCACCGCGCCGGTCGGGCTGGTGCGCCTCGGCACGCCGGTCGGCTTCGGCAACTACATCGCCGCCCACCTGCCCGAGCTGCTCGACCGGCACCCGGGCTGACGGTGGAGCTGGTGATGGCCGACACCGTGACCGACATGATCGAGGCGCGGCTCGACATCGCGGTCCGCGCCCGGCTGGCCGAGGACAGCACGCTGATCGTGCGCCAGATCGCCGAGATCGGCTGGGTGGTGGTCGCCGCGCCGTCGTACCTGGCCGCCCGCGGCATCCCGCAGCGGCCCGAGGACCTGATGGAGCATGACTGCCTGCTGCACATCTCGGCCCGCAGCGGCATCTGGCGCTTCGTCGGCCCCGACGGCCCGCTCGAGGTCCCGGTGCGCGGCCGGCTGTCGGTCAACGTGCTGGGCGCGGCGCATCGCGCGGCGCTGGCCGGGGCCGGCATCGCCATGATGCCGGACCTGGAAATCGCCGAGGACATCCGCACGGGACGCCTGGTGCGGCTGCTCGGCGATTTCCAGGCCCCGCGCATGCCGCTGTACCTCGCCACCCTGTCCCGCCGCTTCCAGCCGCCGCGGGTGCGGGTGGTGATGGACTTCCTGATCGAACTCACCCGCCGCGGCTTCGGCGTGGCGGAGCGCCTGGGCAAGCACGACGCGCCGCAAGGGTAGGTGCATGACTTCTCCCCTCCCCTTGGGAGAGGGGTGGCTGCCCGCCGCGGCCTTGCCCGTCCGTCTCCGGCCGGGCCAAGGCTTCCGCGGCCAGCATCAGACCAGCGTGACGCCACCGACCGCGCGATCGGCGAAGGTGCTGCGGCGGAACTCGCTCTCGGCCGTCCTGAACGCATTGCCGCGGAACTCGCTCATCGCGGTCTTGAACGCATTTTCGCGGAAGTCGCTCATCGCCGTCTTGAACGCGTTCTCGCGGAAGTCGCTGGCCGCGAAGGCGTTGCCGCGGAACTCGCCGGCGGCCAGCGTGGGCGCGTTGTGCTCGTTGCGGGCGAACCGGTCGCGCTCGGCGACGGGGCTGGCCGCGGCGGCAACCAGGGCAACAGCCAGGGTCGCCAGGATCAGGGGCGTGCGCATGATACTCTCTCCATGTGGGGCCCGGCCGTTCGCGGCGGGCATCTGCTTGGGGTTTCGCAGCGCCGTCCCGGTGGGCGGCGCGTCGTCGATGGACAGACTATGGGCCGTGCCCGGCGTTACGATAACGCCGAGCGACGCAGAACATTCTTGCCGCTGGCGGTGAGATCGGGAGCGGCGCCCCTTGCCCGCACTACGCCCGGGCGAAGGCGGCGGATGCGCCGGCGGCCGTTTTCTCGCGCCTCAGCCCGGCCGGCAGAAGGCGAAGTCGCAGCCCTGGTCCGCCTGCGTCACCTGCTCGACATAGAGCCGCAGGTACCCCCGGTCGGAGCCGGGATGCGGCGGCGGCGGCACCCAGGCCGTGCGCCGCGCGGCCAGCTCGGCCTCGCTCACCAGCAGGTCGATGCGCCGCCCCGCGGCATCCAGCCGGATGCGGTCGCCCGTGCGCACCAGGCCCAGCGGCCCGCCATCGGCCGATTCGGGCGTGATGTGCAGCACGATGGTGCCGAAGGCGGTGCCCGACATGCGGGCATCGGAAATCCGCACCATGTCCTTCACCCCGGCGCGGGCCAGCTTCTTCGGGATCGGGATGTAGCCGGCCTCCGGCATCCCCGGCGCCCCCTTGGGCCCGGCATTGCGCAGCACCAGCACGTCGTCCTTCGTCACGTCGAGATCGGGATCGTCGAGCCGCTCGGTCATGTCCTCCAGCCCGTCGAACACCACCGCGCGGCCCTCGTGCTGCATCAGCGCCTCGGTCGCGGCCGAGCGCTTGAGCAGCGCGCCACCGGGGGCGAGGTTGCCTCGCAGCACCGCGAGCCCGCCGCCGGTGGCGATCGGCGCGTCGATCGAGCGGATCACGGTCTGGCCCGGCACGATCTCGGCCCCCGCGATCACCTCGGCCAGCGTCCGGCCGCCCACCGTGCGGCAGGTGGTGTCGAGCAGCGGCGCCAGCTCCTTCAGCAGCCGCGGCACCCCGCCGGCCCAGTGGAAATGCTCCATGTAGTGCTCGCCGCTGGGCTTGAGGTCCACCAGCACCGGCACGTCGAGCCCCAGCCTGTCGAATGCCTCCAGGTCGATCGGGATGCCGAGCCGGCCGGCGATGGCGGTGAAGTGGATCACCGCGTTGGTCGAGCCGCCGATCGCCTGCAGCACGGTCAGCGCGTTGCGGAACGCCGCCGGCGTCATGATGTCGGACGGCGTCGTGCCCTCCTTGGTCAGCCGCACCGCCGCCGCCCCCGAGGCCTCGGCCAGCCGGATCCGGTCGGCATGGGTCGCGGGGCAGGAGCCGCCGCCCGGCAGGCACATCCCCAGTGTCTCGACCATGGTGGCGACCGTGCTGGCGGTGCCCATCACCATGCAGGTGCCCTTGGTCGGCGCCAGGCGATCGGTCAGCGCGTCGATCTCCTCCTCGCCCAGCTCGCCCGCGCGGTGCTTGGCCCACAGCCGGCGGCAATCGGTGCAGGCCCCCAGCACCTCGCCCTTGTAGTGCCCCACCAGCATCGGCCCGGTCGGCACCACGATCGCCGGCCGCCCGGCGCTCGCCGCCCCCATCAGCTGCGCCGGCAGCGTCTTGTCGCAGCCGCCGATCAGCACCACCGCATCCATCGGCTGCGCCCGCACCATCTCCTCGGTGTCGAGCGCCATCAGGTTGCGCAGGTACATGCTGGTGGGGTGCGAGAAGCTCTCGTGGATCGACACCGTCGGGAACGCCATCGGCATCCCGCCCGCCAGCATCACGCCCCGCTTCACC
>JBGAIK010000249.1:0-8273 GCA_044225615.1 Acetobacteraceae bacterium | reverse complement strand
GGCGATGCCCTCGCGGGCCGGCGCGATCAGGAAATGCTCGTTGGGCCCGTGCTGCTTGCAGCCGTTGTAGCTGTGCGGAATCCAGATCAGCGGCAGGTGCAGGAAGTCCACGAACACGTCGCCCGGCAGGCCGCCGCCGCTGTTGGGGATCACCTGGACGCGGCGGCCGAGCGACTTCTCCATGGAATTCACGGTGAAGCGCACCCAGGGATCGTCCGGGCTGGTGCGGCTGGCCGGCATGCGGATGCCGGCGTTCTCGATCTTCACTTCCGGGAAACCGGTGGCGTCCAGATGGGCCCTGAGCGCCGCCGCGAACCGCGCCGGATCGCTGTCCACGGTGTAGCGGATCTGGCAGTGCGCGCGCGCGCTGGGCGCGACCGCGTTGACCGGGTTCTCCGGCCGGCCGGAGACCATGGCCAGCACGATGAAGCTGGTCCAGCCATAGACCTTCTCGGCCGCGGTGAAGCCCGGCTCGCCCCAGCCGGGGTCGATGGTGGCGGAGGCCTCGCTGTGCAGTTCGAGCCCCGCCAGCGCGCCGCGCACCGCGGCCGGCATGCCGTTGGCGGGCAGCCAGTCGCGCACCAGGATCCTGCCGTTGCGGTCGGCGATGGCGCCGATCGCGTGCGCCATCACGATGGCGGGATCGGTGGTCATGCCGCCCCAGTTGCCCGAATGCACGCCGCCCGGCCGCACATCCAGCACCAGATCGAAATGGAACGTCCCGCGCGTGCCGGTGGACAGGGTCGGGATGCCGGCATCGACGCGCGGGCCGTCGGAGGCGATCAGCACGTCCGCCTTCAGCGCCGCGGCCTGGCCCTGGATGAACTCGCGCAGGCCGATCGAGCCGCGCTCCTCGCAGGTCTCGATCACCAGCTTGAGGTTGAAGCCGAGCCTGCCGCCGCGCTCTTCCAGCACCTGCTCCAGCGCGGTCAGGTTCAGCGCGTGCTGGCCCTTGTTGTCGGCGGTGCCGCGGCCGTACCAGCGGTCCGGCTGCTCGACCAGCGTCCAGGGGGTGAGGCCCGCATCCCACTGGTCCTCCAGCCCGCGCACGGTGTCGCCATGGCCGTAGGTCAGCACGGTCGGCCGCGCCGGGTCCTCGATGCGTTCGGCGGTGAGGATCGGGCCGAAGCCCTCGCGCGGGTTCGGATGCACCGCGACGGTGAAGCCCATGCGCTCCACCCAGGGGCGGATGCCTTCCTCCAGGTAGCGCCAGACGTCCTTGTCGTGCCCGGGGTCCTGCGAGGTGGAGGGGATTGCCACCAGCGCGGCGAGCCGGTCGCGGAAGCGGCCGGAATCGAAAACCTCGCGGGCCCGGGCGATGGCGCCGTCGCGTGTGGGCATGGTCAGCTCCTCATCGGTCGGGCCGCAGGCTGCCAGCCATGCCCCGGCAAGGAAAGACCCGCACTTGCCCTTGCCGGTTGGCTCCCGCCCGGCTTTCGGCAAACATGACCGCTTCGCCCGACAGGATCCGCCAATGTCCGCCGACGCCACGCCGAGCCTTTCCGTCGCCCCCGTCCTTTCCGTCGCCGTCGACATCGGCGGCACCTTCACCGACATCACCCTGCAGGAGCCCGCGACCGGCCGGGCGTGGCGGGCCAAGACGCCGTCCACGCCCTCCGACCCGTCGATCGCCTTCCTCGCGGGCGTCCGGCTTGCGCTCGATGCCGCGGGGCGGACGCCGGCCGAGATCGGGCGCGTGCTGCATGGCACGACGGTCGCCACCAACCTGATCCTGGAGGGCAAGGGCGCGCGGGCCGCGCTGATCACCACGGCCGGCTTCCGCCACGTGCTCGACATCGGCCGGCAGGACATTCCGCGCCGCGCCAATCTCTATGCCTGGATCAAGCCGCGGCGCCCGGTGCCGCCGTCGCGCGTGCTGGAGGTGGTGGAGCGGGTCGGGCCCGGCGGCGCGGTGCTGACGCCGCTCGACGAGGATTCGGTCGCCGAGGCGGCCGAGGCCTGCCGCCGGCTCGGCGTGCAGTCGGTGGCGATCTGCCTGATGCACAGCTTCGCCCATCCGGCGCATGAGCGGCGGGTGGCAGCCCTGCTGCGCGCCGCGCTGCCCGGCATCGCGGTGACCGCCTCGGTGGACGTGCTGCCGGTCGCGCGCGAATACGAGCGCAGCCTGGTCACCATCCTCAACGCCAGCGTGATGCCGGCGATCTCGACCTATGTGGAGCGGCTGGAGCGGCGGCTGGCGGAGGCCGGCATCGCCGCGCCGCTGCTGCTGATGCAGTCGAACGGCGGGGTCGCGGGTGCGGCCGCGATCCGCCGGGCGCCGGCGGTGACCGCGCTGTCGGGGCCGGCGGCGGGCGTGGTGGGGGCGCGCGAGGTGGCCGCCGCGGCCGGGATCGGCAACATCATCACCGTCGATATCGGCGGCACCTCGGCCGATATCTGCCTGATCCGGGACGGGCGCATCGGGCTGACCCAGCACGGCAAGGTGGGGGAGTGGCCGCTGAGCCTGCCGATGGTGGACATGGTCACGGTGGGTGCGGGCGGCGGCTCGATCGCGCGGGTCGCGGATGGCGCGCTGACGGTGGGCCCGGCCAGCGCCGGCGCCGATCCCGGCCCGGCCTGCTACGGCCAGGGCGGCGGCGAGGCGACGGTGACCGACGCGCATGTGGTGCTCGGCCATCTGCCGCCGGAACTGCTGGGCGGGCGGATGCGGCTGGACCCCGCGGCCGCCGAGGCGGCGGTGCGCGACCGCGTGGCCGGGCCGCTCGGGCTCGACCTGTACCAGGCGGCGCGCGGCATCCTGGCGATTGCCGACAGCAACATGGTGGGCGCGATCCGCATCGTCTCGGTCGAGCGCGGGCACGATCCGCGCGATTTCGCGCTGGTGCCGTTCGGCGGCGCGGGGCCGCTGCATGGCTGCGCGCTGGCGGAGCTGCTGGGCATCACCACGGTGCTGATCCCGCCGGCGCCGGGGGTGCTGTGCGCCGAGGGGCTGCTGGCGGCCGACCTGAAGGCGGAGTTCCAGCGCACCCTGCCGGGCGCGGGCGCCAGCGATGCCGAGGCCAACGCGATCCTGGCCGGGCTGCGCGCGGAGGCCGGCGCCTGGTTCGACGAGGAGCGCGTGCCGGCGGACGACCGGGTGAGCGAGGACATCGCGCTGATGCGCTACGAGGGCCAGGGCGGCGAGCTTGCGGTGGCGTGGTCCGGCACCGGGGAGGCGGCGCGGGCGGCCTTCGATGCCGCGCACCAGGCGCTGTACGGGTTCACGCTGGTTGCCCCGATCGAGCTGGTGACGCTGCGGGTGGAGGCGACCGGGCGGCTGCCCGCCCCGGTGATCGCCGCGGCCGCGGCGGGCGGCGGCGGCGGTCGCGGCACCCGGACGGTGCAGCTTGCCGGCGGCGCGGCGGAGGCCGCGGTGCTCGACCGGGCGAGCCTTGCCGCCGGGGCGCGGCTGGCGGGGCCGGCGATCCTGACCCAGCTGGACGCGACCACGCTGGTGCTGCCCGGCTGGACGGCCGAGCCGCATGCGAGCGGCGCGCTGCTGCTGCGGCGGGGGTAGGGGGCGGATTTCGGCGCTTTTGCCCTGTGCGCCAAGAGCCTGTTTGGTAATTCTACTCTGACGGCCATCCGGCGGCGGCCAAGGGGCCGCCTCTGACTCGTCAGAGCGAATTCTCAAACAGGCTCTGAGATCGCATGCAGAGTGATACGATAACGAAATAATTAGGACGCGCGCCGGCGACCTGGATCAGGCGGGTTTTGCGCGGATGAGATAACAAGCGGACGCAGCCGGACTTGGATCAGGCGGGTTTTGCGGGATGGCAGGGGCCAGCGCGCGGCGGCGCGGACAGATCTCCTGCGGCGGGCGCAGGAAGAGCCGGGCGCGTTCCGGCTCGGGCGGTTCGGCCCTGGCGACGCGGCGGGACGCGGGGGCCGGCGTTAACTTGGGCGCGGGCCTGGGTGGTCTGGGCCTGCGGGGGCGCGGGTCGGGCAGGGCGAGCATGCGGAAGACGTAGCTCAGCGTGCCGGCGGCGCGGCAGGGGCAGGCGGCGATCAGGCGGCCGTCTCGGGTTCGGCGAGGAAGGCCTTCAGGGCGTGGTGGACGTAGGCCGCCGTGCTTGAGGAGCTTGAGGAACCAGCCGTGCCGGCGCGGGAAAGGATGCGGCGCCGCTTGCAGGCCTGAGCGCGGCGTGCGCGGGCGCAGAAGATGGGGTTCGGTCGGCGCAGGGGCGGAATTCGCCGGCGGCGTGGCGGATGGCGAGTTTGGCGAAGCGCAGCTCGACGCGGCGGAGATATTTCCAGAGGGGGAGGATCAGCGGGGCGTAGGCGGTGCGCAAGAAGCGGTCGGCGATCAGCGCGCGCAGGCGCTGCAGCACCGGGCCGAGGGCGGGTGCCACCGTGGTCAGGGCTGCCTCCGGCAGCTGCACCGCGTGGATGTTCATTGTTTGTTCTTATCACTGGGCGCGGCGGCTGGGCAAGCGGAATCCGCCGGGGGCGCTTCCCCGCCGGCCCGGGCTGCGGGATAACGCGGTATCCGCGCCAGGGCGGAAGGAACCCGCGATGATCGACACCGCCGTCCGCGACCCGCTGCTCACCCCGCTGACCATCAAGCGCGTCACCTTCCGCAACCGGGTGATGAGCACCTCCCACGCCTCGACGCTGGATGACGGCGGCATGCCGGCCGAGCGCTACCAGCGCTACCACGAGGAGAAGGCCAAGGGCGGGATCGGGCTGACGATGTTCGGCGGCTCCTCCATGGTGGCCGCGGATTCGAGCTGGGGCGGCGGCCAGGTGGACGTCTCGCGCGACGCAGTGATCCCCTTCCTGCGGCAGTTCTCCGACCGCATCCACGGCCATGGCGCGGGGATCATGTGCCAGATCTCGCATCTCGGGCGGCGGGCCGACGCGTTCTCGATGAACTGGCTGCCGACGCTGGGGCCGTCGCCGATCCGCGAGACGCGGCACCGCAACATCCCGCGCGAGATGGACCGCGCCGACATCGATCGCATCGTGCGCGACTATGCCGAGGCGGCGTGGCGCTGCCGCGAGGGCGGGCTCGACGGCGTGGAGACGGTCACCGGCGGGCACCTGATCGGCCAGTTCTTCTCGCCGCGGACCAACCGGCGGACCGACGGGTTCGGGGGCTCGCTGGCCAACCGGGCGCGGTTCGGCCTGATGGTCCACGAGGCGATCCGCCGCCGCGTGGGCGACGACTTCCTGGTCGGCATCCGCTTCGTGGTGGACGAGGACGTGGAGGACGGCATCGGCTTCGACGACTGCGTGGCGATCGCGCGGATGTTCGAGGAAGCGGGCCATATCGACTTCTTCAACGGCATCTTCGGCCGCATGGACACCGACCTGGCCCTGTCCGAGCACAACATGCCCGGCATGTCGCAGCCTTTGACGCCGTTCCTGGCCACCGTGGGCGCGTTCAAGCGGGAGACGAAGCTGCCCGTTTTCCATGCCGCCCGCATTCCCGACCTCGCCAACGCGCGGCACGCGATCGCTTCCGGCCTGCTCGACATGGTGGGCATGACCCGGGCGCACATGGCCGACCCGCAGCTGGTCAACAAGCTCGCCCGCGGCGAGGAGGACCGGGTGCGCCCCTGCGTCGGCGCGTCCTACTGCATGTACAAGAAGGTCGCGTGCATCCACAATCCGGCGACCGGGCGCGAGCACCTGCTGCCGCAGGTGGTGCCGCGGGCCGAGCACCCCGGCCGCCGCGTGGTGGTGGTCGGCGGCGGGCCGGCGGGGCTGGAGGCCGCCCGCGTGGCGGCCGAGCGCGGCCATTCCGTGGTGCTGTTCGAGGCGGCGCCGAAGCTGGGCGGGCAGATGCTGCTGGCGGTCCGCGCCAGCTGGCGCCGCGACCTGATCGCGATCGTGGACTGGCGCGCCGCCGAGCTGGCGCGGCTCGGCGTCGATGTCCGGCTCAATGCCTATGCCGACGCCGCGGCGATCCTGGCCGAGGCGCCCGACGCCGTGGTGGTGGCCACCGGCGGCATGCCGGACCTCGCACCGGTGGAGGGCGGCGGGCTGTGCAACACGGTCTGGGAGGTGCTGTCCGACGAGGTGCCGGCCAAGGCCGACGTGCTGGTCTATGACGGCATGGGCCGCCACCAGGCGGTCTCGGCGGCGCTGCACCTGGCCGAGAAGGGACATGCGGTGCAGTTCGTCACGGTGGACGACAATGTCGGGCTGGAGATGGAGTACAACGCCCGCACGATCTACCGGAAGCGCTTCGCCGAGCGCGGCGTGAAGGTGACGCTGGACCAGACGCTGGTGGCCGTGCGCCCGGCCGGCAACCGGCTGGAGGCGGTGCTGCGGCACGAGCTGACCGGCGCCGTGACCACGCAATCGGCCACCCAGGTCATCGTCGAGCGCGGGACGATGCCGGTCTGCGAGGTGTACGACGCGCTGCGGGCCGGGTCCGCCAATGACGGCGCGACCGATATCGACGCGCTGCTGGAGGGCCGCCCGCAGCCGCGCCGCGCCGGCGGCTACGAGCTGCACCGGATCGGCGATGCGGTGACCAGCCGCAACGTGCATGCGGCGATCTATGACGCGCTGCGGCTGTGCATGGCGCTGTGAGGCGAGGGGCCATCGCTCGATGCGCGATTGTCCTGCGTCGGGCGGCGCCCATCAGGACGCTTCGCGCCGCTGCGCGGTCGCCTGCGGCGATCCTTGACAGGCGCCGCCCGACGCAGGAAGGGCTGCAATCGAGAAATGGCCGGGTGGGCACATCGCGTCCTTGTCGACCAGAAGCGCACTGCCGTCCGTCCGGTCCGGGTCAAGGCTTGCCGCGGCGCGAAGCGGCCTTGAGGCGGACCGGACGAGCGGTCACACAATGGGCGGGCGACAGGGCCGCCCCCCGATGCCAGGAGCCACCGGATGAAACTCGCCGACTTCACCACGCTGACCTTCGACTGCTACGGCACGCTGATCGACTGGGAGAGCGGCATCTGGAACGCGCTCCAGCCGCTGCTGGCCCGGGCCGGCCGCGATGCCGGGCGCGACGCGGTGCTGGAGAATTTCGCCCGCCACGAATCGGCCCAGGAGCACGAGACGCCGGGCATGATCTATTCCGGGCTGCTCGCCCGCGTGCATGCCCGCCTCGCCGCCGAGTGGGGCGTGGCGGCGGATGCGGCCGCCGACGCGGCCTTCGGCGCCTCGGTGCCCGACTGGCCGGCCTTCCCGGATTCGGCCGAGGCGCTCGCCTACCTCAAGCGGCACTACAGGCTGGTCATCCTGTCCAACGTGGACCGCGCCAGCTTCGCCGGCAGCAACCGGCGCCTGGGCGTGGAATTCGACGCCATCTACACCGCGCAGGATATCGGCTCCTACAAGCCGGACCTCCGCAACTTCCACTACATGCTGGAGCATCTGGCGGCAAAGGGCATCCGGCCGGCCGAGATCCTGCACACGGCGCAGAGCCTGTTCCACGACCATGGCCCGGCCAAGCTGGTCGGGCTCAGTTCCTGCTGGATCGACCGCCGCCACGCCGCCGCCGGCTGGGGCGCCACCATGCCGCCGCCGGCCAACGCGACCTACGAGTTCCGCTTCACCAGCATGGGCGAGATGGCCGAGGCCCACCGCAGGGAGGCCGGCGGCTGAGCATGGCCCGGTTCCAGCGCCTGGCGGAGACGGGGCGGCCGAGGGTGATGCTCGAGGTGGACGGCGTCGCCGTCGCCGCGCTGGCCGGCGACACGCTGCAGGTGGCCATCCTCGCCAATGCCGGCGCGCTGCGCGAGAGCGAGTTCGGCGACGGCCTGCGCGCGGGCTTCTGCCTGATGGCGGCCTGCCAGGATTGCTGGGTCTGGACCGCGGACGGCGCGCGGCTGCGCGCCTGCTCCACCCCGGTTGCCGCCGGCATGCGCATCGTCACCCGGGGGGTGCCGTGGCTGGCACCGTAGCCCCCGGCGCCGCGCCCGTTGGCGCGCCCCGCGTCGCCGTGGTCGGCGCCGGCCCGGCCGGGACCCGTGCGGCCGCCCGGCTGGCCGAGGCGGGGCTGCGGCCGGTGGTGATCGACGAGGCCGCCCGCAACGGCGGCCAGATCTACCGCCGCCAGCCGGAGGGATTCACCCGGCCGGCCAGGGCGCTGTACGGGTTCGAGGCGGCGAAGGCACAGGCGATCCACGCCGATTTCGACGCGCTCCGCCCGCGGATCGACTATCGCCCGGACACGCTGGTCTGGCACCTCTATGACGGCGCGCTGCACCTGCTGACCGGCACCGTGGCGCGCCGGCTGCCCTATGACGCGCTGATCCTCGCCACCGGCGCCACCGACCGCGTGATGCCGCTGCCCGGCTGGACCCTGCCCG
>JBGAIK010000248.1:0-7034 GCA_044225615.1 Acetobacteraceae bacterium | reverse complement strand
GGCAGCGCGCGGCATCGAGCGCCGCCCGCAGCACGCCGGTCGCATCGCGGGTGCGGACCAGGATCAGCCTTGCGGGATCGAGCCCGAGCTCCGCCAGGCCCGGCGGATAGGGCCGCCCGGCCATGCCATGCGGGCGGTCCTGGCGGATCCAGAGCAGGGCGCGGCCGGCGGCCGCCTGCATGGCCAGCGCCAGGGCGAAGGCGATGGCCGAGGGCGCATCCTCCACCCGCGCCGCGCGCACCTCGTGCAGCGCGGCGCGCGCGAGGCCCGGCGCCAGCCCGGGCAGGCCGGGATGGAACGGGTCCGCCGCACCCGGCCGGAAGCCGCGTTCCAGGTGAACGAGGCTCCGGCGCAGGCCGGCCAGCGCATGGGGCGATGCGGCCAAGAAAAAAGTTCCTGATTTGTTCTTATATAGCGGCCCGCCCCATGGCAAAGTCAAGCGCCGCGAATCGGGCTGCGGTTCAGGCCGCGGCGGGCGCCGCCGGGCGCAGCGACGCCAATGCGTCGCGCGGCATCGGGCGGCCAAGCAGGTAGCCCTGCATCTGGTCGCACTGCTGCAGCCGCAGCGCGTCGCGCTGCGCCTCGGTCTCGACGCCTTCGGCGGTCACGTGGATCCGCAGGTTCCGGCACAGCTGGATGATGGCCCGCACGATCGCCAGCGCGTTCTCGTCGTTCAGCATCTGGCGTACGAAGGACTGGTCGATCTTCACCTTGTCGAACGGGTAGCGGCTCAGATAGCTGAGCGAGGAATAGCCGGTGCCGAAATCGTCGAGCGAAAGCCTGACCCCCAGCGCCTTGAGCCGGCGCAGCGTGACCAGCGCCAGGTCGGCATTGTCGAGCAGCACGCCCTCGGTGATCTCGAGCTCCAGCCGTGCCGGGTCGAGGCCGGTCTCGGCCAGCACGTCGACGACCAGGCGCGGCAGGTCGCCCTGCCGGAACTGCACCGGCGAGACGTTCACGGCGACCGTGAGAGTGCCGGGCCAGGAGGCCGCCTCCATGCAGGCGGTGCGCAGGACCCAGGCCCCGATCGGCACGATCAGGCCGCACTCCTCTGCCAGCGGAATGAATTCCGCGGGCGAGATCGGACCGCGCTCCGGATCGCGCCAGCGCACCAGCGCCTCGTAGCCGACCACCTTCTGCTCGTCGCCCGAGACCAGGGGCTGGTAATGCACCTCCAGCCGCTCCTGGGACGTCGCCAGGCGCAGGTCACGCTCGAGCCGCCGCCGTTCACGCTGCTGCAGGTCCATCGACGGCTCGAAGAAGCAGGCCGCCGAGGCCGGCTGGGCCTTGGCGCGATACATTGCGGTGTCGGCGTTCTGCAGCAGCAGCTCGGCGTCGGCGCCGTCGTCGGGATAGATGGCGATGCCGATGCTCACCCCCACGTCCAGCTCCTGCCCGTCATGGTCGAAGGGCAGGCCCAGGCTGTCGATCAGGCGCTGCGCCAGCGCGGCCGCCGCAGCCGGCTGCGGCCCGCCGGCCTGGAGCACCGCGAACTCGTCGCCGCCGAGGCGGGCGACCGTGTCGCTCTCGCGCAGGCTGGCCCGCAGCCGGGCGGCCACCTGGCAGAGCAGCGCGTCGCCGGCGGCATGCCCCATGCAATCGTTGACCGCCTTGAACCGGTCGAGATCGAGATAGAGCACCGCCAGGGCGCCATCCGTCGCGCGCGCCGCCTGGGCCATGGCCTGGTCCAGGCGGTCGGCGAACAGCGTGCGGTTGGCCAGCCCGGTCAGCGCGTCGTGATGGGCCATATGGCGGATGCGGTCCTGCGCCGCCCGCTGCTCGCGCAGGTCGCGCAGCACCACCACCTCGGCCGGGCGGCCATCATGCTCGATCCGGCGTGCCATGGCCTCCACCGGCAGCTTGCGCCCGCCGCGCAGCAGCAGGTCGATCTCCCGCGGCCCGGCGGCGTCGGTGCCGGCCTCGTCCAGCACCGGCAGCAGCGCATGCGGTACGATCACCTGCGCCAGCCCGCGCCCGATCACCTCGCCGGCCGGCCGGCCGAGCAGCCGGCACAGCGCGGTGTTCGCGTCGAGCACGATCCCGTCGCGATGGATCAGCAGCCCCTCGAAGCTGGCATCGGCCAGCAGCCGGAAGCGCCGCGCCTGGCGCGCCGCCTGGTCGGCGAGCCGATGGTCGACGATGCCGCCGGCCAGCGCGGCGCCGAGGATGAGCAGGGCCATCATGGCCACCATCAGGCCGAGCGTCTGCGGCGCGATGCCCATCGGCACGACGTGCATCGTCTCGTCCGGCAGCAGGGTCAGCGCGGACATGGCGGTGAAATGCAGCCCGCCGACGGCGATGGTAAGCAGCGCGGCCATGGCCAGGCGGGTCCGCAGCCGGGCGATGTCCGGCAGCAGCATGAAGGCGAGCATGCTGAAGCCCATGCCGGTCGCCAGCGAGGCGAGGACGGTCGCGGCATCCCACAGCCGCAGGAAGGGCATGCGCATGCCCTCCATCCCGAGATAGTGCATGCCGGCGATCGACAGGCCGAGCAGCGCGCCGCCGGCCAGCCGCCGGGCAGGCGGCGCCCCGCCGCTGGCTGCGACACCTGCGGCGGCAATGGTTCCGGCCACCGCGATCAGCAGCGAGGCGAGGGCCTCCGGCTCGGCATAGGCGACGATGCTGGTGGCGTTGTAGCCCAGCATGCCGATGAAATGGGTGGCCCAGACGCCGC
This sequence comes from Acetobacteraceae bacterium, assembly GCA_044225615.1. GTDB lineage: Bacteria > Pseudomonadota > Alphaproteobacteria > Acetobacterales > Acetobacteraceae > CAIYPH01. Next base: position 4,360 of record JBGAIK010000248.1, on the reverse strand, counting down.
TGCCGAAGGCGATGCCCATGGCGGTCAGCCATGCCCGGCGGGCCCGCCCGTGCGCCGCGGCATGGCGCGAGAGCAGGCTCGCCGCGGCGATGCCCGCAACGCCGCAGACCAGGACTGCGAGCAGCACGAGCCTGATGTCGTGCTGCCCGACGATGCAGAGTGCCAAACCGATCATGTCCGCAGGCTCGGCCGCGGCCCTTAAGGAAGGCTGAAACGCGGCCTAGGCCGAAGGGAGATCGGCCGCATGGCGCGCTCAGGATCCGTTCATCATTGGTGCCGCATCCTGGGCCAGGAGGCGCGATGAGCGGCAGCATCAACTATTCCATCCTGTTCCCCGCGGCGGGCGGTTCGGGTTCGTCCGACCTGCTGGGCGCGCTGTACGGCACGTCGGGCGGCACCCGCCCGACCGCGACCTCGGCGCTCGCGGCCCTGCGGAACGCCGAGAAGAACCAGACCAGGCTGGTCGCGGTGACGGCGAGGCAGCCCGACATCGCCCGGGATATCGCCGCCTTCAACAAGGCCCTGGCCAGCGCCAGGACCCCCGGCGAGCTGCTGGACAACCCGGTGGCACGCAAGGTGCTGCTGACCGCCAACGGGCTGGGCAGCTTCACGAATTCGGCCGCGCTGGCGAAGCAGGCCCTGCTGTCCGATCCCGCGGATGGCAAGTCGCTCGCCAACCGCCTGACCGACCCGCGCTGGAAATCGGTGGCGCAGACCTACGCCTTCGCCACCAAGGGCCTCGCGGTGCTGAAGAACCCGGCCACCCAGGCCACGCTCGCCAACGCCTATGCCGAGGTGAAATGGCGCGAATCGCTCGACGCCGCGACGCCCGGCCTGTCCAACGCGCTGACCTTCCGGGCCGGCGCCGCCAACGTCACCTCCACGCTGCAAATTCTCGGCGACACCGTCCTGCGCGACGTGGTGACCACCGCGCTCGATATCCCCAGGCAGATCGCCTTCCAGGAGATTCCGGCCCAGGAGCGGGCGATCGCCACCCGGCTGGACCTCGCCAAGCTGAAGGACCGGCATTTCGTCGAGTCCTTCACCCAGCAATACCTGATGAAGAAGGCGGCGCAGTCGGCGGGCACCAGCACCCAGGCCTCGCTCGACCAGCTGGCGATGAAGGCGGCCGGGCTGGTGGTCTGAGCTTCAGGCGACGACGGCGCCGGCGTGGACCACCCCGGTCGTGCCGTCGGCGATGCCGCGGTCGGTCACGTGCGGGCCGGGGTTGCAGGCCAGCGAGGCGCCCACCACCGCCTTGAAGGTCAGGATCGGCGGCTGCCAGTCCACGATCGCGTCGGCCGCCGCCTTCAGCGCGGCGAAGGCGGCCGCGACGTCGGGTGCCGGCGCGTCCGACAGCAGGCCGCAGACCGGCAGTTCCAGCACCGCGCGCACCTGGCCGCCGGAGGCCACCGCCATCCCGCCGCCGCAGGCGATCAGCGCGTTGGCGGCCGCCGCCATGTCCGCCGGCTCGCGGCCGAACACCACCAGATTGTGGCTGTCATGGGCGACGGTGGTGGCCAGCGCGCCGCGCCAGCGGCTCCAGCCCTGCAGCACGCCGAGCACCGGGGCTGCCGGCGCGCGGCCGTGGCGATGGATCACCGCCATCATGATCGTCTCCTCCGGCAGTTCCACCACGCCGTTGGCGACCGGGGCGGTCACTTCCGCCCATTCGGTGAAGCGCGGCCGGTTCACCGTGCGCAGCCGGGCCGCGTCGCCCTTGGCATGCAGGCGGAAATCGCCGGGCACCAGCGGCGCCAGGTGCATGGTGTTGCCGGGCAGGCCGGACGGGTCGGGGCGCGTCGCCTCCAGCAGCCGCCCGCCCTCCGCGGCGTGCCGGCCGGAGGCGAAGACGCTGCTGGCGTTCATGCCCGCCAGATCGTCCAGCAGCACGATGTCCGCCCGCCGCCCGGGCGCCACCAGCCCCAGGTCGCGCCGGCCCAGGCGCATCGCCGCGTTCAGGGTGGCGCAGCGCAGCGCGTCGATCGGCGCCATGCCGTAGCGCACCAGCCGGCGCAGCACGTCGCGCATGCCGCCGGCGGCGACCAGGTCGTCGGGGAAGATGTCGTCGGTGCAGATCGTCAGCGTCTGCGGCACGTGCGGCAGGGCGGCCAGCGCCGCCACCGCACCGGGCAGCACGTAGTCGTGCGAGCCGCGCAGCTCCACCGTGAAGCCGGCCCGCAGCTTGGCCAGCAGGTCGTCGCCGGCGGTGATCTCGTGGTCGCTCTCGATGCCGGCGGCGGCGAAGCCCTGCAATGCCGCCCCCGCGAGCCCGCGGGCATGGCCGCAGACCAGCTTGGCCGCGCCCAGCCCGGCGCCGACGATGCCCTGCATGTGCGGGCTGCGCGCCAGCACGCCGCGCATGTCCATCACTTCGGCGACGCCCGCGACCTCCGGCCAGGACAGCATTTCCGCCATCTCCGCCGCCTCGAACGTGGCGCCGGCGAGTTCCAGCCCCGGTGCCGAGGGCACGCAGGACGGGGCCAATACCAGCACCCGCAGCGGCAGCCCGCGCGACGCGGCGACGGCCCAGCGCACGCCGTCCAGCCCCAGCACGTTGCCGACCTCGTGCGGGTCCCAGCACAGCGTGGTCGTGCCCTGCGGCACCACCGTCTCGGCATAGCGGCGCGGCGTGACCATCGAGCTTTCGATGTGCATGTGCATGTCGATCAGCCCCGGCGCGACGAAGCGGCCGGCGGCATCGACGATGCGCCCGGCATCGGCGCGGCTGCCGGGCGGGTGCACGCTCGCGATCAGCGGCCCGACCAGGCCGATATCGGCCGCGCGCAGCTCCCCGGTCGCGACGTCCACCAGCGTGCCGCCGGCGATCAGCAGGTCGAACGGCGCCTGGCCCTGCGCCGCCCGCACCGCCCGGTCGCGCAGCGCGGGATCGTTCAGGTCCTGCGGCTCCATCATGCGAACTCCCCCGTGCCGCGCGTTGACTCCCGCGAGGCCTTCGCTGAGCCTAGCCCGACCCATGATGCGACGGGAGAGCGGGATGAACGAGTTGTCGGATGTGAGCGCGGCCGATCGCCGCAACTGGCGGGAGGGCAACCTGTCCTTCGACACCAGCCGCCAGCGGATCGCCGACGCCTCGAAATACCTGGCCGGCGGCGTGTCGAGCAATTTCCGGCTCGGCATCTCGCCCACGCCCCTGGTGTTCGACCGCGCCGACGGGCCGTACCTGCTCGACGTCGATGGCAACCGGCTGATCGACTACTACCTGGGCATGGGGCCGATGATCCTCGGCCACACGCCGGCCGACGTGATCGAAGCGGCCACCGCGCAGATGCAGAAGGGCCTGCTCTATGGCGGCCAGTCCGGGCCGGAGACCGAGGCCGCGCGGCTGTTCTGCGAGATGGTGCCCTGCGCCGAGCGGATGCGCTTCTGCTCCTCGGGCAGCGAGGCGGTGCAGTGCGCGCTGCGCCTGGCCCGCACCCATACCGGGCGGCGCGTGGTGATCAAGTTCGCCGGCCACTACCATGGCTGGTTCGACAACATCCTGTGGTCCACCATGCCGCCGGCCGGGGCGACCGCGCCGGTGCCGGGCAGCAAGGGCCAGAAGGACACGATCGACGAGCTCGAGGTGCTGCCCTGGAACGACCTGGAGACGCTGACCGCGCGCCTCGCCCAGGGCGACGTGGCCGGCATCATCATGGAAAGCATCATGTGCAACCAGGGCGCCATCATGCCGGCGCCCGGCTACCTGGAGGGCGTGCGGGAGGCCTGCACGAAATACGGCACGGTGCTGATCTTCGACGAGGTCGTCACCGGCTTCCGCGTCGGGCCGGGCGGGGCGCAGAAGCTGCTCGGCGTGACGCCGGACCTCGCCACCTTCGCCAAGGCCATCGCCAACGGCTTCCCGGTCGCCGCCCTCGGCGGCAAGGCCGAGCTGATGGACCTGCTGGCCAAGGGCGTCGTGCACGGCGGCACCTATAACGGCCAGGCGGTGGCGATGGCGGCCACGGTCGCGGTGCTGAAGCGGCTGAGCGACCCGGCGGTGTTCGCCAGGATGGCCGAGCGCGGCGAGCGGCTGAAATCCGGCATCAAGGCCGCCTTCGACGGCGCCGGCATCCCGGCCATCGTCGCCGGCCCGCCGCAGATTTTCCACGTCGGCATCGGTCTGACCGAGCGGCCGCGCAACTGGACCGACCTGCTGCCGATGGACCGCCCGCGCTACGTGAAGTTCACCACCGCCCTGCTGCGCCACGGCGTGCGGGCGCTGGAACGCGGGGCGTGGTTCCTGTCCACCGAGCACGACGAAACCGCGATCGACGCGACGATCGAGGCGGTGCAGGCGGCGGTGAAGGAGATCTGAAGGCAGGCAGGGCTCCGCCGGCCAAGGGCCGAGAGGCCCTTG
>JBGAIK010000247.1:0-7040 GCA_044225615.1 Acetobacteraceae bacterium | reverse complement strand
AACGCCCCCACCTCGGCCTCGTCCAGCGCCGCGTACTGCTCGTGGTGCAGCACCACCTGCGGCGGCAGGCGCGGCTTGATCGCGGTCGGCCGCTCCGGATCGGGCCGCCCCACGCACAGCCCGAACACCGGGAACACCTCGGGCGGCAGGCCGAGCTCGGCCGCCACCTTCTCCGGATGGTTGCGGATGCCGCCGATATAGACGCTGCCGAGCCCCAGCGATTCCAGCGCCACCACCGCGTTCTGCGCCGCGAGCGTCGCGTCCACGATGCCGATGAACAGCATCTCCATGTGGTCGAGCCCCTCGACCTGGGCCCCCCGCCTCGCCGCGATCGCCCGCAGCCGGGCGAGGTCGGCCAGCCACACCAGGAACAGCGGCGCCTCGCTGATATGCGCCTGGTTGGCGCAATGCACCCGCAGCCGGTCCCGCCGCGCCTGGTCGCGCACCGCCACCACGCTCCAGGTCTGCAGGTTCGACGAGGTCGCGGCCGAGGAGGCTGCCGCCATGATCACCCCCAGCGTCGCCGCGCTCACCGGCTCGGCCAGGAAGCCGCGCACCGAGCGATGCCCGATCACCGTCTCCAGCACCGGGTTCCAGTCCTCCGGCATCGGCACCGAGGGGTCGCGATAGCGCGCCCGGACCAGCGCCTCGCGCGCGTCGATGTTGCGCCCGTCGATCAGACGATCATCCATCAGCCGGCCACCGCGGCGAGCGCCGCATTTGCCTCGCGCAGCGCGAAGGCCACCCGGTTGCGCGCCCGCATCGCCCCCACCGTCGCATGCTGCTCCGCCGCCGAGCCCTTCGCCGTCTTCGCCAGCGCCCGCACCGGATCGAGCGTCGCCCAGGGCGCCATCGGCAGCGCCGGCTCATGGGTGAAGCGGTCGCCCTTGGCGTAGTCCACCGGCACCAGCGCGCGCGAGGCCGCCATCAGCGCCGCGTTTACCGCCGCAGCTCCGGCCTTGCTCCGGGCCACCGCGGCCGCGTTCGCCTCGAGCTGCTTCGCCCCGGCGACCAGCCCGGCCAGCGAGAACCGCCCGCCCAGCGTCCCCTCGATCGCCGCCAGCTCCGCCTGCATCGCCCTGGCATGCGCCACGTAGTCCAGCGGCAGCACGGCGTCGCGCACCAGCCGCCCCACCGCATGCACGAACACCTGCGTGTCGCGCACCAGGTTCGCCTCGTCCAGCTTGTCGATCGTGTCGTCGGGCGTATGCCACCACCAGCCGAGGCTGTTGCGCATCTTCACCGTGCCCGGCGCCTGCTCCGACAGCGCGCCGAACATCGAGGGGATGCCCACCCCCGGCAGCGAATCATCCGACGAGCGCGACTTGCGCTTGCCCAGGTAGCCGTGCCCGGTGCGCTGCCCCACCGCCTCGGCGGCCAGCGTGGTCAGCTCGGAGACCGCAGCCGCGTTCTCCAGCACCGAGGCGCCGACGCCGCCGGTCGAATCCACGTTCACATGCGCCACGCAGCGCCGGTCGAGCTCGTCCCAGTGCTCGTCCACGTACCACACCGAGCCCGAGTAGCGCCCGTGCGAATGGCCGGACCAGAAGCACAGCCGCAGCCCGCGCGCCCACTGGTCGCGCTGCCCGGCCAGGATGCGCGCCGTCTCCAGCATGGTCGCGTTGGCCGAGCCGTTGTCCATCACCCCGTAGTACCAGGTGTCGTGATGGCCGGAGAACAGCACGAACGGGTCGTCCGCCCCCGCTCCCGGCCGGTCCATATGCGCCACCAGGATCGGCGTCTTGCGCCACCCGGTATCGACCTCCGCCTCCAGCACCACCGCCGGGCTCTCGCCGCGCGCCAGCCGCGCCTTCAGCGCCATTCCGTCGTCATGGGCGACCGAGCAGACCACGGTCGAGGGCATGTCCCCCAGCGTCTCGCTGGTCGGGCTGCCCCAGACCGGGGAGATGCACATCTCGTGGATATGCTCATGCGGGCTGACATGCAGCTGCGCCGCCGCCCCCGCCAGGCTCGCCAGGCGCGAGGTCGCCGGATTGGCGATCCCCTGCGCCAGCACGATGCAGCCCTTCACGTCCCTGCCGGCGAAATCCGCCGCCGTGCCCTCGCCGACATCCACCACCCGGGCGCGCACCGTGCCGGGCTTCGCATGGGAGTGGGTGATGGACTTCAGCGCGACGTTGTCCACCGTCACCGACGCCCGGCCCGGCAGCGAGATATAGGCGTCGTGCATGACCATCTCGGTGCGGAACCCGTACTCGTCGAGCTTCGCCTTCACGTAGTGCAGGCTCTGCAATTCCTCCGGCGTGCCCGACAGCTTCACCCAGCGCGCGAACTCGCGCAGATGCCCCATCATCCCCGGCCCGCTGACCTGCCCGACCAGCCCGTCCAACCCCGCGTCGCCCATGTCCCGGTCCTCCTGCTTCGGCGCGGAGCCTACCCCTCTGCCCGCCTCGCGCAAGCTGTCTCCGCCGTCATTGCGAGCGCAGCGAAGCAATCCTGGGCTACCGCAAGACCCGTGCCGTTTCCCGCTTTCCACGCGGTCGCGGCTAAGCAGGCAAGATTCACCACAGAGACACAGAGAAGGAATCGTTGAAACCAACTCCTCCCTTTCTTCTCCGTGTCTCTGTGCCTCTGTGGTGAATCTTCCTTCCTTCCTGCCGTGCGTGCCGCGCCGAGTTGCGACAGGGAAGGCTTGCCACCCCGGGAACCCCGCCTATCCTGCCCCACCCCACGCCCGGAGCCCCGCCGAATGTCCGCCAACACCCCCCGCCTCGACACCGACGAGCTCCTCGCCGGCATCCGGACCTGGGTCGAGATCGAATCCCCCACCACCGACGCCGCCGCCGTCAACCGCGTCGCCGACCGCGTCCAGCAGGACTACGCCGCCATCGGCGCCGCCATCGCGCGCATCCCCGGCCGCGACGGGTTCGGCGACCACCTGCTCGTCACCTCGCCCTGGGGCGATCCCGACGCGCCCGGCATCCTGGTGCTGAGCCATATCGACACCGTCCACGACATCGGCAACCTTGCCGAGGCCAACCCGTTCCGCGTCGAAGGCGACGTCGCCTATGGCCCCGGCATCTACGACATGAAGGGCGGCGCCCATATCGCCTTCGCCGCCATGCGCCACCTGGTCCGCGCCGGCCGCACCACCCGCCTGCCGATCCGCCACCTGCTGGTCAGCGAGGAGGAGGTCGGCACCCCCACCTCGCGCGCGATCATCGAGCGCGAGGCCCGCCGCGCCGTCGCCGTTCTGGTCACCGAACCGGCACGCGAGGGCGGCAAGATCGTCACCGCGCGCAAGGGCACCGCGCGCTTCACCATGCAGGTGAAGGGCCGCGCGGCCCATTCCGGCACCCGCCACCATGACGGCCGCAACGCCATCAAGGAGCTCGCCCGCCAGATCATCGACCTCGAGGCGATGACCGACTACGCCACCGGCCTCACCGTCAATGTCGGCGTCATCGAGGGCGGCACGCGCGCCAACGTGGTCGCCGCCGAGGCCCGCGCCGAGTTCGACATGCGGGTGCCGAACCCCGAGGTGTCCGAGCAGGCCATCGCCCGCGTCATGGCCATCAAGCCCTACGATCCCGACTGCACGGTCACCATCAGCGGCGGCCTGAACCGCCCCGGCTACGAGAAGTCGCCCGAGATCGCCAGGCTGTTCGACCACGCGAAGGGACTGGCAGCCGAGATCGGCTTCGAGCTCAGGGACCTCGCCACCGGCGGCGGCAGCGACGGCAACTTCACCGCCTCGATCGCCCCCACCCTCGACGGGCTCGGGGTGGACGGCAAGGGCGCCCACACCGATCACGAGCAGCTCTACGTCTCCTCGCTCGTGCCGCGCGCGAAGCTGCTGCTGGCGCTGTACGAGACGCTCTGACGCGCCCCGGCCGGCGCGGCGCCGTGGCGCCGGGTGACAAAATGCTGGAATACTCCAGTCGTTTCCGGTAAGCCCGTCGGCAATAAACGGGAGGATACGATGGGTGTAAACATCACCCGTGGCACATTCGTGGCCACGGCGGGGCTGCTTGTGCTTGGCATTTTCGCAACCGCACCGGCGCAGTCACAAAACCTTACTTTGGCGGTCGCCGCTTCTCCAACCAGCGTCGATCCGCACTACCATAACCTCGGCCCGAACAACACGCTGGCCCACCACATCTTCGGCAAGCTGGTGGACATGGATCCGCATGCCCGGCCGCAGCCGGCGCTGGCCCTGTCCTGGAAGCCGGTCGGCGAACGCAGCTGGGAATTCAGGCTGCGGCCGGGCGTGAAGTTCCACGACGGCAGCCCGTTCACCGCCGCCGACGTCGCCTACACCATCGCCCGCGTGCCCACGGTGAAGAACTCGCCTGGCAGCTTCGTCCTCTACACCAAGGCGATCACCGAAGTGCAGCAGATCGATCCGCTCACCGTGCGGCTGACCACCCGCGCGGTGCTGCCGCTGCTGCCGATCGACCTGTCGCAGGTCTACATCCTGCCGCACGGGCTGGGGCCGGAGCCGGCCACCGAGGATTTCAATTCGCTCAAGGACGCGATCGGCACCGGCGCCTACCGCATCACCACCTACCGCCACGGCGACGTCGCCATGCTGGAGCGGTTCGACGGGTTCTGGGGGCCGAAGCCGCACTGGCAGAAGGTCGTCTACCGGATGATTCCCAATGACGGCGCCCGCGTCGCCGCGCTGGTCTCGGGCGATGTCGACCTGATCGAGGCGGTGCCCACCACCGACATCGCCCGGCTGCGCCAAGACAGCCGCGTCGCCCTGTCCGAGGCGGTGTCCCTGCGCTTCACCTACGTCGCCTTCGACCGCACCCACGCCAAAAACCCCGGCTTCGTGACCGGCCCGAACGGCGAGCCGCTGGCGGTCAACCCGCTGGAGGACGTGCGGGTGCGCCAGGCGCTGTCGCGGGCGATCAACCGCGAGGCGATCGTCGAGCGGGTGATGGAAGGCGCGGCCGTGGCCACCGGGCAGTTCCTGACCGAGGCCAGCTCCAGCTACGTGCCCGACCTGAAGGTGCCCGCCTACGACCCAGAGGGCGCCCGCAGGCTGCTGGCCGAGGCCGGCTATCCGAACGGCTTCCGCCTCACCCTGCACGGCCCGAACGACCGTTACGTGAACGACGAGAAGGTGGTGCAGGCGATCGGCCAGATGTGGTCGCGCATCGGCGTGCAGACCGAGGTCGATGCCTCCACCTGGTCGAACTTCGTCACCCGCGCCGGGAAGCAGGAATTCCCCGCCTTCTTCGTCGCCTGGGGCACCTCCAGCGGCGAGGCCACCAACGCGCTGCGCGCCCTGCTGCACAGCTACGACAAGGATCGGGGCTTCGGCTCGGCCAACCGCGCCCGCTATGCCAACCCCCGGCTCGACAGCCTGATCGAGCGGGCCATGGCCACCACCGACGACGCCGCGCGGGAGGCGATCCTGCGCGACGCCACCCGGCTGGCGATGGAGGATGTCGGGCTGATCACGCTGTACCAGCAGAAGAACGTCTGGGGCATGAGGCCGAACCTGCGCTACGTCGCCCGCGCCGATGAGGCGACCCACGCGATGGACGTGATGTCGGCGAAGTAGCCGCCGCCGGAGGGAGCCGGTGGCGCCGAAGCGGCTTGGCCCGGCGCGGCGGCGGGGAGTAGCCATGGCCGGGAATCGAGGCACGAGGCCATGGCCCCCCCGTCCGATCCCGTCGAGGCTTTCTTCGCCGCGGTCGCCGCCGCCGACGCCGCGCCGGCGAGCATCCCGGAGCACGAGTATCTTGCCGCCATCGCCGGCCGCATGCGCCGGCTGCGCGCGCGCCAGCGAATGACCCGCCGCGCGCTGGCCCAGCTCTCCGGCGTCTCCGAGCGCTACCTTGCCCGCATGGAGGGCGGCACGGGCAATGCCTCGCTGCTCGTGCTGCGCGCCGTCGCCGCGGCGCTCGGCGTGGCCCCCGCCGCGCTGCTGGCCGACCGCGCCGAGTCCGAAACGGCCATCGAGCGGCTCCTGGCACGCCTCGATCCCGCCCAGCAGCTGGAGGCGCACGCCGTGCTGGCGCGCCACTTTTCCGCAGGGCCGCGCTGTCCTCCAATGCGGTGAGCACGCGCCGTTCCGCCGTCCCCGCTACAGGAAGTTCCCCGCCGCCAGCCCGCTGAAGCCCTGGAAGGTGATATGCGTGCCGTCGGACAGCGTGATGTGCTCGCTGCCGGCGATGGTGAAGGCGCCGGCCAGCGCGTTGGCGGCCTCGACGGGGGCGAAGCCGGGCAGGGAGAGATAGTCGAGCGCCGGGTCGAAGTTCTGGATCACCACGTTCCCGCGGTTGCCGCTGGGCAGGGCGATCAGCGCCATCCCGCTGCCGGCGACGACGGTGGCAGCCCCGGAGCCCATCAGCAGCTGGGAGGCGCCGCCGCCGAGCAGCACCAGGTCGTTGCCGCTGCCGGTGTAGAAGCTGTGGGCGCCGTTGGTGCCGGCGCCGGTCAGTGTCGTCGCCCCCGGGCCGGCCTGCAGGATGTCGCCGGCGCCGGTACCGGCGGCGAGCACGTCGCCGTCGCCGCCGCCGATCAGCACGCTGTGGCCGCTGCCGCCCTGCATCAGGCTGCCGCCGCCATAGGCGGCCTTGTAGACGCCGTCGCCCGACCCGCCCTGTATGGTGAGCTGGCCGTAGACGCCGAGCACGGTGGCGGCCCCGGCGCCGCCGGTGAAGCGCATGCCGTAGGTGCTGACGGCGATGGTGCTGCCGGTGCCGCCGGTGACCGTGGCGTGGCTGCCGGTGCCGGCATAGATGGTCGAGGCGCCGGCGCCGGCCTGGATTTGCAGTCGGCCGGCGCCCATGGCGAAGACCTGGTCGTTGCCGTCGGACAGGCTGATCGCGGCGTTGCCGTCGCCGCCGACGATGGTGGCCGCACCGGTGCCGGCGGAGACGGTGGCGCTGGACTGGCCCAGGAACAGGGTGGGGGCGTTGGCGTGGGTGGCGATGGCGACGCTGCCGGTGCCGGTGGTGGCGATGAGGTCGTCGCCGTTGCTGTCGATGCTTGTGGCGCCGGGGCCGGCGAGGATGAGGTTGTGGCCGGTGCCGGCATCGATGTCGGCCTGGGCGGCGAGC
>JBGAIK010000246.1:0-7119 GCA_044225615.1 Acetobacteraceae bacterium | reverse complement strand
ACGGCTCGAATATCGGCCAGGCCCATACCCGCCGCGAGGGCCGGCTGAAGGTGACCGGCGCCGCCCGCTACGGCGCCGACCACCACCCCGAGGGCCTGCTGCACGCCGTGCTCGCCACCAGCACCATCGCCCGCGGGCGTGTCGCGTCGCTCGATCACGACGCCGCCAGGGCGTATCCCGGCGTGGTCGCGGTCATGACCCCCGCCAACCGCCCGCCTCTGGCGCTCGATCCTGACGCGAAACTCCATCCGTTCATGTTCAAGCTCGACCTGCTCCAGTCCGACCAGGTGCGCTACGCCGGCCAGGCCATCGCCGTCGTGATCGCCGAGACGCTGGAAGCCGCGACCGAGGCCGCCGCCCTGCTCGCGCCGCCCTACGAAGCCGAGCCGCCGCGCATCGGCCTCGACGGCGCCGAGCCCTTCGTGCCGCCCGCCGTCGGCCCCGGCCATCCCGCCATCAGCATTCACGGCGACGTCGAGGCCGGCCTCGCCGCCGCCGCCCACCGTACCGAGACCACGGTCGAGACCGCCGCCCAGTATCACAACGCGATGGAGCCCCATTGCGTCACCGCCACCTGGGACGGCGACATGCTGTCGCTCGACATGCCCACGCAAGGCTTCGCCCTCGCCCAGGGCCGCATCGCCGGGCTGCTCGGCATCCCGCCCGGCAACATCCACATCCGCGCACCCTTCCTCGGCGGCGGCTTCGGCTCCAAGGGGCTGATGTCCGGGCCGCAGATGCTGGGCATCCTCGCCGCCCGCCTCGTGCAACGGCCGGTGAAGCTGGTGCTGACCCGCGCCCAGATGTACGGCCCGGTCGGCCACCGCGCCGAAACCCGCCAGACCCTGCGCCTCGGTGCCACGGCCGGCGGCCAGCTCACCGCCATCGACCATCACACCTGACCGGCACCCAGCGCATTCGACGACTTCATCGAGCCGGCTTCCGGCACTCGCACGCGCCGCCAGCCCCGCCATCGCCACCTCCCACGCCGCCGTCCGGGTGGACACCGGCACGCCCACCTTCATGCGCGCGCCCGGCGAGGCCAGCGGCTCGCTGGCGCTGGAGATCGCCATCGACGAGATGGCGCAGGCGTGCGGGATGGACCCGCTCGCCTTCCGCCTGGCCAACTATGCCGAGACCGAGCCCGGCACCGGCCGGCCGTTCTCCTCCAAGGCCCTGCGCGAATGCTACGCCCAGGGCGCCGACCGCTTCGGCTGGCCGGGCCGGCCGCGCGCGCCGCGCACGATGCGCGACGCGGCCGGCCATCTGGTGGGCTGGGGCATGGGCACCGCGGTGTTTCCCGCGCTGATGTTCCAGGGCAACGCCCGCGCCGTGCTGCTGGCCGACGGCACCGGCCTGGTCGAGACCGGCGCCCACGACATGGGCCAGGGCGCCTGGACCGCGCTGGCCCAGATCGCCGCCGACGCGCTCGGCCTCGACATCGACAGGATCGAGTTCCGCTCCGGCAGCTCCGACCTGCCCGATGCCGGCATCGCCGGCGGCTCCGCCCACACCGCCACCGCCGGCATCGCCATCCACAACGCGGGCGGTGCGGTGATCGGCAGGCTCGCCGGGCTTGCCACCGGCGATCCGCGCTCGCCGCTGTTCGGCGCCGGCAACGCCGGCGTCATCGCCCGCAACGGCCGCCTGCACCGCCGCGACGACGAGAGCCGCAGCGAGGCCTATGCCGAGATCCTCGCCCGCGCCGGCCTCCCCGCGCTGGAGGGCACCGGCACCGGCGCGATGGCGCCGGACGCGCAGCAGAGCTACGCCATGCAGGCCCATGGCGCCGTCTTCGCCGAGGTCACGGTCGATCCCGAGCTCGGCCAGGTCCGCGTCACCCGCCTCGTCGGCGCCTTCGCCGCCGGGCACATCATCAACCCGCGCATGGTGCGCAGCCAGTATCATGGCGGCATGATCTGGGGCGTCTCCTTCGCGCTCCACGAGCAGGCGGTGACCGACCCGCGCACCGGACGCATCATGAACGCCGACCTGGGCGAGTACCACGTGCCGGTGAACGCCGACATCCCGTCGATCGAGGCGATCCTGGTGGAGGAGCATGACCCGCACGTGAACGCGCTCGGCATCAAGGGCGTGGGCGAGATCGGCGTCACCGGCACCGCCGGGGCGGTCGCCAACGCCATCTGGCACGCCACCGGCATCCGCCTGCACCGCTTTCCAATGACGCCGGACATGCTGCTGAGCGCTTAGCCGGTCAGCAAGAAGGACTCACAAAGAGGCGGCGAGACAGCGAGGAGAAAGGCATTCCGTAACCATCATCACTTCTCGCTGCCTCGCTGCCTCGCTGTGAACCTTGCTTCCAGGCAACCGCGTGCCGCTTCCTGCCCGCGCTCCCCCGATGCTACGCTCCCCCGAACGAACGGGAGCAGGCCATTGCCCAACCGCAGCGCACCCTACGAACGCCCGAAGCTCGGCGAGGGCCGCATCTCCGGCTTCCTCTGCGCCAGCTTCGGCCTGCTCAGCATCGGCGCCGTGCTGTGCCTGCGCTTCCCCGGCCTGCTGACCACCCCGGAGCTGCGGGTCTACTACCATGTCGACCTGCTGCGCCTGTTCCTCGCCGCGGTGATGATCGTCGCCGCCGGGCTCGGCGCGCTGTCCATCATCCTCGGCGGCCCCCGCCTGCGCGCCGCCATCGGCCTCAGCGCCCTGCTGCTCGCCATGCTGCTCGGCGGCCCCTACGTGGAAATGTCCGGCCGCGATTTCGGCGGCGTCTATGTCGGGCTCGACTGGATGGTGCTCGACCTGTTCTTCACCGGCCTCGCCTTCGTCTTCCTCGAATGGGTGTTCCCCAAGGTCCGCCCCGACCAGCCGCCGCTGCGCGAGGGCTGGCGGCTCGACCTCGCCTATTTCGGCGTCAACCACCTGTTCATCGGCGTGTTCCTCATCGTCTCCACCCATGTCGCGCATGACTGGTTCGGCTGGGCGGTGAATCCCTGGCTGCAATCCCACGTGATCGCGCTGCCCGCCTTCGTCCGCTTCATCCTGGTCATTCTCGCCGCCGATCTCGTCGAATACGTCTCCCACCGCGCCTATCACGAGGTCCCGTTCCTCTGGCGCATCCACGCCATCCATCATTCGCCGCAGGCGATGGACTGGCTCTCCGGCTCGCGCCTGCATTTCATCGAGCCGCTGGTGACCCGTGCCGTCGTGCTGATCCCGATCTTCCTGCTGGGCTTCCCGCAGGACACCATCTTCGCCTACGTCATCTTCATCAGCGTCCAGTCCGTGCTGATCCACTCCAACATCCGCATGAATGTGGGCTGGCTGCGCTACGTCATCGTCACGCCCCAGTTCCACCACTGGCACCACGCCTCGGACGCGGAGGCGATCGACAAGAACTACACCGCCCACACGCCGCTGTTCGACCTGCTCTTCGGCACCTGGCACCTCCCGGCGGACCGCTGGCCCAAGAGCTACGGCACGGTGAAGCCGATCCCGGGCAACATGCTGAGCCAGTTCCTCTACCCGATCACCGGGCCGGTCAGCGCGTTCCTGGAGGAACGCAAGAAATAGGCGGCCCGATCAGAGTGCCGGCATGCGGATCAGCTCGCGCACCCGGGGGTAGATCTCGTTGGCCCAGCGCCGGCCGCTGAACACGCCGTAATGGCCGACGCCGGTCTGCAGATGGTGCCGCTTCATCAGCGGCCGCAATCCGCTGCACAGGTCGAGCGCGGCCATCGTCTGGCCGACCGCGCAGATGTCGTCCATGTCGCCCTCGACCGTCAGCAGCGAGGTGCGCTGGATGGCCGCCGGATCGACGCGCCGGCCGCGCCACGTCAGCTGGCCCAAAGGCAGCTCGTGGCGCTGGAACACCTTGTCCACCGTCTCCAGGTAGAACCGCGCCGGCAGGTCCATGACCGCGAAATACTCGTCATAGAAGCGCCGGTGCGCCGCCGCCTCGGCGTCCCGGCCGGCGACGATGTTGTCGTACTGGCCCATATGCGCCTTCACATGCCGGCCCAGATTCATCGCCATGAAGGCGGTCAGCTGCATGAATCCCGGATAGACCCGCCGCCCCGCCCCGGCGAAGCGCGCCGGCACGGTCGCGATCATGTTCCGCTCGAACCAGCCGATCGGCTTCTGCTTGGCCAGGTGGTTCACCTCGGTCGGATTCAGCCGCGTGTCGATCGGCCCCGCCATCAGCGTCATGGTGCGCGGCTTGGCCGGATTGTCATCCTCCGCCATCAGCGCAACCGCGGCCAGCACGGCCACCGTCGGCTGGCACACCGCGACGACGTGGCTGCGCGGGCCCAGCGCCTCCAGGAAGCGGATGATGTGGTCGATGAACTCGTCGAGCCCGAACTCCCCGGCCGCAAGCGGCACGTCGCGCGCATTGTGCCAGTCGGTGATGTGGACGTCGTGCTCGGGCAGCATCACCCGCACCGTGCCGCGCAGCAGCGTGGCGAAATGGCCGGACATCGGGGCCACCACCAGCACCTTGGGCTGCGGCGGCGCGCCGTCCTTGGCGAAGCGCAGCAGGGTGCCGAAGGGCGTTTCCAGCACCTTCTCCTCGCGCACCGGCACCTCGCGGTTGCCCATGCGGATGGTGCCGATCCCATAGTCGGGCCGCGCATGTGACAGCGCCGCGCCGGACATCGTCTCGGACAGCGCAAGCAGCCGCCGCCGGACGCCGAATCCCTCGGCGACCGGGCCCCAGTCCGGCGCCAGGCTCCTGGCGGCCATGCCGGCGAGCATACGGACGGGGGCGAGCAGGTCGGCCTGCGCCTGGAAGCTCGCATAAAGCATGTTCGTGGGTCGTCCCCGTCACCGTGATCGACAAAGATTACTGCACAATGATGCTGCGGTGCGATATCATTGTGCGGCGCAGGAGGATGCCATGGCCGGGACGACGCTCATCATCAGCAGCCGCAACTACTCCTCCTGGTCGCTGCGCGGCTACCTGCTGCTGAAGCTGTCGGGCCTCGATTTCGCGGAGCAGGTGCTCGACCCGACCGACCCGGCCGCCCGCGAGGAGCTGCTGCTGCGCGCCTCCTCCATCCGCATCCCCTGCCTGATCCACGACGGATTCCCGATCTGGGACACCCTGGCCATCGCCGAGTATCTCAATGAGATCAAGCCGGAAGCCGGGATGTTCCCGGCCGTCCGGCAGGACCGCGCCCGCGCCCGCTCCATCGCCGGCGAGATGCATTCCGGCTTCCACGCGCTGCGGTCCTCGCTGCCGATGAACCTGCGTGCCCACAAGCCCGGCTTCTCGGTCTGGTCCGGCGCCCAGGCCGATATCGACCGGGTCTGCGACATCTGGCGCGAGTGCCTGGCCGCCTCGGGCGGTCCCTGGCTGTTCGGCGCCCGGCGCTGCATGGCCGATGCGATGTACGCGCCGGTCACCACCCGCTTCCGCACCTACGACGTCGCGCTCGACGCGGTCTGCGACGGCTATTGCGACCGCACCCTCGCCCAGCCGGACATGCAGGCCTGGATCGCCGGCGCGCGGCGGGAGGTCGAGGAAGTGGCCGAGCTCGAAGTGGAGTTCTAGGCAGACGGCGGCTTGGCCGGCCAGGGCGCCGGCGCCGGCACCGCGCACGGGCCTTCCACCTCGACGGTGCCGAAATCGGCCGGCCCGACCACTTCCAGGTACTCCATGTCCGGCGAGTAGTCGTACAGATAGTGCCGGATGCCGGGCCGCTGGTGGATGCAGTCGCCGGCGGCCACCAGCGTGTCCTGGTCCTCGTACATGAATTTTGCCCAGCCCTTCAGCATCAGCACGATGTGGAACCGCGCCTCGTGGATGTGCCAGCCGGTGCCCTTCTCGGGCGCGTTCACCGCCCGCACCAGATGGGCGATCACCCGCCCGCCGGTCGCGGCCGCGATGCCGAGGTCGCGATAGGCGAAGAAGTCCCGCAGCCCGTCGCCGACGAACTCGGTGTCGCCAGGGCGGACATGGGAGAATTCGGAAACCAAGGGCTTGTCGAGCATCGGGCACACTCCTCCATGTAGACGGGCCCCGGGGGGCCGCGGATGCAGGAAGCGGTGTGAGATGGCGTGCTCGTCCCGAAACCTTATTGCCATGGCGGCCTGCCGCATCGCAACAAGAATGCTGCGCCGCAACAGAGTTCAGAACTGGAAGGCTGCCTGCATGGCGTAGTCGGCGCTCATCGCGATCGGCCGGGCCGTGCGCATATAGGCGCCGAGATAGTCGTGCAGGGCGCGGAACTCGTGCAGCGGGCTGCTGAACTCGTCGAAGATGACGATGCTGCCCGGCACCAACAGCGCGTCCAGCATGGTCAGGGCATAGAGGGTGGAGGAATACAGGTCGCTGTCGTTGTTGACCACGAGGCGGGAGCGCGGGACGAAGCCGCGCAGGAAGCCCGGCAGCGTCTGCTGGAACAGGCCGGCATGGAAGCGCACCCTTGGATCGTCGATTTCCGGCGGCCTGCCCCCGGCGTCGAAGCTGCCGGCGCCCAGGTCGCCCCAGTCCTCGGGCAGGCCGGTGAAGGTGTCGAAGCCATGGAACCGGCTGTCGGGATGCGTGTTGAGCGACAGCCAGCGCCGCATGGTGCCCCCCTCGCGCACCCCGAATTCAAGGTAGTCGATCGGCTCGGACCCGATATGCCTCTCGGCGATATGGGCGTAGATCGCATTGCGGTCGGCGAAAGCCGGCACCTTGCCGGACTGCTCGCGGATCCAGCGCGCGACCTTCGCATTCTGGTTGATCTGCTCGATCAGCATGCTCGGCCGCCGGAACACCCTGGCGGCCAGCTTCTTGCCGAATTGCGGCTTCATCAGGCGCGCGCGACGCGGATCACGCCGTCGGCGCCGGTCCCGCGGACCAAGTCCCCCAAACCCACCAGGTGGTTCACATGGGCCAGCACCTCGCCGAAGGCGAAGCCGAGCTGGTGGGCGTCGAGAAGGCGCGGAAACAGCACCGGCAGGATCTCCGCCGTCGTCATCGGCCGCGCGCAGGCGGCCAGCACGTCGTTGCAGCGGGCGTCGTGGTGCTGCTGCAGCGCGGCGATGCGCGCGTGCAGGCCGCGGAACGGCAGGTTGTGCGCCGGAACCGCGAGCACGTCGTCCGGGACCGCCCGGCGCAGGGCGCCGAGCGACCTGCGATAGGCGGCAAGCGGGTCGTCGAGCGACCGC
>JBGAIK010000245.1:0-7577 GCA_044225615.1 Acetobacteraceae bacterium | reverse complement strand
CCGTTCGTCGGAGCATGCCATGAACACCCAAACTCAGCAATCCAGACGCGAAGTTGATCTCATGCCCGCTTCCTACCCTTCTTCGCCCCCACAATCACCTCCGGCAGCAACGGCGCCAGGAATCGCCCGGTATGGCTCTCCGCGTTCGCCACGATATCCTCCGGCGTCCCCTGCGCCACGATCCGCCCGCCGCCATCGCCGCCTTCCGGCCCCAGGTCGAGCACCCAGTCCGCCGTCTTGATCACCTCCAGATTGTGCTCGATCACCACCACCGAGTTGCCCTGGTCCACCAGCGCGTGCAGCACCTCCAGCAGCTTGCGCACGTCCTCGAAATGCAGCCCGGTCGTCGGCTCGTCGAGGATATACAGCGTCCGCCCCGTCGCCCGTCGCGCCAGCTCCTTGGAAAGCTTGATCCGCTGCGCCTCGCCGCCCGACAGCGTCGTCGCCTGCTGGCCCAGCGCGATGTAGCCGAGCCCCACCTGCTGCAATATCTTCAGCCGGTCATGGATGCGCGAGACGGCGGAGAAATACGGCACCGCCTCGTCCACCGTCATGGCCAAGACTTCGGCGATCGACTTGTCGCGGAACTTGATCTCCAGCGTCTCGCGATTGTAGCGCCGCCCCTTGCAGGTGTCGCAGGTCACGTACACGTCGGGCAGGAAGTGCATCTCGATCTTCAGCACCCCGTCGCCCTGGCATGCCTCGCAGCGCCCGCCCTTCACGTTGAAGCTGAACCGGCCGGCCTTGTAGCCGCGCGCCCGGCTGTCCGGCAGCTCGGCGAACCAGTCGCGGATCGGCGCGAACAGGTCGGTGTAGGTGGCCGGGTTGCTGCGCGGCGTGCGCCCGATCGGCGACTGGTCGATGTCGATGATCTTGTCGAGCAGCTCCAGCCCCTCGATCGACGCATGCGGCGCCGGCACCTCGCCCGACCCCATCAGCCGGCGCGAGGCCGCCTTGTACAGCGTGTCCACCACCAGCGTGGACTTCCCGCCGCCGGAAACGCCGGTGATGCAGGTGAACGTCCCCAGCGGAAACCCCGCGGTCACGTTGCGCAGATTGTTCCCGGTGGCGCCCACCACCTTCACGATCCGGTCCTTCTGCACCGGCCGCCGCATCGCCGGCACCTCGATCCGCTTGCGCCCGGACAGGTAGTCACCGGTCAGCGACCTGGGATTCGCCGCCACCTCCGTCGGCGTGCCCTCCGCCACCACATGCCCGCCATTGATCCCGGCGGCCGGCCCCATGTCGATCACGTGGTCGGCCGCGCGGATCGCGTCCTCGTCGTGCTCCACCACCAGCACCGTGTTGCCAAGCGCCTTCAGCCGCCGCAGCGTGCCCAGCAGCCGCTCGTTGTCGCGCTGGTGCAGCCCGATCGACGGCTCGTCGAGCACATATAGCACCCCGGTCAGCCCCGACCCGATCTGCGAGGCCAGCCGGATGCGCTGGCTCTCCCCGCCCGACAGCGTTGCCGAGCCGCGCGCCAGCGTCAGGTAGTCGAGCCCCACATCAACCAGGAACTGCAACCGCTCCTCGATCTCGCGCAGGATGCGCCGCGCGATCTCGGCCCGCTGCGGCGTCAGCGTTTCCAGCACCGTGCCGAACCATTCCCGCGCCTTGCGGATCGACAGGTCGGAGGCCTCGGCGATGTGGCAGCCGGCCACCTTCACCGCCAGCGCCTCCGGCTTCAGCCGCGCACCGCCGCACACCGCGCAGGGCTTATCCGCCTGGTAGCGGCTCATCTCCTCGCGGATCCAGGCGCTGTCGGTTTCCTACCAGCGCCGCTGGAGGTTGCGCAGCACCCCCTCGAACGGCTTGTTGACCGTGTACTGCCGCACCCCGTCCTTGTAGGTGAAGGCCACCGGCTCATCCCCGGTCCCGTTCAGCACCGCGTCCCGCACCCGCTCCGGCAGCTTCGCCCAGGGCGTGGCGGTGGTGACCTTGTAGTGCCGCGCCAGGCTTTGCAGCGTCTGGTCGTAATACGGGCTCTGCGAGCCCGCCCACGGCGCCACCACGCCCTCGGCCAGCGTCTTGCGCTCGTCCGGGATCACCAGCGCCGGGTCGAAGAACGTCTCCACCCCCAGCCCGTCGCAGGAAGGGCAGGCGCCGTGCGGCGAGTTGAAGCTGAACAGCCGCGGCTCGATCTCCTCGATCGTGAACCCGCTCACCGGGCAGGCAAACCGCGAGGAGAACACGATCCGCTCGCCGCTATCGGCGTTCTCGGCATAGACGATCCCGTCCGACAGCCCCAAGGCCGTCTCGAAACTGTCCGCCAGCCGCGAGGACATGCCGTCCCGCACCACCACCCGGTCCACCACCGCCTCGATCTCGTGCTTGATCTTGCGGTTCAGCGCCGGCACTTCGCCGATTTCGTACAGCGTCCCGTCCACCTTCACCCGGGTGAAGCCGCGGCGTTGCAGCTCGGCCAGCTCCTTGCGGTACTCGCCCTTGCGGTCGCGCACCACCGGGGCCAGCAGCAGCAGCCGCGTGCCTTCGGCCATCGCCAGCACGCGATCGACCATCTGGCTCACCGTCTGCGCCTCGATCGGCAGCCCGGTCGCCGGCGAATACGGCACCCCGGCCCGCGCCCACAGCAGGCGCATGTAGTCGTGGATCTCGGTCACGGTCCCCACGGTGGAGCGCGGGTTGCGGCTCGTCGTCTTCTGCTCGATCGAGATCGCCGGCGACAGCCCCTCGATCGAATCCACGTCGGGCTTGCCCATCAGCTCCAGGAACTGCCGCGCATAGGCCGACAGGCTCTCCACGTAGCGCCGCTGCCCCTCGGCATAGATCGTGTCGAAGGCCAGCGACGACTTGCCCGACCCCGACAGGCCGGTGATCACCACCAGCGCGTCGCGCGGGATCACCACGTCCACGTTCTTGAGATTGTGCTCCCGTGCACCGCGCACGTGGATGGTGTCGCGCGAAGAGCGCGCCAAGGCTGAAGCATCGCGCGCAGGCGCCGTGACGGCCATCGGAAGGAACCCTCGAATCGGAATTTGTGTTCTTGAGTTGTTCCGTCTATATGGCCCCGCGCGCGCGGCTTGGGAAGCCCATGCTGGCCCGAAGGCCGGCCGCACGCTATGATTGCGATCGCCCAGATGCGGGCAAGCCAAACGGGAAGCGGAACATGGCCGGCAGCGTGAACAAGGTGATTCTGGTCGGCAACGTGGGCAAGGACCCCGAGGTCCGCAACAGCCAGGACGGCGGCAAGATCGTGAACTTCTCGCTCGCCACCAGCGAAACCTGGAACGACCGCGCCTCCGGCGAGCGCAAGGAGCGCACCGAGTGGCACCGCATCGTCGTCTTCAACGACCGCATCGGCGATGTGGTGGAGAAATACGTCCGCAAGGGCAGCAAGGTCTATGTCGAGGGCGCCCTCCAGACGCGCAAATGGACCGACCAGTCCGGGGTGGAAAAATACAGCACCGAGGTGGTGATCGGCCGCTTCCGCGGCGAGCTGACCCTGCTCGACACCCGCGGCGGCGGCGGTGGCGGCATGGAGGCCGGCGACTCGGGCGGCGGCTACCAGCCCCGCGAGCGCAGCCAGCCCCAGCAATCCCGCGGCGGCACCAGCGGCGGCGGCCGCGCCCCCTCCTGGGATTCCCCCAAGCACAACGACCTCGACGACGAAATCCCCTTCTGACCCCCTGTTTTCCCCCTCCCGCGCTTGCGGAGGGGGAGGGGAGGGCAGCGCCGACGCACTCACGTCCAAGGGTCGCCAACCCCGCCGGAAACTGGTAACCCCTCCCTCCCCACAGACCGAACAGCGAGTACGAGTTGAGCGACCAGCCGCCCGACGACACCGGGCCTTCCGACGCGCCCCCCAACGGGCCCCAGGGTCCCGCGCGCGGATCCGGCCTCTCCGAGCCAGGAGCCTGTCCTACTCGAGGAGGAGATGCGCCGCTCCTATCTCGACTACGCCATGTCGGTCATCGTCGCCCGCGCTTTGCCCGACGCGCGCGACGGCCTGAAGCCCGTCCACCGCCGCATCCTACGGCATGAGCGAGGGCGGCTACACGCCCGACAAGCCCTATCGCAAGTCCGCCAAGATGGTCGGCGAGGTGATGGGCAATTTCCACCCCCACGGCGACGCGGCGATCTACGACGCCCTCGTGCGCATGGCCCAGCCCTTTTCCATGCGCGTCCGCCTGATCGACGGCCAGGGCAATTTCGGCTCGGTCGACGGCGACCCCCCGGCGGCCATGCGCTACACCGAGGCCCGCCTGTCCAAGGCGGCCATGCACCTGCTGATCGACATCGACCGCGACACCGTCGACTTCCAGCCCACCTACGACGAATCGGACGAGGAGCCCCGCGTCCTCCCCGCCGCCTTCCCCAACCTGCTGATCAACGGCGCCGGCGGCATCGCCGTCGGCATGGCCACCAACATCCCGCCCCACAACCCGGGCGAGATCATCGACGCCGTGCTCGCCCTCATCGCCGACCCGACGCTCACGCTCGACGAGCTGATGAAGATCGTGCCCGGCCCCGATTTCCCCACCGGCGGCGTCATCCTCGGCCGTTCCGGCATCCGCTCCGCCTTCGAGACCGGCCGCGGCTCCCTGGTCCTGCGCGCCCGCACCGAGTTCGAGGAAATCCGCAAGGACCGCACCGCCATCATCGTCTCCGAGCTGCCCTTCCAGGTGAACAAGGCCACGCTCCAGGAGCGCATGGCCGAGCTGGTCCGCGCCAAGCAGATCGAGGGCATCAGCGACATCCGCGACGAATCCGACCGCTCCGGCATGCGCCTGGTCATCGAGCTGAAGCGCGACGCGACGCCCGAGGTGGTGCTGAACCACCTGTTCCGCTTCACCCAGCTGCAGACCAGCTTCGGCGTCAACGCGCTCGCCCTCGACGGCGGCCGCCCGCGCATGATGGGCCTGAAGGACGCGCTGGAGATCTTCATCCGCTTCCGCGAGGAGGTCATCCTCCGCCGCAGCCGCCACGACCTCAGCAAGGCCCGCGAACGCGCCCACAACCTGGTCGGCCTCGCCATCGCGGTCGCCAATATCGATGCCGTCATCGCCCTGATCCGCGGCAGCCCGGACGCCGCCTCGGCCCGCACCGCGCTGATGAACCTCGCCTGGCCCGCCACCGACGTGCTGCCCCTGCTCGCCCTGGTTGACGACGAGCGCAACGTCGTCGCCCCCGACGGCACCGTCCATTTCACCGACGAGCAGGCCCGCGGCATCCTCGACCTCCGCCTCCAGCGCCTCACCGGCCTGGAGCGCGAGAAGATCACCGCCGAGATGACCGAGGTCGCGGCGAAGATCTCCGACCTGCTCGACATCATCGCCAGCCGCCCCCGCCGCCTGGAGGTCATCCAGACCGAACTCGCCGCCGTCCGCGCCGACCTCGCCAGCCCCCGCCTGACCGGCATCGAGGAGGGCGCGGCCGACCAGGACGACGAAAGCCTGATCGAGCCCGGCCAGATGGTGGTGACCATCACCCGCGACGGCTTCATCAAGCGCACGCCGCTGGAGACCTTCCGCCAGCAGAACCGCGGCGGCCGCGGCCGCAGTGCGGCCAGCACCCGCGGCGACGACGTCGTCACCCGCAGCTTCAACGCCCACACCCACCAATGGGTGCTGTTCTTCTCCTCCGGCGGCAAGGCCTATCGCGAGAAGGTCTGGCGCCTGCCCGAGGGCGGGCCGACCGGGAAGGGCAGGGCGCTCGTCAACTTCCTCCCCGACCTCGGCGCCGATACCATCACCACCGTCCTGCCGCTGCCGATCGACGAGACGCTGTGGGAGAACCTGCATTTGGTCTTCGCCACCCAGGCCGGCAACGTGCGCCGCAACCGCCTGTCGGATTTCCGCAACGTCCGCAGCTCCGGCCTGATCGCCATGAAGCTCGACGAGGGCGACCACCTGATCGGCGTGGCCACCTGCCGCGAGGGCGACGACGTGATGCTCGCCACCCGCCTCGGCCGCGCCATCCGCTTCCAGGCCACCGACGACGTGCTGCGCGTCTTCGCCGGCCGCGACAGCTCCGGCGTGCGCGGCATCAAGCTGGCCGAGGGCCGTAACCCCGACGCCGTCATCAGCCTTTCGGTTCTTCGCCACGTCGAGGCCACCCCCGGTGAGCGCGAGGCCTATCTGCGCCGCGCCGCCGCCCGCCGCCGCAACGGCGACGAGGATGAACCCGAGGCCGCCGCCCCCGAGTCCGACGAGGAAGCCGCCGAGGCGACCGAACTGTCCGACGCCCGCTTCGCCGCGCTCGAAGACGCCGAGGAGCTGCTGCTGACCGTCACCGACAAGGGCTTCGGCAAGCGCAGCAGCGCCTACGAATACCGCGTCTCCGGCCGCGGTGGCCTCGGCATCGCCAACATCACCCTTTCCGCCCGCACCGGGGCCGCTGTCGCCGGCATGCTCACCGTGCGCCCCGGCGACGACATCATGCTGGTGACCGATGCCGGCCGGCTGATCCGCGTGCCCGCCGACCAGGTCCGCCTGACCGGCCGCGCGTCGATGGGCGTGACCGTCTTCCGCGTCGATGCCGGCGAGCGCGTCACCAGCGTCTTCCCGGTCATCGACGGCGAGTCCGGTGACAACGGCGCCGACGAGGAAGGCCCCCCGCCCGAGGGAGACGACAGTGCCCCGAACTGAGCGGCCCGGAACCGAACGTCGGGGGCTCTACCCCGGCACCTTCGACCCGATCCACAACGGCCATATCGACATCATCGGCCGCGCCGCCCGGCTGGTGGACCACCTGGTCGTCGGCGTCGCCATGAACATCGGCAAGGGCCCGCTCTTCACCATGGAGGAGCGCGCGGAGCTCGTCCGCGCCGAATGCGCCGCCATCGCCGAACGCAGCGGAACCTCCATCGAGGTCCAGCCGTTCGACTGCCTGCTGGTCGAGTTCGCCCGCCGCGTCGGCGCCGCCATGGTCGTCCGCGGCCTGCGCGCCGTCTCCGACTTCGACTTCGAATTCCAGATGTCCGGCATGAACGCCCGCCTCAACCCCGACGTCGAGACCATCTTCCTCCCCGCCAGCGAGCGCCACCACTTCATCTCCTCCCGCTTCGTCAAGGAGATCGCGATCCTCGGCGGCGA
Source organism: Acetobacteraceae bacterium (assembly GCA_044225615.1). Lineage (GTDB taxonomy): Bacteria > Pseudomonadota > Alphaproteobacteria > Acetobacterales > Acetobacteraceae > CAIYPH01. The sequence goes on along the minus strand of JBGAIK010000245.1, from coordinate 522 downwards.
CATCGCCTCTTTCGTGCCCCCGCTCATCCACGAGCGCGTGCTGGCCCGCGTCCGCAGCGCCTGAGGAGACCAACCATGCACCGCCGCCGCCTTCTGGCCACCATTGCCGCAACGACACTTGTAGGAACCGCCATGTCAGACTCCGCCGACGCCGCACCATCCCCCGAGGACACGCTGTACATCCAGCTCAAGGACGGCCGCGTCGTCATCCAGCTGTTTCCCGACATCGCGCCCAAGCACGTGGCCCGGGTGAAGGAGCTCGCCCGCAAGAAATTCTATGACGGCATCGTCTTCCACCGCGTCATCGAAGGCTTCATGGCGCAGACCGGCGACCCCACCGGCACCGGCGGCGGCGGCAGCGGCCTGGGCAACGTCCCGGCCGAGTTCACCCGCAGCCGGCACTTCCTGCGCGGCACGGTGGGCGCGGCGCGCACCAACGACCCCAACAGCGCCGACAGCCAGTTCTTCATCATGTTCGCCCCGGCCACCCATCTCGACGGCCAGTACACGATCTGGGGCCAG
>JBGAIK010000244.1:0-7124 GCA_044225615.1 Acetobacteraceae bacterium | reverse complement strand
GAGAAGTGCGGCTTCTTCTTCTCGCTGCCTCGCTGCCTCTTTGTGAAACTTGCTTCCTTCGCCCAATCGCCGACAATTCGGCAGTCAGCTGAGGAGCCTCCGATGGCCCAAGCCTTCCCCCTGATCGACGTCTCCGGCCCGCCGCACGAACGCGGCCGCCAGTATGGCGCCCAGGCCGCGGCGCGCATCCGCAAGGGCGTCGCCGGCTACAGCGCCCAGCTCGAACGCATGGGGCTCGACCAGGACGCCGTCGCTGCGCTGGTGCGCGCCTACACCCCGGTGATCGAGCGGTTCGACCCGACCTATGTCGAGGAGATGCAGGGCATCGCCGCCGGGGCGGAGATCCCGTTCACCCACGTGGCGCTGATGAACGCCCGCACCGAGCTGCTGAAGCTGGCGGAGAAGCCGGCATTGCGGGCGAAGCTGCAGGAGGAAGATCCGGACGGCTGCACCGGTCTCGTGGTGATGCCGCAGGCCAGCGCCGATGGCCGCCTGCTGCACGCGCAGAACTGGGACTGGAAGGCCGAGTGCGCCGAGACCAGCGTGGTGCTGCGCATCCGCCGCGACGACGGGCCGGACATCCTGACCTTCACCGAGGCCGGCGGCCTCGCCCGCTCGGGGCTCAATTCGGCCGGCATCGCGATCACCGCCAACTACCTGGAATCCGACCGCGACTATCGCGAGCTCGGCGTGCCGCTGGCCTTGATCCGGCGCAAGGTGCTGCAGGAGGCGACGCCGGCGCTGGCCATGCACGCGGTGTATGCCACGCGCAAATCGGCCGCCAACAACATGATCGTCAGCGCCAGCCGGGCCGACGGGCAGGGGGTGGCGATCGATTTCGAATGCGCGCCCGACGAGACCTTCCAGGTGCACCCCGAGGCCGGGCTGCTGGTGCATGCCAACCATTTCGTCAGCCCGGTGGCGCTCGCCAAGCTGCGCGACACCGGCGTGGCCAACACGCCGTGCAGCCTCTACCGCGACATCCGCGTGCGCGACCTGCTGCGGGCGGTGCCGGGACGGATCGGGGTGGCGGACGTCAAGCGGGCGCTGGCCGACGATTTCGGCGCGCCATGGTCGGTGTGCCGGCCGCCGCGGCCCAACCTGGCGAAGAACAACCTGTCGGCCACGGTGGCGATGGTGGTGATGCAGCCCTCGCGCGGCATCATGGAGGTGGCGCCGCTGCCCGCGCTGGGGCTGGATTTCTCCAGCTACACGCTGGAGATGGACGGGACGTCCCTGCGCGCGGCGGCCGAGTAGGCACCGCGCACCAGCCGCCGGCGCTGCCCGCGCCACAGGATCGCGGCGAGCAGGAACACCGGCGCCAGCGCCTGGGCGATCGGGGTGTTGATCGCCAGCGCCGCCGCCGTTGCCGCCAGCAGCGCGGCGGTGGGCAGCGTGGGCAGGATGGCCTGGATGCGCATATGGCCTCCATCGGGTCGTGACCCGATGGAGGTTCATCTCAAAACATGAAAAAAGTATGGCAATTGCGGCAGATCATTCGCGCGCCAGCGCCAGCCCCACGCCGGCCGTCACCAGCATGCCGCCGGAGATGCGGTTGCGCAGCTTCCCGCGCGCGGCCAGCAGCCCCCGCGCCCGCCCGCCCAGCACCGCCCAGCCGCAATCCACCACGATGGCGATGGCCAGATAGGTGGCCGACAGCAGCGCCAGCTGGTGCCACAGCCCGTCGCCGGGCGTGACGAACTGGGGGAAGAAGGCGCCATAGAACAGCAGCGTCTTGGGGTTGGTCAGCGACACCAGCAGGCCGCGCCCGACAAGTTGCCGCGCCGGCTTCTGCTCCGGCCGGGTGCGCGTCAGGTCCACGGCCGGCGCCATGAACTGCCGCACGCCCATCCACAGCAGATAGGCGACGCCCAGCCAGCGCACCAGCTCGAACCAATGCGCCATCGCGCCCATCAGCGCCGTCATGCCCAGCGCCGTCAGCGCGAGCTGCACCACCACCGCGCTGCTGGTGCCGGCCACCGTCAGCAGGCCCTGCCGCGTGCCGTAGGCCACCGAGTTGGCCACGATCAGCGCCACGTTGGGGCCGGGGATCAGCATCAGTACCAATGTCGCAAGCGCGAAAGCCATGTAGAGATGCAGGTCGATCATGGTGCCCTCCTTCGGGAACGTCAGGAGTCTGCCCGTTGACCGCGCCGGCGCAAGCCATGATCCTCCGCCGGACAGAACAAGGAGCCAGCCCATGGCCGACACCATCGTCTTCCCCGGCACCGTCGAGTGGTCCGGCGAGAACCCCGGCATCTCGCTCAAGGAATCGCCCGACGGCCCGTTCACCACGCTCGCCAGCTTCTTCCGCGTCGTGCTGTCGCCGCATGGCGGCGGCCACGCCCTCGTGCTGCTGCTGGCGCCGCAGGCGAACGACCCGGCGCAGAACGTCTGCCTGACCGACAACGAGCCGCTCGCCCGCTACCTGGTTGCCGGGTTCGTCAACCATTTCGGCGCCTACAAGGGCCTGCCTGGCCTCGCCGCGATGTCCTACCGCAAGCTCGATAGCGTCGCCGCCTCCGGCAACGCGCTGTCGCGCTACAGCGAGACGGTGAAGGCGCCCGGCATGACGGTGGAGCTGACCTGGAGCGGCCTCGGCAAGCCGTTCTGCTTCGCCATCCCGCCCGAGAAATCCGCGACCGGCGTGCACACGATGCCGAGCCTGTTCATCGGCTGCGAGAGCGCCTCGGTGACGGTGAACGGCGCGGTGCGGCCCGGCAAGCCGATGCCGCGCGAGATGGCCGGGCAGCATATCTCGACGGCGATGCTCGCCTTCTCGGAAACCTGGATACGGGCCTGACGGCCGGCGCTACGGCACCGCGCCGGCGGTGCTGCTCGGCGGCAGCACCGTCTGGTCCGGCAGCTGGGTCGGCATCACCGCCAGCGGCGGCGCGGGGTCGTTGCGCACCGTATAGTCCGGCACGACTCGGGCCTGCGGCCCGGCGATGACCAGCACCTTCTCGCCGATGCCGAGCGGCACCTCGTCCTTCTGCGTCACCGAGACCAGCTCGCTGTTGGGCTTCTGGACGATGTATTCGTAGGCCGACATGTCCTGCGTTGCCTGTTCCACGCCGCTGCCGACCAGTCCGCCGACCAGGCTGCCGCCGATCGCGCCGACCGCGGAGCCGAAACCGCCCGGCGCCTGGGCGCCGGCCACGCCGCCCACCGCGGCGCCAGTGACCGCGCCCACCGCGCCCTTGGTGCTGACCTGCACCGGGCGCACGCCGACCACCACGCCGCGCTCCACCTTGTTGGCCTGCTGCACGGCGGCGGAATTGTAGGTGTTGGGCGAATAGTCCGGGCTGCAGCCAACGAGGACCGCCAGCGCGGACAGGATGACGGCAAGACGCGGCACGGGCCAGCCTCCCTGGAAACACGGAACGGCTAGGACACGATTGCGTCGAAATGAAGCACGCGCCCCGGCGATCAGCGACCGGGGTCAGATAGTCCCGGACCGGCTGCTTGTCACCGGCCGCGCAGGCGCGTCAGCATTCAATTTGCTGCAACGCAGCGAAACCCGGGCGCAGGCGTCAGCGTCGCCACCGTCTCGCGGGCCAGCCGCTCCCGCGCGGGAGCGAGGTCACGAAAGAACAGATGCAGCTTCAGCGGGATGCCGCGCGGACCGACCAGCTCCACGAGCGCGTCGAACCGGCCGGCCGTGCCGGGCAGCACGCGACCGAGGCAGGGGCCGAACGTCGCCATGGCTCCGCCTTCTGGCGGGAATTGCGGGTGGTGGCCGACATAGACCGAGAGCAGGCGGGTGCCGCTCCGCCGGCCGGCCACGTGGAGCACGGCGAAATCCGGCCCTTCCATCATCGCGAGCCCATAGCCCTGCGGCAGGGTCATGTGCGCCGCGCCGTCCAGATTGCCCTGCGTCGGCCCGGGCTCGGCGGCCAGCGCGGCGCCGGCCAGCAGCGCCAGCAGCATCACCTGCGCAGGCCCACCCGGCCCGACACCTTGCCGCTGCGCGGATCGACCAGCACCACCCGGTCCGGCCCGCCGCCTTGCAGCAGCAAGGCGAGGCGATCCCCGGCGAGCGCGGTGCCGGCGATGCGGGTGCCGTCCGGCTCGTCCAGCAGCACGTCCCCGGCGATCGCGGGGGCGACATAGGCGCGGCTGACGATCAGGTAGGCCAGCGTGACCACGCCGCCCACGATCATCACCCCCATCACCACCACCGCGACCTTCAGCATGCCCATCCCGAGCCCTCCCCGCGCCGGACAAATCGGCGTATCGAGGCGCATGTCCGACGAAACCCGGGAAGATGCAACCACGGTGACGGTGCCGCCCGCGGCGGCGGGCCAGCGGCTGGACCGGTTCCTGGCCGAGGCGCTGGGCGCCGTCTCGCGCTCGCGGGTGAAGGCGATGATCGAGGAGGGACGGGTTTCGGTGGGCGGACGGCGGCCGGTGCCGGCGGAGCCGGTGGCGGCCGGTGCCCGCTACACCGTGGCGATGCCGCCGCCGGTGGCGGCGCTGCCGGTGCCGCAGGCGATCGCGCTCGATATCCTGTTCGAGGATGCCGACCTGATCGTGCTCGACAAGCCGGCCGGGCTGGTGGTGCATCCGGCGCCGGGCAACGAGGACGGCACGCTGGTCAACGCCCTGCTGGCGCATTGCGGCGACTCGCTGCCGGGCATCGGCGGCGAGCGGCGGCCGGGCATCGTGCACCGGCTGGACAAGGACACGTCGGGCGTGATGGTGGTGGCCAAGACCGAGCAGGCGCTGGCCACGCTGTCGGCCGCCTTCGCCAGCCGCGACCTGGATCGCGCCTACCTGGCGCTGTGCTGGGGGCTGCCAAATCCGGCGTCCGGGGCGATCGAGGGCGCGATCGGGCGCGATCCGCGCGACCGCAAGCGCATGGCGGTGGTGGCGCGGGGCGGGAAGGAAGCGCGGACGCTGTACCGCACGCTCCGGCACCGCGATGCCGCCGTGGCGCTGCTGGAATGCCGGCTGGCCACCGGGCGCACGCACCAGATCAGGGTGCATCTGGCGGGCCAGGGCCACCCGCTGGTGGGCGACCCGGTGTATCTGCGGCGCACGCCGGCCGCTTCGCGCACGCTGCCCGGGGAACTTCGGGACGCCTTGCTCGATTTCCCCCGCCAGGCGCTGCATGCGCATCGCCTCGGCTTCGCCCATCCCCGCACCGGGTCGCCGCTCAGCTTCACCACCGCGCCGCCCGCCGACCTGCTTGGCTTGTTGTCCCTGCTGGGCATGAGCGCCCCGCATGGCTGAAACGTAATCCCGACTCCATCGGTCCGGTATCTTGACCGGACGAAATTGGTCCTGTATAAGCTTGCCCAGCAGGAATGGGGCAGAACCCGCCCCTTTCCGCCGTCCAGCCCGGCGCCGCCGCGACCGGGACGCCGGCTGGGACGAAACATTTACCGTCTGTAAACCCCCGTCCGGCAGGCTGTAACGCTTGAACTGATATCGGGGTCAGGACTTGAGCTTCCGGCCGTCCGCATGCGCCGTTCCGGGCATGAAACGGGGCCGTCGAGACGAAAGGATCGTGGCGTGGCCGCTGCTGTCATCAACATCGCCCCCGAGGGCAATCTTTCCCGCTACCTGCAGGAAATCCGCAAATTCCCGATGCTCTCCGCCGAGGAGGAGAACAGCCTTTCGCGCCGCTGGCGCGACAGCGAGGATCTCGAAGCCGCGCACAAGCTCGTCACCTCGCATCTTCGCCTCGTGGCCAAGATCGCCATGGGCTACCGCGGCTACGGCCTGCCGGTGGGCGAGCTGATCAGCGAAGGCAATGTCGGCATGATGCAGGCCGTGAAGCGGTTCGACCCGGACCGCGGCTTCCGCCTGGCCACCTATGCCATGTGGTGGATCCGCGCCGCGATCCAAGAGTACATCCTGCACAGCTGGTCGCTGGTGAAGATGGGCACGACGGCGGCGCAGAAGAAGCTGTTCTTCAACCTGCGCCGGCTGAAGGGCCAGATGCAGGCCATCGACGACGGCGACCTCCAGCCTGAGCAGGTGGCCAAGATCGCCCATGCGCTCGACGTGCCGGAGGCCGATGTGGTGAGCATGAACCGCCGGCTGACGGCGCCCGACCACAGCCTGAACGCCCCCGTCCGCGCCGACAGCGAGGGCGAGTGGCAGGATTGGCTGGTGGACGAGGCCGACAGCCAGGAAAACGTGATGGCCGAGCGCGAGGAGCTGACCGGCCGCAAGGCGCTGCTGGCCGGCGCGTTGAAGTCGCTGAACGACCGCGAGCGCCACATCCTCATCGAGCGGCGCCTGAAGGACAACCCGACGACGCTGGAGGACCTGTCGCAGCAATACGACATCTCCCGCGAGCGGGTGCGGCAGATCGAGGTCCGCGCCTTCGAGAAGCTGCAGAAGGCGATGCACAACCAGGTGGCGGAGCAGCGCCGGGCGGCACGCCCCGTCGCCCAGGCCGGCGCCTGATCGCGCGGGGCGCGGCGACGCGCCCCGGTCTCTTTACGCCGCCGCGCGTTCCCCGGCCTGACCCGCCCGGCTGGCCAGCGTCTTCAGCAGCCGGGCGAGGTCCGCCCGCGTGTCCGCCTCGGCGAAGCGCAGGCCGGCATCCTCGCCCTCGGCGCGGACGACGGTGCAGCGCAGCGGGGCATCGAGCCCCGCAAGCTCCAGGCGGGCCGCCGCATCTTCCATCGCCGGGATGTCCGCGCCGGCGGCGACGATGCGCGCCCCGGTCGCCGACAGGTCGGCCACCCGCACCGCGCACGCTGCGCCAGAGGCGAGCAGCAGCCGGCCCGGCGCGTCGCAGGCGAAGCGCGGATTGCGGCGGCGGTCCACCTCGTCGGCCGAGGTGCGCACCATGTGGATCACCAGGCGCTTCAGCCCGTGCACCGAGCCGCTCAGCTGCATCGCTTCGGCGTGCAGCAGGTCGGCCTGGCCGCCGCCCTCGGCCGCATCCTCGGACACGCCGGCAATGCGGCCGGTCATCCGATGGGCGGCATCCGCGGCTTCCTGGACATGGCGGGAGATCTCGGCGGTCGCCGCGGTCTGCTCCTCGATCGCGGCGGCGATGCCGGTGGCGATGGCGTCCACCTCGCCCACCGCCGCCTCCAGCCCGCGGATCGATTCGGCCGAGGCGTTGCCGGTCAGCGCCGCGTCCAGTTCCGCCGCCAGGC
>JBGAIK010000243.1:0-7260 GCA_044225615.1 Acetobacteraceae bacterium | reverse complement strand
GGCCCCGTGCTCCCCAACGCCCTGGGCCACATCCTGATCGCCTCGGTCATCTCCACCCCCGCGGCGCTGGCCGTCGCCGCCCTCATGGTCCCCTTCGGCCCCGGCGAGGAGGAAGGCCGCATCGTCCTCCCGCACCCCCCGGCCAATGCGCTCGATGCCCTGGTCCGCGGCACCGCCGACGGCATCCCGGTGCTCACCGGCATCATCGCCGTCCTGCTCGTCGCCATCGCCGTCGTCACCCTGGCCAACATGGCCCTCGGCGTGCTCCCCCTCGCCGAGCCCCTCACCCTCCAGCGCATCTTCGCCTGGCCGTTCCGCCCGGTGATGTGGCTGATCGGAATCCCCTGGGCCGAGACCGCGCCGGCCGCGCTGCTGATGGCCACCAAGACCGTGCTCAACGAGTTCGTCGCCTACCTGTCGCTTGCCGCCGACGGTACCCTCTCGCCGAAATCGCGCCTGATCCTGACCTACGCGATGTGCGGCTTCGCCAATTTCGGCAGCCTCGGCATCCTGATCGGCGGAATGGGCGCCATGGTCCCCGAACGCCGCCCCGAGATCGTCGCCCTCGGCCTGCGCTCAATCCTCTCGGGCACCATCGCCACCCTCACCAGCGGCGCCGTCGCCGGCCTGCTGGCCTAGCTCGGCCACCGGCGGGGCAGGGGGCTCCACCAGCAGGTCCTCCCGCCGCGGCAGCTCGCGCAGATCCGCCAGCCCGAACTGCGCCAGGAACCCCGGCGTCGTCCCCCACATGGTCGGCCGCCCGGGCGTTTCCTTGCGCCCCTTCGGCGTGATCAGCCCCGCCTCCAGCAGCGCGTCGAGCGTGTTCTGCGACAGGGTCGCCCCCCGGATCTCCTCGATCTCCGCCCGCGTCACCGGCTGGTGATAGGCCACGATCGCCAGCGTCTCCATCGCCGCCCGCGGCAGCCGCCGGGGCACCTTCACCACCCGCTTCAACCCCTCGGCCAGGTCGGCCGCGGTGCGGAACTGCCATCCCCCGGCCACCGCCACCAGCTCCACCCCGCGCCCGGCATACTGCCCGCGCAACGCCTCCATCACCGCCTCGATCGCCACGCCGTCCGGCAGGGCCTGGGTCAGGGCGCTCGCCGTCACCGGCCCGCCGGCCGCGAATACGATCGCCTCGGCCAGCCGCACCGCCGCCGTGAGGTCACTCTCGCTCATCCGCATCCTCCGCGCCGCCGGCCGCCCGCACCAGGATCGGCCCGAACGCTTCCTCCTGGCGCAGGCGGATGGTGCCCCCCCGCGCCATTTCCAGCCCTGCCAGCAACGTGCTCGCCAGTGCCGCCCGCTTCTCCAGCGGCCCCCCGGCCAGCTCCGGCAGGAACTGCTCCAGTGCCGCCCAGTCCGGCACGCTGCCCACCAGCACCGCCAGCCGCGCCAATGCGTCCTTCACCCCCCACAGCGCGATCCGCTGCGGCCGGTACTGCCGGTGCTTCGTGCCCCGCCGCAACGCCGCCATGTAGGCCCGCAACAGCCCGGGCGCATCCGCCGCCAGCCGGGAGTTGTCGATCTCGGAGAAATCCTCGGGCGCCCCCCGTCCGAACACGTCGATCCCCAGCACCGGCCGCATCCCCAGCCACGCCGCCGCCGCCCTGATCGCCTGCAGGTCGCGCAGCCGCGCCGCCAGCACCTCGGCCGCCGCCTCGCCCTCCTCCGCCGCCTCCGTCCCCTTCGGCAGCAGCAGCCGCGATTTCAGCCAGGTCAGCCAGGCCGCCATCACCAGCCAGTCGGCCGCCAGCTCCAGCCGCACCCGCCGCGCCCCCTCGATGACCGACAGGTACTGCTCCACCAGCGCCAGGATCGAGATCCGCGCCAGATCCACCTTCTGCGTCCGCGCCAGATCGAGCAGCAGGTCGAGCGGCCCCTCGAACCCCTCCAGCCGCAGCACCAGCGCCTCGGCCGGGGCGTCGTTGGCGGGAGCCTGCTCAGCCATGCCCGAACAGCTCCTCCATCAGGAAGGTGCCCAGCGGCGGCGAACCCGCCAGCGCCAGCAGCGCCTGCAGCAACGGCTCGCCCAGCTCGGTCACCAGCCAGCCCACCGGGTCCACCTGCACGCCCGCGATGTCGCGCAACGCCATGGGCAGCAGGAACACCACGAACAGCACCAGCAGGATGCCCATCCGCTCCAGCCCGGCCAAAGCCCGCGCCAGCCCCTCCGGCAGCAGCCCCACCGCGATCCGCCCGCCATCCAGCGGCGGAATCGGCAGCAGGTTGAACAGGCCGAGGACCATGTTGGCGAGCAGGAAGTGCACCGCGAAATGCAGGAACACGATCCCGCCGGTCGCGCCCAGCCGGTCCACCACATGCAGGGCCAGGAAGGTGAGCCAGGCGAGCGCGAAATTCATCAGCGGCCCGGCCGCGGCCACCACCATCATCGCGCGGCGCGGATTGCGGAACCGCCAGGCCGCCACCGGCACCGGCTTGGCCCAGCCGAACATGAACGACACCCGCCCGATCGTCAGCAACTGCGTCACCGCCAGGCCCAGCGGCAGCAGCACCGTGCCGACCTGGTCGACATGGCGCAGGGGATTGAGCGACAGCCGCCCCGCCCGCTTGGCGGTGTCGTCGCCCATGGCCAGCGCCGCGTAGCCATGCGCGGCCTCGTGCAGGGTGATCGCCAGCACGGCGGCGATCACCGCGAGGATGATGTCGGTCAAAGCGTCATTCCGTCCCGTTCGGCCCGCAGGCCAGCGGGGTCTAGCGCCAAACGCCGCCGCATGGCGAGTGCCCGGGCCGCCGCGAGCCGCGCGCGCGCTGCCTCGGTCAGCGCCGGCGCCGCCCGCAGCACGGCCTGCGTGCCCTCCGCATCGCCCGGACAATACAGCGCGAGATCGCATCCCGCCGCCAGCGCGCCGAGGGCGCGGGCGGCCGGCGTCCCGCTCAATGCCTCCATGGCCAGGTCGTCGGACACCAGCACGCCGCGGAAGCCGGCCCGTCCCCGGATCGCGCCGTCGATCACCAGCGGCGACAGCGTGCCCGGCCGGGCCGGGTCCCAGGCGCGGTAGACGATATGCGCCGTCATCATCCACGGCAGGTCGGCATTGGCGGCGAATGGCAGCAGGTCGGACTCCAGGTCGTTGGCCTCGACCGTGGGAAGCGCGACATGGCTGTCCACCCGTGCCCGTCCGTGCCCCGGCGCGTGCTTGCCGACCGGCTGCACGCCCGCCGCCAGCAGCCCCGCCGCCATCGCCCGGGCCAGCCGCGCCACCGCCGCGGGCTCCGCCGCGTAGGCCCGGTCGCCCACCACCTCGCTCGCGCCGGGCAGCCGCAGGTCGAGGACCGGGGCGGCGACCGTGTCGAACCCGGCTTCCGCGCAGTCGAGCCCGATCAGGGCGCCGGTCAGCCAGGCCGCCCGCAATCCTTCGGCCGGCCTGGTCGCGAAGCGCGCACCGATCGCCCCGGCCGGCGGATGCGCCGGCCAGTGCGGCGGCCGGAGCCGGGCCACCCGCCCGCCTTCCTGGTCCACCATCACCACGGCCCCGTCCGGGAGCGCCGCCCGCAGCGCCGCGGTGAGCATCCGCAGCTGCGCCGGGTCGGCGACGTTGCGCCGGAACAGGATGATGCCCGCCGGCGGATGCGCCCGCAGCAGTGCTGCCTCCGCATCGGCAAGCACGGTGCCGGCGATGCCGACGATGGCGGCGCGGGTGTGGGCGGGCAGCATGTCAGGCCGGGACGAAGGCCAGGCCCTTGGTCCGGTCCGTGGTCAGCACCAGGGCTTCGCCGGCCTCCCGCAGTGTGCCCATCCACTGCCCCTCGGTGGCGGTGCCGGGCCGCACGATTAGCAGGTCGCCGTCCACCCGCTCCAGCGTGGCCGCCAGCGCGCCAACGTCGGAGCGCAGGCGCAGCGCGCTGCCTTCGATCCGCAATTCCAGCCCCAGCCCGGCATTCGCGTACTGGCCGGAAATGACCCGGCCGGCGGGCTTCGCGGGCAGCCGCCGGAACCGCCGCCGCTCACCGCAAAAGGTCAGGTCGAGTCCGCCCGCGGTCGGCCGGAAGGTGATGTGCATGGTCGGCCGCTCGGGAGCGAACAGGCCGGGCGACACCTCCTCGACCGAGGTCGGGCCGGCGCTGCTGGTGAAGACCGGCCCGTCCTCGCCCCAGCCGATCGCGTAGACCTCGCCGCCGCCTTCCTCGCGATACATCCCCGCCGCCTCCCGCAGCGCCGCCTCGCCGCCCGGATGCGGCGCCATCTCGGCATCGAGCGCGATGTCGGCGATGCGGCGCGACAGCGCGAACGGGTTCAGCTCGGCCAGGTTGCCGAGCAGCACCACGCCCAGCCCGTGCTCGGGGAAGCGGATCGATTCCGATCGCCCGCCGGCCACCCCGCCGCCATGGCCGATGCCCTGCACGCCGCGATAGCGGTCCACCACCAGGCCCATCCGGTACAGCGTCTCGGTGCCGTTGGCGTAGTGCAGCGGCGCCACCATCCGCGCGAGCAGCGGCGCCCAGTCCGCCGGCGGGTCGGCGAGCGCCGCCTGCCAGGCGAGCATGTCCGCCAGGGTCGAGACCATGCCGCCCTCGCCGCCCAGCGGGAAGCCCCAGCGCACGGTCTGCCACGCGCCGTCCGGGGCGCGCATGTGCTGCGCGACCAGCCGCGGGAGGATTTCCGAATCCTTCGCCTGCAGCCGTGTATCGGCCATGCCGAGCCGTCCGGTGATGCGCCCGGCGAGCAGCTCGTCGAAGCTGCGGCCCGACACTTCCTCGACGATCTCGGAGAGCAGGAAGAAGCCGGTGTTCGAGTACAGCATCGCCGTGCCGGGCACGAAGTTGACCTCGCCGTGCCGCGCCAGGAGGTCCCGCGAGAGCTGGCGGGTGGAGTTGGATGCGAGCGGCAGCCCGTTCCAGACCATGATTTCCAGGAAGTCGCGCAGGCCGCCGGTATTGGTGGCGAGGTGATGCAGCGTGACCTTGTGCGGATAGGCGGGCAGCCAGGGGGCGTAGCGATGGACGTCCTCGTCCATCGACAGCTTGCCCTCCGCCTCCAGCATCAGCGCGAGCAGGACGGTGAACTGCTTGGATTGCGAGCCGATGCGGATGACCGACTGGCGGTCGAGCGGGATGCCGTGGGCCAGGTCGGCCATGCCGTAGCAGCCTTCGTGGATCGGCACGCCGTGGCGCGTGACACCCACCACGACGCCGGGCGAATCCCGGCGCGCCCAGGGGGAGAACAGGCGGTCGACGGCGGCGGACGAGAACATCTTCTTCCTCCAGGAGCGCGGGTCGCGCGATCGGACGAGCCCCACCCATCACGCCCGGCCCGGCCCGGCCGGTCAACCTTGCCGCTCCCGGCCGTGCGTGCTGCACTCGCGAAGATCGAACCGGAGAACTCGCCGATGCCCGACGCCGCCACCCTCGCCGCCATCCGCAAGGCCGTTGATGCGAACTGGGACCGGGAGGTGGCCTGGCTGCAGCAGCTGGTGCGCTTTCCCTCGCGCCGCGGCAAGGAGGGGCCGTGCCAGGACTGGATCGCGCGCGAGTTCGCCGGCCGCGGCTGGAGCGTGGACCGCTACACCCTGGCCGAGGTCGACATGTCGCATCTGCCGGGGTTCTCGCCGGTGATGGACACCGACTACAGCCAGGCGGTGCAGGTCGTCGCCACCGTCCGCGCCCCGGAACAGAAGGGCCGCAGCCTGATCCTGCAGGGCCATGTCGACGTGGTGCCCGAAGGCCCGGCCGAGATGTGGACGTACCCGCCCTACGACCCGGTCATCAAGGATGGCTGGATGAACGGCCGCGGCAGCCACGACATGAAGCAGGGCGTGGCGGGCATGGTCTTCGCGCTCGACGCGTTGCGCAGCATGGGCCTGGCCCCGGCCAGCGACGTCTACGTGCAGACCGTGACCGAGGAGGAATGCACCGGCAACGGCGCCCTCTCGACCCTGGCCCGCGGCTACCGCGCCGACGCCGCCATCCTGCCCGAGCCCACCGCGAATGCCATCACCCGCGCCTATGTCGGCGTGATGTGGTTCCGCCTGCGGGTGCGTGGCGTGCCGGTGCATGTGGCCCGGGCCCAGACCGGCACCAACGCGATCATGTCGGCCTTCAACCTGGTGCAGGAAATCTACCGCCTCGTCGAGCAGATCAACGAGGGGGCGAAGACCCATCCCTGGTTCAAGGACGTGCCCAACCCGGTCAAGTTCAACCCCGGCGTGATCCGCGGCGGCGACTGGGGCAGCTCCACCCCCGCCTGGTGCGAGGTGGATTGCCGCATCGGCCTGCTCCCCGGCACCGACCTCGCCACCGCCCGCCAGCAGGTGCTGGATGCCGTGGCGAAGGCCGCGAAGAATGACGGCTTCATGGCCAACAACCCGCCCGAGGTGATCTGGAACGGCTTCCAGGCCGACGGCTACGTGCTGGAGCCGGACAGCGACGCCGAGCGCGTCCTTGCCCAGGTGCATGAGCAGGTCTTCGGCAAGAAGATCGAATTCCGCAACAGCACCGGCGTCGCCGACAGCCGGATGTACGGGCTGTACTACGGCATTCCCGGCATCTGCTACGGCCCCGCCGGCGAGGGGGCGCATGCGTTCGACGAACGGGCGTATCTGCCGAACCTGAAGGAAACGACGGTGGCGCTGGCGGCGTTCATCGCGGAGTGGTGCGGAATTCGACTAGTCTAGCAATGGATCAATTCCGATTTGAGTTGCACGTGTCGGAGTTTTCCGCTAGACGTTTCAGTGGGCGGATGCGGTGTGGAGCATCCTGGGCTTAAAATTGTCGTCCGCGTGGCCAGATACATTGAGTTGGAACAGCGGGTGGCTTGCTTGGGTTGGTCACCCCGATGCTTTGGGAGGCTGACGATGTCAGAGTCGGCGCGTACGGCACGTCTTGGTCCTGCGGAAGTGCATCGCAAGTCGTTGATCACGGCGCACGAGGAAGTTCTGGAGCAAGGCGTTTCCGCCGATGAGCTCGATGTTCGGGACCGCGACAAAGCGCGCCCGCGTCGTGCCTCAGGTCCGCCCCGTCCGGCGGTGCTACCGCTGACGGAAGAAGCAATGGACGAGGCAGCGCTACCGCCGGAGACTAATCCGCCCGACTGACCGGGTCGGCCTGCCTGATCGCAAGTGGGGAGATCATCCATGGTGACGCTTGTGCGGAACGATGCGTTGAGTGCGGCTGCGATCGGGAGTTCCGGTTCGACCATCGCCGAACCCACCGCCGAGACCGATGGGACCAACCGGATGATGACCGGCAACTGGTTTGCTGCGGCTCTGCCTGCAGCAGGTGCCTGGACCCATCTCAATC
>JBGAIK010000242.1:0-7282 GCA_044225615.1 Acetobacteraceae bacterium | reverse complement strand
CTGTTCGCCGCGCGCTGGACCGCGCCGCGGGAAACCGACGGCGCGCGGCTGCTGGCCGTCATCATCGATCCGGCGCGCATCGTCGGGACGTTCGCCCTGCCGCTGCCACGCGCCGACGACGTCGCCGCGCTGGCCCTGCCGGACGGAACGCTGCTGGGCGCGCCCGGGCCCCATGGCGGCGCGGTGCCGGACCGGCTGCGCCAGCACATGGCTGGCGCCGAAGCGGGCAGCCTCCAGGGCGTGGCCTGGCCCGACGGCGTCGTCCGCAGCACCGCCTTCCAGCGGCTGTCACGGCTCGAGCTGGTCGCGGTGGTGGGGGCGAGCGAGGCGGCGGCCGACGAGGTGTTCGATCGCGCTCTCGCCCGCAACCCCTCGGCGCGCATCACCGTCATCCTGCTGGTCGCCACCGTCGGCATCGCGCTGGTGCGCCGAACCCGCCACCAGCACCACCTGCTGCAGCGCATCGCGCTGTGGGAGCAGGCGGCGGAGGCCAACCCGCATGCGGTGATCATCCTCGACGCGCGGCAGCCGGACCTGCCGGTCACCTACGCCAATCCGGCATTGACGGCGCTGACCGGGCTCGATCGCGGCGAGGCGGTCGGCCGGCCGCTGGCGCTGCTGGCGGCGCCGGCGGGCGATGCCGACACCACGGCCAGGCTCGCCAATGCGCTGGCGGAAGGTGCCGCCTTCCACGGCGAGGTCGGCGCGCGCCGGGCGGATGACGGCGCCTGCATCACGCTGCATGTCGACCTGCATCCGGTGCACGACGCGCGCGGCCGGCTGCTGAACTTCATCTGCCGGTTCCAGGACTTCACCGAGCGCCGGCAGGCCGCCCAGGCCGAGCGGGCGGCGCAGATGGCGCGCGACTGGGCGCTGGACGAGCTGCGCAAGGCGCTGGACCGGATCGCCACCAGCGAGGGGCGGTTCCGCGACTTCGCCGCCTCGGCGTCGGACTGGTTCTGGGAGACCGACGCCGACGGTCGGATCGTCTGGCTTTCCGACAATGCCCGGCAGCTGCCCGGCTGGCGGGTCGGCGAGGCGCCGCCGCTGCCGCAGCTGCGCGGCGCGGGCGGGGCGCCACCGGTCGGTTTCCGCGGCGCGCGCATCGCGGGCCAGGGCGAGGCCGGCGCCCTGGTGCTGGAGGTGAGCGGCCGTCCGGTGGCCGCGGCCGACGGCGGCAGCCTCGGCTTCCGCGGCGTGGTCAAGGACATCACCGAGCAGGAACAGGCCTCGGCCCGGGCGCGGCGCGACGAGCTGCGGCTGGCGGCGGCGGTGGAGCACCTGCCGATCGGGCTGCTGGTGGTGGACGTCGACGACCGCGTGCTGCTGTGCAACGCCCGCTTCTGCGACCTGTTCGAGGTGGACCGCCCGCTCCGCGGCGAGGGCTCGGCCGGCCTGACCCGGCAGGTGATCGCGCGGCTGCACGAGCAGTTCGACGCCGCCACGGTGAACGCGCTGATCGCCGAGCGGCGGCGGCTGACGGCCGCGGGGCGGGGGACGATGATCGTCCCCTGGCTCGACGGCCGCACCTACCGCCTGGAAGAGCGGCGCCACGCCGGCGGCGACCGCACCGTGGTGGTGGTGGATGTCACGGAGCTGGAGGAATCGCGGGCGCGGCTGCTGGATGCGGTGCAGAACATCACCTCGGGCTTCGCCATCTTCGATGTCGGCGGCCGGCTGGTGCTCGGCAACCAGCCGTTCTACGACCACGTGCAGGCGCTGCTGCCGGGTATGGCGATCGACGACGCCTCCGCCACCGCGCTGTTCGGCGGGCTGGCCGCGGCCGGCGCGCTGCGGCTGATGCAGATCGACGGCAGGGCCGCCTCGCCGGAGGAGATCGCAACCCGGGTGGAGCTGGCCACCGGCGATCCGTTCCTGATGACCACCGCCGACGGGCGCGCGCTGCAGGTGCGGCTGCGCCAGTCGGGCGACGGCGGGCGGGTGGTGATCTTCAGCGACGTGAGCCTGCTGCGGCAGATGGACGCGGCGCTGCGGTCGAGCGAGGCGAAGTTCCGCGGCCTGGCCCAGGCGAGCGGCGACGGCATCGTGATCGTGGATCCGTCGGGCGAGATCCAGTTCGCCAACAACGAGGCGCGGCGGATGTTCGGCTACGAGGAGGACGATAGCGGGCTTGACCGCATCGACGGGCTGATCGCCGACGACAGCCAGGGCGGCCCCGCGGGCTCCCCGCTCGCGAGGCTGTTCGCGGAGCGCCGCAGCCGGACGCTGGAGTCCGGCCGGCCGCTGCGCGCGACGCGGCGCGACGGCACGACATTCCCGGCCGAGGTGGCGCTCAGCTACTACGAGACGCCGGACGGGCCCCTGGCGCAGGCGACCATCCGCGACGTGACCCTGCGGCTGCGCGCGGAGGAGGCGGAGCGGCAGCGGGCCAAGATGGTGGCGCTGGGCACGCTGGCCGGCGGCATCGCGCACGACCTGAACAACGCCCTGGTTCCGATCCTGAGCCTGAGCGAGCTGCTGCTCGACAGCGGCACGGCGAGCGCCGAGGACGCGGAGATGCTGGGCACGATCGTGGCCGCCGCCGAGCGGGCGCGCGACCTGGTACGCAACATCCTGGCATTCAGCCGGCGCGGGGTGCGCAACGTGACCACGCTCGACCTCGGCGCGGTGGTGGCCAAGGACATGCCGATGCTGCGGGCGGCGATCCCGGCCTCGATCGCGCTCGACTACCGGCCGCCGGATGCGCCGGTGCCGGTGGCGGCCGACGAGACCAACCTGCACCAGGTGGTGGTGAACCTGGTCTCCAATGCCGCGCAGGCGATCGGCACGAAGGTCGGCAGCATCGTCATCACCGTGGCGGCGGTGGAGCAGCCGGCGCCGGGGGCGGGCGGCCCGCCGTCCGGGCGCCATGCCCGGCTCGAGATCAGCGACACCGGGCCGGGCATGGACGAGGAGACGCGCCAGCGGCTGTTCGAGCCGTTCTTCACCACCAAGCCGGTGGGCGAGGGCACCGGGCTGGGTCTGGCGATCGTGCATGGCATCGTCGGCTCGCATGGGGGCACGATCAGCGTCGAGAGCGCGCCGGGCCGGGGCACCCGCTTCACCATCTGGCTGCCGCTGCGGCTGGCCGAGGCAGGGGCGTGAGATGGCGCGCATCCTGGTCATCGACGACGATCCGCTGGTGCGCTTCACGCTGCGCCGGGTGCTGGGCAGGGCGGCGGCGCATGCGATCGTGGAGGCCGACAGCGCCGATGCCGGGGTGGCGGCGGCGGAGGCGGCGGCGTTCGACCTGGCGCTGGTGGACATGATCATGCCGGAACGCAGCGGGCTCGACGTGCTGCCGGTGCTGCGGGCGCTGCAGCCGGCGATCCGGCTGATCGCGATCTCCGGCGGCGCGCGCAGCGACAACGCCAGCATGCTGGCGGCGGCGGCGGGGCTCGGCGTGACCGGGCTGCTGCGCAAGCCGTTCACTGCCAGCGAGCTGCGGCAGGTGGTGGAGCGCGTGCTGGGCGGTGGCGGCATCCCGGACGGCGAGGCCTGAGCGGCTTCCTTTCCCGGCACGGCGCCTCTATGCAGGCGGGATGAGCGACCTGCGGATCGAGACGTTTTGCGGCCCCGCGATGGCCGGGCTGCTGCCGGCGCTGTCGCGGTTGCGGATGGCGGTGTTCCGTGCCTGGCCGTACCTGTACGACGGCGATCTCGCGGCGGAGCAGGCCTATCTGGCGGATTTCGTCGCCGCCCCCTCGGCCGGGCTGGTGGTGGCCTTCGACGGCGCAATGCCGGTGGGCTGCGCGACCTGCGTGAGGCTGGCGGAGGAGGATGGCGGGCTGCGCGGGCCGTTCGCGGCGGCGGGGATCGATCCGGCACGGGTGTTCTATTTCGGCGAGTCGGTGCTGCTGCCGGCGTATCGCGGGCGCGGCGTGGGCGTCGGGTTCTTCGCGGCGCGGGAGGCGCATGCGCGGCGCGTGTCGGCGTGCGACTTCGCGGCGTTCTGCGCGGTGGTGCGGCCGGCGGATCACCCGTTGCGGCCGGCGGACTACGTGCCGCTCGACGATTTCTGGCGGCGAAGGGGATTCACGCCGTATCCGGGTCTGACCTGCACGATGACATGGAAGCAGATCGACACGGCGGGCGAGGTGGAGAACCGGCTGGCGTTCTGGCTGAAGCCGCTGACCGGCGCGGCACTGCCGTGATCCTGGGGCTGTGCCAGTGGGCGGTGGGGCCGGGCGGCGGGGTGGAAGCCTGGGCGGCGCGGCTGGAGCGGGAGGTGGCGGCGGCCGTCCGGCACGGGGCCGAGCTGCTGGTGATGCCGGAATACGCGCCGCTGGAGCTGGCGGCCGGGCTGGCGCCGGACCTGGCGCGCGAGCTGGCCGACGGGGTGGCGGCGGCGCCGGCGGCGCTGGCGGCGGCGTGCGGCGTGGCACGCCGCCACGGCGTGTGGCTGGTGCCGGGGACGCTGCCGTTCGCGATGGGCGGACGGATCGTCAACCGGGCGCCGCTGATCGCCGCCGACGGGCGGGTGGCGTTCCAGGACAAGCACGCGATGACCCGGTTCGAGACCGAGGAATGGGGCGTCTCGGCCGGCGATCCGCCGGCGGTGTTCGAGACGCCGTGGGGGCGGATCGGCATCGCGGTGTGCTTCGACGTGGAGTTTCCCCAGCTGGTGCGCGCGCAGGTGGAGGCCGGTGCCTGGCTGATCCTGGCGCCGTCCTGCACCGACACCATGGCCGGGTTCAACCGGGTGCGGATCGCGGCGGCGGCCCGCGCGATGGAGAACCAGTGCTTCGTGGCGGTGGCGCCGACGGTGGGGCTGGCGCCGTGGTCCGGGACGCTGGACGTGAACCGGGGGTATGCGGCGGTGTTCGGGCCGGTCGATCGCGGCTTCCCCGAGGACGGGGTGATCGCGCGCGGGGCGCTCGATGCGGGGCAGTGGGTGCATGCGGCGCTCGATCCGGCTGCGCTCGATGCGGTGCGGCGGGAGGGGGCGGTGCGCAACCACCAGGTGTGGCCCCCTGCCCCGCCGCCCTGTCCGGTGCGGGCGCCGGCATGACGAGGTAGACCAGCGTCATGCCGGCGAGGAGAGCGGGGACGTGCTGGGGGCGCGGCTGATGGCGGCGCTGATGGCGGCGCGGCCGGGGATTTCGTTTGCGGGCGTGGGCGGGCCGCGGATGCAAGCGCAGGGCATGGCGCCGCTGTTCCCGATGCGCGAGCTCGCGGTGATGGGGCTGCTGGAGGTGCTGCCGAAGGTGCTGCGGCTGCGGCGGCGGATCGGCGAGACGGCGGCCGACGTGCTGGCGCGGCGGCCGGACGTGGTGGTGACGATCGACAGCCCCGGCTTCACGTTGCGCCTGCTCGACCGGCTGCGTGGCAGCGGCGTGCAGCGGGTGCACTACGTGGCGCCGCAGGCCTGGGCCTGGCGCGAGGGGCGGATGAAGTCCTGGCCCGGGCTGTGGGACCGGCTGCTGTGCCTGCTGCCGTTCGAGCCGGGGTATTTCGCGAAGCACGGGGTGGAGGCGCGGTTCGTCGGGCATCCGGTGGTGGAGTCCGGGGCGGATGCCGGGGACGGGGCGCGGTTCCGGGCGGCGCATGGCATCGCGGGCGACGCGCGGATTGCGATCCTGATGCCGGGGAGCCGGCGCAGCGAGGTGAGCCGGTTGCTGCCGGTGTTCGGCGCGACGCTGGCGCTGCTGGCGGCGCGGTTTCCCCGGCTGGTGCCGGTGGTGCCGGTGGCGAGCGCGGTGGCCGAGGCGGTGATGCAGGCGGCTGCGGGCTGGCCGGCGCGGCCGGTGGTGGTGACGGGCGAGGCCGAGAAATACGACGCCTTCGCCGCGGCCGAGGTGGCGCTGACCAAGTCCGGCACCTCGACCCTGGAGCTGGCGCTGGCCGGGGTGCCGATGGCGGTGACCTACAAGGTGAACCCGATCACCGGGGCGATCGGCAAGCGGGTGATCAAGGTGCCGTTCGTCGCCATCGTGAATTTGCTGGCCGGGCGGGCGGTGGTGCCGGAGCTGCTGCTGGGCGACTGCAACCCGACGCGGCTGGCCGAGGAGGTGGGGATGCTGCTTGCCGATCCGGCGCGGGCGGCGGCGCAGAAGGCGGCGTTGCGGGACATCGCGGCGTCGTTGCGGCCGGCCGGCGGCCTGCCTTCCGAGGCGGCGGCGCGGGAGGTTCTCGGATTGCTTGACTCCGTCAGGTAGTAACGCCGATCCTTGCGGCATGTCGCATCGCCGCGCCCTTGCCGCCGCCATCGCCACCGGCATCCAGGTCGGCGCGGCCATGGTCGCGACGCGGGCGGTGGCGCCGGTGGTGGGGCCGGCGACGCTGGCATTGCTGCGCTACGTGGTCGGGTTCCTGTGCCTGGCCTGGCCGGCCTGGGTGGCGCTGCTGTTCGCGACGTTTCCGCTGATGACGATGGTGCTGGCGGCGGCGCTGGGGCGCGAGCGGCTGACCCTGCGGCGCGGCGTGGGGGTCGGGCTGACGGTGCTGGGCGTGGGGCTGGCCATGGGGGCGGGCATCCTGGAAGCGGGCGATTGGCGGGGCGAGGCGGCGATACTGGGGGCGGCGCTGTGCGGGGCGGCGTGCAGCATCGGCTACCGGCCCTACCTGGCGCGGTATGCGCCGGTTGCGGTCAGCGCGGCGGCGATGCTGGCCTCGGTGGCGTTCCTGGCGGTGCTGGCGGCGGCGACCGAGTGGGGGCCGGGCGGATGGGGCGGCATCGGCGGGCTGTCCGCGGGCGGATGGGCGGCGGTGCTGTTCATCGGCCTGGGAAGCGGGGCGGGGTATTTCCTCTGGCTGTTCGCGCTGAAGCACCTGCCGGCGACGGAGGTGACGATGGCGCTGGCGCTGGGGCCGCTGACGGCGATCGGGCTTTCGGCCGTGGTGCTGGGCGAAAGCGTGGAGAAGGGGGCGATGGCGGGGTTCGTGGCGGTGACCGGCGGCATCTGGCTGGCCACGGCGCGGCGGAGAGGCGGCTGAGGCGGGCGTCCGGCGTGGCCGGCGCCGGGCAGAGCGGGCGGGCTGGACGGTTCGCATATGGGGTATGGCGGGCAGCCGGTGCAAGGGGCGATGCCGGAATTTTCTCCTACGACCGGACGGTTGCCGCGGTCGATGCCGGCAGCGGCCTTCAGCCCTGGGCGGGCGCGACGGCGCCGATGGCCAGGGCCATGGCGAGGCGGTCCCATTCGTTCCAGCCTTCCAGGATGCGGCCGTTCTCGACGCGACCCATCGACATGCCGCTGATGGCGATCGGACGGTGGGTGGCGGGGGGGCCGAGATGGTCGCCGGTATGGGTGCCGGTGGCGGTCCAGCGGCAGGCGACCAT
>JBGAIK010000241.1:0-7326 GCA_044225615.1 Acetobacteraceae bacterium | reverse complement strand
GTTCCTCTTTTATCCCTTTCTCTTGAAATGACGCAGGGGAGAGCGGAATGAATTGCGTCGATGTCAACTCAAAGATCGGCACGGTCGAAATTCCCTATCCGGTGTCCTATTCGATTGCCAAGCACACATAGGTGGCATCGGGTGTAGTTCAAAGCATACCACTCCAACGCCCGATCTTCTCAACGCACCTCACCCCAACTGGTTGAACGCCCGGTCCTTGTCCACCCGGATGTCCGGCGGCAACTGCAGCACCCGCTCGGCGATGATGTTGCGCAGGATTTCGTCCGTTCCCCCGGCGATCCGCAGCCCCGGCGAGAACAGGAACGCCTCCTGGAACAGCGCATGCAGCGGCGCCAGCGCCGGGTCCGTCACCATGCCGGCCGCGCCCATCAGCTCCAGCCCATAGGTCGCGATGTCCTGCAGCTTGCTCGCGTTCACCACCTTGGCGATCGAGTTCTCCGGCCCCGGCGTCTGGCCGCGGCTCAGCGCGGTCATCGTGCGGAAGCGGGTCAGCTTCAGGCCCTGGCTGCGCACATGCCATTCCGCGATCCGCTCGCGCACCGCGGCATTCGCCAGCGCCGGCGCGCCGTCGATGTCCAGCGTGCGGCACAGGGCGAGCAGATCGTCCACGTCCGGCCGCGGCGTGTCGCCGATGGCCAGGCGCTCGTTCATCAGCGTGGTCAGCGCCACCTTCCAGCCCTGGCCCACGGCCCCCAGCCGCTGCGCGTCGGGGATGCGGACGTCGGTGAAGAACACCTCGTTGAAATGCGAGGCACCGGAAATCTGCCGGATCGGGCGGCACTCCACGCCGGGCGACTTCATGTCCAGGAAGAAGAAGGTCAGGCCCGCATGCTTCGGCACCGTGGGGTCGCTGCGGGTGACGATGATGCCGTAGTCGCAGTAATGCGCGCCGGAGGTCCAGATCTTCTGCCCGTTGATCACCCAGTCCCCGCCGTCGCGCTCGGCCCGCGTGCGCAGCGCGGCCACGTCCGAGCCGCCGGCGGGCTCGGAAAACAGCTGGCACCAGATCTCCTCGCCGCGCAGCGCCGGGCGGACGAAACGCTCCAGCTGTTCCGGGGTGGCATAGGCCATCATCGTCGGGATGCACATGCCCAGCCCGATCTCGAACACGCCGCGGGGCACGGCGAAGGCTTCCTCCTCCTGCTGGTAGATCACGTTCATCAGCGGCGACAGCTCGCGCCCGCCCCAGCGCATCGGCCAGGTGATGCCGGCGAAGCCCGCTGCGTATTTCTTCGCCTGCCATTCCTTGGCCGCGGCGATGAAGGCGGCATCCACGTGGCGGGCGCGCGAAGGCGGCGTGCCTTCGCCCTTGCGCGGTGCGCCGGCGGCGAGAAAGCTGCGCACCTCGGCGCGGAAGGCGGCTTCTTCTGGGGTGTCCTCGAAGTCCATCAGCTGATCTCCGAAAGGAAGGTCTTCTTTTTCTGAAGAAAAAGAAGCAAAAAGACTTTTATCCGTTGCCCCTCGGGCGAAGCCCAATCCGCAAAAGTTTTTTGGTTCTTTTTTTCAAAAAAGAACATTCTTCCTTACGCTGCATTCCGTGCCTCAAGCGCCCCCACGATCCGGTTCTTCCAGTATCCGGCGCTGCCGATCGCCAAGCCAAGCAGCCGCGACCGCCGATAGTAGAGGTGGCAATCCGCCTCCCAGGTGAACCCCATCCCGCCATGGGTCTGGATGTTCTCCTTGGCCGCCAGATGGAACGCCTCGCTCGCCGCCACCCGGGCGGATGCGGCGGCCAGCGGGAGTTCGGCCGCGCCGGTCTGCAGCGCCCACGCGCCGTAATAGGCGTTGGACCGCGCCAGCTCGTTGGCCACGTAGACGTCCGCGAGCTTGTGCTTGATCGCCTGGAACGACCCGATCGGCCGGCCGAAGGCGTGGCGCTCCCGTGCGTAGGCCGTCGCCATCTCCAGGCACCGCGCCGCGCCGCCGAGCTGCTCGAAGGCCAGCAGCACGGCGCTGCGCTCCAGCAGCCGGTCCAGCAGCGCGGGGCCTTCGCCCGGGGCGCCGAGCCGTTCGGCGTGGACGCCGTCCATCTCCAGCCGCGCCTGCGGCCGGCTCGGGTCCACCGTGTCCAGCTTCGTCCGCGCCACGCCGCTGGCGCGCAGGTCGGCCAACGCCAGGATCGGCGCGCCCGCCTCGTCGCGGCAGGTCACCACCGCGAGGTCGGCCGCGCCGCCGTCGAGCACGGGCCACTTCACGCCCGACAGCTTGCCGCCGGCCAGCCGCGCGCCGAAGCAGCCGGGCCCGGGACTGCCCGGCCCCTCCGCCCAGGCCAGCGTCGCGATGTGCATGCCGGCGGCGAAGCCGGGCAGATAGGACCGCTGCTGCGCCGGGCTGCCGGCCAGCAGGACCGCCTCGCTCGCCATGCAGACGCTGCTGGAGAACGGCACCGGCGCCACCGCGCGGCCCATCTCCTCGGCCAGCACGCACAGCCCCTCGTGCCCGATGCCGGCGCCGCCGAACTCCTCCGGGATTGCCGCGCCCAGCCAGCCCAGCTCGGCCATGCCCAGCCACAGCGCGCCGTCATAGGGCCGCTCGCCGTCCAGGATGCGGCGGACATGCTTCGGCGTGCAGCGTTCGGCGAGGTAGCGCCGCGCCTGGTCGCGCAGCTGGTGCAGCTCCTCCGAGAAGTCGAAGTTCATGTCGCTTCCCCGCCCGCCTTGTTTGACAGGTTAGCGGCTTCGCGGTGTGGTGCAAGAAACGGGAGGAAGCCGGCAAGGATGAGCTATCCGGGCCATTTCGCGCAGGCCGCACCGAACAGGCCGGCGCTGATCCGCGCCGATACCGGCGAGATCGTGACCTATGCCGCGCTCGACGCCGCCTCCAACCGCCTCGCCCATCTGTTCCGCGCCCGCGGGCTGCAGCGCGGCGACCATGTCGCGCTGTTCCTGGAAAACCACCTCCGCTATTTCGAGGTCGCCTGGGCCGCCCTGCGCGCGGGCCTGATCCTGACCGCCGTCAACCGCTACCTGACGGCCGAGGAAACCGCCTATATCCTCAACGATTGCGGCGCCAGGGCCGTCGTCAGCGGCCTCGCGCGCGCCGACGTCGCGGCCCTGCTGCCGCGCCTCGCCCCCGGCTGCGCCACCTGGCTGATGATGGACGGCACGGTCCCCGGCTGGGAGCCGTACGAGCCCGCCGTCGCGTCCCAGCCCGCCGGCCGGCTCGATGAGGAATGGGCCGGCGAGCTGATGCTCTACAGCTCCGGCACCACCGGCCGCCCCAAGGGCATCCTGCGCCCGCTGCTGCCGGTCCGCCCCGACGATCCGGCGGTGATCCACCCGATGCCGGACGAATGGGCGTTCGGCGAGCAGATGGTCTACCTCTCCCCCGCCCCGATGTACCATGCCGCGCCGCTCAACTTCTGCCTGCGGGTCCAGCGCTACGGCGGCACCGTGGTGATGATGCCGCGCTTCGACCCGGAGGCGGCGCTGGCCGCCATCGAACGCTTCCGCGTCACCCACAGCCAGTGGGTGCCGACCATGTTCGTGCGCATGCTCAAGCTGCCGGACGCCGCGCGCGCCGCACACGACCTTTCCACCCACCGGATCGCCGTCCACGCCGCCGCCCCCTGCCCGGTGGAGGTCAAGCGCGCGATGATCGCATGGTGGGGCCCGATCCTGCAGGAATACTACGCCGGCACCGAGCGCAACGGCATGACGCGGATCAGCAGCGAGGAATGGCTCGCCCATCCCGGCTCGGTCGGCCGCGCCGTGCTCGGCATCATCCATATCTGCGACGACGACGGCACGGAGCTGCCCACCGGCCAGGCCGGCACCGTCTATTTCGAGCTCGAGGCGATGCCCTTCGCCTACCACAACGACCCCGACAAGACCCGGCGCGCCCAGCACCCGGCCCATGCCAACTGGTCCACGCTGGGCGACATCGGCTACCTCGATGCCGACGGCTACCTGTACCTCACCGACCGCAAGGCCTTCATGATCATCTCCGGCGGGGTCAACATCTACCCGCAGGCGATCGAGGATGCGCTGGTCACCCACCCCAAGGTCCGCGACGCCGCCGTCATCGGCGTGCCCGATCCCGACCTGGGCGAGGCGGTGAAGGCCGTCGTCGAACCCGCCGACGGCACCGAGCCCGACGACGCGCTGGCCGCCGAGCTCACCGACTGGCTGCGCGGCCGCGTCGCCCGCTACATGGTGCCCAAGACCATCGACTTCACCGACCAGCTCCCGCGCCTGCCCACGGGCAAGCTCTACAAGCAGGCGCTGCGGGCGCAATACGCATAGGAAGCACAGCATGTCAGAGTCGAAACGCCCCCTGCCGGTGCCCACGCCGGAAACCAGGCATTTCTGGGAGGGCACGCAGGCGGGCGAGATCCGCCTCCAGCGCTGCGCGGACTGCGCCAAGGTCTATTTCCCGCCGCGCCCGTTCTGCCCGGCCTGCGCCAGCCGCAACGTCGGCGTCTTCGCCGCATCGGGCAAGGCACGGCTGTTCAGCTACGTCATCCATCACCGCCCCGCCCCGGGCTTCACGCCGCCCTACGCCATCGCGGTGGTGGAACTGGAAGAAGGCCCCCGCCTGATGACCAACATCACCGGCTGCGAGCAGACGCCCGAAGCCCTCGTCCTCGACATGCCGCTCGAGCCCGAGTTCACGAAGTTCTCCGACGAGATCACGCTGCCGCTGTTCCGGCCGGCGAAGGGATGAGCGCCATGAAGCCCAAGTCCATTGCCGTCGTCGGCGCCGCGGAAACCACGCGGCTGGGCGTGATCCCCGACATGTCCAACATCCAGCTCCACGCCGATTGCGCGCTCAACGCCATGGCCGATGCCGGCCTCAAGCCGTCGGACATCGACGGCGTCGCCTGCGCCGGCGAGATCCCCACCAACATGGCGCACTATCTGGGCATCACGCCGAAATGGGTGGACGGCACCGCGGTGGGCGGCTGCTCGTTCATGATCCATGTCCGCCACGCCGCCGCCGCCATCAGCGCCGGCCTGTGCTCCACCGTCCTGATCACCCACGGCGAAAGCGGCCGCTCCCAGATCGCGCTCAACCGCCCGCCGCCCAACCGGCAGAGCCTGATGGGCCAGTTCGAGCTGCCCTACGGCGTGTTCGGCCCGCCCAGCATGTTCACCATCCCGGTGCTGCGCTACCTGAAGGACACCGGCACCACGGTCGAGCAGGTGGCCAGCGTGGCCGTGGCGCAGCGCCACTGGTCGTCGCGCAACCCGCGGGCGATGATGAAGGACCTCGTCACCGTCGATGACGTGCTGAACTCGCGCATGATCGCCTGGCCGTTCCGGCTGTTCATGTGCTGCCTGGTCACCGACGGCGGCGGCGCGCTGATCCTGACCAGCGCCGAGCGCGCCAGGGACATGCCGCAGAAGCCGGTCTACATCCTCGGCACCGGCGAGAGCGTCGAGACGCCGATGATCTCGCAGATGGAGGACTTCACCCGCTCCCGCGCCTTCCGCGTCGCCGGCCCCGAGGCGTTCAAGGCGGCCGGCATCTCCCATGCCGACGTGGATCACCTGATGATCTACGACGCCTTCGCGCATCTGCCGATCTACGGTCTGGAGGATCTGGGCTTCTGCGGCCGCGGCGAGGCGGGCGCGTTCATCGCCGCAGGCAACACCCAGCCGGGCGGAAAGCTGCCGATGAACACCAATGGCGGCGGCCTGTCCTACACCCACACCGGCATGTACGGCATGTTCGCCCTGCAGGAGAGCGTGCGGCAGATGCGCGGCACCGCGCCGGCCCAGGTGGAGGGCGCGAAGATCTCCGTCTGCCACGGCGTGGGCGGCATGTTCGCGGCCTCGGGGACGATCATCTTCACCAACCAGGCCTGACCCGTGCCCTACGACGAGGAGGACGCGTCACGCATCCGCGAAATCCTCGCCGAGCGCAACGACGTCACCGAGCGGAAGATGATGGGCGGCGTCTGCTTCATGGTCGGCGGCGCCATGTGCGCCGTCGCCAGCGGCAAGGGCGGCATCCTGGTCCGCATCCGGCCCGAGACGCGGGCGGCGACGCTCGCCCGCGCCCATGTCGGCCCGATGGAGGTCGGCGCGCGGACCATGCAGGGATTCGTGCGCGTGGACCCGCCCGGCTATGCGGGCAAGGCGCTGCTTGGATGGCTCAAGCTGGGAACTGACGCCGCGTTGGCGGTGCCGAAGAAGAAGAAGGCAAGGTAGGTCTTCTTTTTCTGAAGAAAAAGAAGCAAAAAGACTTTTATCCGTTGTCGCCTGGAAAGGCCGCGAGGCCAACGGACAAAAGTTTTTTGGTTCTTTTTTTCAAAAAAGAACCGCTTTCTTCCTCAATCTTTTCGCATTCGCCCGCGCCCGCCGCAGGAACGGCTTCAGCGCGTCCTCCTGCGACCCGCCCCGCGCCAGCACGGCGACGGCGTCCCCCATCGCGGCCACCTTCTCGCGCGCCATGCGGGCGTATTCGTCCGTCGAGCACGTGCCCTGCGCCATCATCGACGTGCGGCGCAGCACGGTCTCCCACGAACTGGCGGCAAGTTCGGCCATCATCAGCGGCAGGGCGAAAGGGGAGGGGGGTTTCATGCCACCTACATGCCCCTGTGCCGCGCGTCGGGCAAGGTCATGCCGCCCATGCGTCCAGCGCTTGCCGGGCCTCCACCGCCACCGGCCGGCCGGGCGGCTCGGCCGCCGCGGCGCCGAAGCGGGGCGCCGGCGCCGACTGCGTGATGCCGTCGCGCGTCACGAAGGCACCGCGCGCCTGCAGATGCGGATTGGCCGGCGCCTCCGTCATGCTCAGCACCGGCGCCACGCAGGCGTCGCTGTGCTCCAGCAGCGCGCACCATTCGTCGCGCGTGCGGGTGCGAAACACCGCCGCCAGGCGCGCCTTCTGCGCCGGCCACTGCGCCTTGTCGCGCTGCGCGTCGAAGATCGGGTCGTCCAGCCCCGCCCGCGCGCGCAGCGCCGCGTAGAATTGCGGTTCCAGCGCGCCCACGGCGATGTATTTCCCGTCGGCGCATTCATAGGTGCCGTAGTAGTGCGCGCCGCCGTCCAGCAGGTTGGCCTCCCGCCCGGTGGTCCAGGTGCCGCCGGCCAGCATGCCGTGGAACATCGACAGCATGTGCACCACGCAGTCGCTGATGGCGCAGTCCACCACCTTGCCCTGTCCGGTCCGCCGCGCCTCCAGCAGCGCCGCCAGGATGTCGGTGACCAGGAACAGCGAGCCGCCGCCGAAATCGCCGACCAGGTTCAGCGGCGGCACCGGCCGCCCGTCCGCCGGCCCGATCGCGGCCAGCGCCCCGGTGATCGCGATGTAGCCGATGTCGTGGCCGGCGAACGGCGCCTGCGGCCCGGTCTGCCCCCA
>JBGAIK010000240.1:0-7576 GCA_044225615.1 Acetobacteraceae bacterium | reverse complement strand
AACCGCCCGAGCCGGAACGCGCCCGGCTCTTCCCGCGCCCGCCGCAGGAGATGTGTCCCCGCGCCGCCGCCCGCTGGCCGCTCCACCCCCACCTCATCCGCGCAAAACCGGCCTGAGCGCGCCCTGCACCAGCACGCCGATAATGTTACGATAACGTAATTGAAGGCGCCTGATCGGGAAACCGCCCTCAGCCACAAGCCGGCCTACAGGAAATCCGTCACCGAAAGCCCCGTGAACCCCTGCAAGGTCACATGCGTCCCGTCGCTCAGCGTGAAGCTCTCCGAGCCCGCGGCCGTCGTCGCCCCCGCCAGCAGGCTCGCCAGCTCGCCGGTGCCGAAATTGATCAGCGTGAAGAAGTCCTTCCCCGGCTCGAAATCCTGCACCAGCAGCGTCGGCGCATTGCCCTGTACCAGCCCGTACAGCGCCAGCCCCGCCCCGGTGCCGCCCACCAGCGTCGCGCTCCCGGTCCCGGTCACCACCGAGGTCAGCCAGCTCCCCGCCTTGATCAGCTCCGGGCCGGCGCCGCCGAAGAAGGTGTTGGTGCCGAATCCGCCGGCCCCCGACAGCGTCTCGGCGCCGGCCCCCGCCACGAGCACCACGGGCTCCCCGTTGCTGGCCTGGCTTTCCAGCACATCGCCCGCGGCGGTGCCGAACACGGTGGAATTGCCGCGCACACTGATATGGGAGTTGCCCAGCGCGCCGGCCTGGAACAGCCCGGAACCGCCGTTCACCTCCAGCGGCCCGTCGCCGCCGGCCACCGTCGCGACGCCGCCGCCATTGCCGCTCGACACGAAGGTCGGTCCGGTGGCGAAGATCAGCGCCGATCCGCCCGCCACGTTCACCGTGGCCGACCCGGCCGGGTTGCCCACCACCGTCGCCGCGCCGGACATGTTGTCCACCCGGACCGGCCCGGCCCCGGTGAACACCATCGATCCCGCCGGCGAGGCTGCGCCCGACGGCGCGTTCAGCGTCACGTCCAGCACCGAGCCGCTGCCGCCCACCACCGTCCCGGCGCCCTGGAAGGTGCTGTTGCCGGCGGCATAGAAGATCGTGCCGTTGCTGGCGTCGGTCACCGCGTTGATGCCCGCCCCGCCCACCACCGTCGCCACCCCCGACATGCTGCCCACGAACGTGCCGCCGGTCGAACCCAGGAAGATCAGGTCCTGCGCGGTGCCCTCGGCCTGGATGTAGCTGCTGCCCGGCCCTGCCATCACGGTGTCGGTGCCGCTGAGGAACACGCGGTTCTGGCCGATGCCGAGCGTGATCAGGTTGCTGCCGGTGCCGGTATTGAAGGTGTTGTTGCCGCCCAGCGCGCTGATCGTGTTCGCCCCGTTGCCGAGCCAGGCGGTGATGCCGGGCATGCCGGGCGCCACGTCGATGCTGGCATTGCCGCCGGCCGAATACAGCCGCGCCTCGCCCGCCCCCGCGTTGAAGGTCAGGTCCGACGTGCCGGTCAGCAGCAGCACGGTGCCGCTGCCGGCGGTCACGCTGACCGCGCCGGCCGCGTCGCTGACGAAGACGTTGTCCTGGCTGCCCAGCGTGTAGGCGCCGCCGCCATGGTCGATCACCTCCAGCGTCTGCCCGGCGCCGACCGCGGGCACCGTGCCGCCGGCCACCGCCTCGAACGGAATGACGGTGCCGGCATCGACGGACTGCGACAGGATCGGCGCCACGATATTGGCCGCCTGGCTGTTGGCGAAATTGTCGTACAGGAAGCTGATCGTCCCGCCCGCGGCACCACGCACCGTCACCACCGCCGGCGGCAGCGTGGCATCGCCGCTGATCAGCGTGCCGCCGGCCCCATCCGAGATCATCCCGAACGTGGTGCCCACCGGCGTCACCGGCGTGTTGAGCAGGTGGAACCGCACGGTGCCGCCCGTGGTGGGTATGGCCAGCGTGCCGCCGGCCTCCAGCGTTGCCGCGCTGCCGGCGGGGGCGAGATCGGCCAGGTCGATCGTCTGCCCCGCCATGAACTGGTCGAGCGTCAACGCCGGAATGCTGGTGCCGTCGATCACCAGCAGGCTGCCCGGCGCCTCGAAGCGGATGTAGCCCGCGTTGGCGATGGTGGTGCCCGGATCGACGCCGGGCGCCACCGCGTCCGGATCGGCAAGCTCCAGCGTCCCGCCGTCGATGATGGCGCCGGCCAGCCCGGTGCTGTTGGCGGCGGCCAGGATGACCCGCCCATCGCCCTGCACCATGATCGGCGTGCTGAATCGCGTGGTGGCGAAGAACCGCATCCTGTCATCGTCAAAGCCGCTGGCGATCAGCACGGTGGCGCCGGCCGCCGGATCGAGGGTGACGGCGCGGTCGGCGCGATACATGGCGAAGATGCCGGCGCCGAGCCCCTGTCCGTCGAATGCGCCCTGGCCGCCGGCGACGGTGCCGCCCTCGATCGTGCCGGCGGCGATGGTCAGCTCGCCGAACTGGCTGACGAAGATCGCCCCGCCCGCGCCGAGCCCGCCGCCGCCCTGCACCGAGTCCGAGTTGCCGGCGCCAAACCCGCCGCCGCCGGTCGAGAAGGTGCTGGCGCCCCCGCCGCCGCCGAACCCGCCGTGGCCGCCGCCGCCGGTGAGGACATCGGCACCGCCGCCCCCGCCGAAGCCACCGCTGACAAACCCTGCCTGGTAGCCCAGCCCGCCGGTGACGAACCCGCCGGTTCCGCCACCGCCGCCGCCGCCCAGATTGCTCGGCAGATAGCCGCCGCGCCGTGTGGTGTAGTAGCCACCGCCCGTACCGCCGGTGCCACCCGCCACCGTGGACGCGCCGCCGCCGCCGCCGCCATCCGCACCGCCCATGCCGCCGCCGACCGTGGACGCCGTGGGCCGCGTGGTGTTGATCCCGGCCTGCCCCACTGTGCCCGGCAGGATGCCCGGCTGGCCCGGCTGGCCCGGCGACCCGCCATCGGCACCGCGCCCCAACCCGCCGCCACCACCGCCCACGCTGCCGACACCGGCCGCGCCGTTGCCGCCCATCCCGCCGCCGCCGCCGTTCAGCCCGTCCGGCCCGGCCGTCGCCCCGTCGCCGCCGATCGCCTGGTTGCCGCTGAACGCCACCCCGGCCAGCGTCACCGCCCCGTGGTCGCCGATGAACATCTCGCCACCCAGCCCGGCCCCGCCGCCGCCGCCCGCCGCGCCGTCGCCGCCCTGCGCCACCGTCTCGGCGATGGTCAGATCCCACCAGCACGGCGCCGGTTCGACGAACAGGCCGCGCGCGATCCCGTTGCCGTCCAGCGTCTGCTCACCGACGATCGTCAGGCCTGCCCCGTCCGCCAGGTTCACCGCCAGCGGATCGCCTCCCAGCTCGATCCGCGCTGTCAGCGTGATCGTGTAGCTCGCCCCGTCGGCCGCGCTGGCCCCGCCGATGTCGATCTCGCGCACTGCCGCGTCGAGCTCCGCCTGGGAGGCGACGGTGAAGTTCAGTGTCATCGGAGGGCTCCGGCGTGGGGGGCGGGCTTGGTTGCGGCTCCATCGGGATCATGCGCACACCGGCTCGCTGCCGCAACCTTATCGGTGCGATCTGGCGATGACTTCGGCTTGATCCGCCGCGCCGCGCCGCCGTGTCCAGGCCCATCCGTGCCGCAATCGTCGGTCCGCCGGCCGATTTCAGGCCGCGGCGGCGTGACAGCGCGGATCAACCATGTGTAGGATTGCAACTTCCGCAAAGCCCACATGCACAGCGAGGCGCAGATGTCGTTGACCAACTCCCCTGATCCGGAGGCCCGCGCCAGGGTCGTCAAGCAGGACCTGGACAACGTCCTGCACCCGATCGTCCAGCACAAGGTGCTGGAAAAGAGCCAGCTCGTCGTCACCGGCGCCCAGGGCTCCACCATCGTCGATGCCGACGGTACGACGTATCTCGACGCGATGGCCGGTCTCTGGTGCGTCAACATCGGCTACGGCCGCGGCGAGCTCGCGCAGATCGCCGCCGACCAGATGCTGCAGATCGCCTACTACCCGCACACCGCGATGAACCTGCCCGCCGCCCAGCTCGGCGAGCAGATGAACAACCTGATGGGCGGCGACTACCACACCTACTTCGTGAACTCGGGGTCCGAGGCGAACGAGGCCGGCTTCAAGATCGCCCGCCAGTACGCCAAGCACGAATTCCCCGGCCAGTTCCGCTTCAAGACCATCAGCCGCTACTACGCCTATCACGGCACCACGCTCGCCACGCTCGCCGCCGGCGGCATGGGCGATCGCAAGGCCAAGTTCGAGCCCTATGCCGGCGAATTCGTCCACACCCAGGCGCCCACCTGCTACCGCTGCCCGTACGGCCTCGAATACCCGTCCTGCAAGCTCGCCTGCGCCAAGGCGATCGAGGACACCATCGTCGGCGAAGGCGCCAACACCGTGGCCGAGGTGGTCATCGAGCCGATCATGTCCGGCGCCGGCATCATGGTCCCGCCCGACGACTACCTGCCCACGGTCGAGGCCATCTGCCGCAAGTATGACGTGCTCCTGCACGTGGACGAGGTCATCAACGGCTTCGGCCGCACCGGCAAGATGTTCGGCCACCAGCACTACGGCGTCAGCCCCGACATCATGGCCGTCGCCAAGGGCATCGTCTCCGCCTACCTGCCGATCGCGGCGACCGTGGTGAAGAACTCGGTCTTCAAGTCCTTCCTCGGGGAGGCCGCCGAGGAGCGCCAGGTGATGCAGGTCAACACCTATGGCGGCCACCCGGCCGCGGCGGCTGTGGCGGTGCGCAACATCGAGATCATGCTCGAGGAGAAGCTCCCCGAGCGCGCCGCGGAGATGGGGAACTACCTGATGTCCGGCCTCAAGGACCGGCTGTTCCGCCACGGCATCGTCGGCGACATCCGCGGCAAGGGCCTGCTGATCGGCATCGAGCTGGTCACCGACCGCGAGAGCAGGGTGCAGCTCCCCGGCGCCCTCGTCGCCGACGTGCTCGCCTTCGCCCGCAGCAACGGCGTCATCGTCGGCCGCTGCGGCGCCGTCCAGCGCCAGAGCAACGTGATCTCGCTCTCGCCGCCGCTGGTCATCACCCGCAGCGAGTGCGACACGCTGATCGAGGTGCTGGACAAGGCGCTGGCCATGATCGTCGACAAGATGGCCGGCAAGGTCTGACCATCCGGGCGTCCCGGCAGCGGGGGAGGGCGCAGGCCCTCCCCCGTTTTTGCTGCCCGAAATAAAGCGCTATGCAGCAGACGCTGGCCTGACCTATCATCTCCGCAAGCGCCACCGGAACGAGCGGCGCAATCGGGGAGAATCGGCCATGGTCAGGCAAATCTGCCGGCTGCTGGGTGGCGTGGTGCTGGGGCTGGCGGCGGCGGCTTCCGTCCCGGCACAGGCGGCGGACACCATCAAGATCGCCTATACCGACCCGCTCTCGGGCCCCTTCGCCCAGGTCGGCGACGCCAATCTCAAGCAGTTCCAGTACATCCTGGACTATATCAACGCCAATGGCGGCGCCTTGGGGCGCAAGTTCGAGCTGGTGCCCTTCGACAACAAGTCCCAGCCGTCGGACGCGCTGATCGCGCTGAAGAGCGCCACCGACCAGAACATGCCCTTCATCATGCAGTGCAGCGGCTCCAACATCGCCGCCGCCCTGATCGAGGCGGTGAACAAGCACAACGACCGCAACCCCGACAACCGCATCATCTACCTCAACTGCGGCGCGGTCGCCACCGAGCTGACCAACGAGCAGTGCAGCTTCTGGCATTTCCGTTTCGACCTGCACGTCGCCATGAAGGCCGAGGTGATGGCCCGCGCGGTGCCGAAGGAGGTGACCAAGGTCTACATGATCAACCAGGACTACCTGTTCGGCCAGTCCGTTCAGCGCGACGTCAAGGCCGCCCTGGCCCGGCTGCGCCCGGACGTCCAGGTGGTCGGCGACGAGCTGATCCCGCTCGGCAAGATCAAGGATTTCTCGCCCTACATCACCAAGATCAAGGCCTCCGGCGCGCAGGCGCTGCTCACCGGCAACTGGGGCCCGGACATGAACCTGCTGATCAAGGCCGGCATCGATGCCGGCGCCGACCTGCGCTACTACACCTTCTACGCCCACCTCACCGGCGGCGCGACCGCGATCGGCCCCACCGGCGACGGCAAGGTATTCTCGGTCATGTCCTTCGGCGAGAACGTCGCCCCCGCGATCGGCAACGCCCAGGCCGAGGAGTTCACCAAGGGCTTCCGCGCCAAGCACAAGTTCGACTTCGCCGCCGGCACCTTCCGCACCATCTTCGAATACGTCCAGGCCGCCGTCATCAAGGCCGGCTCGACCGACCCGACCAAGGTCGCCTTCGCAATGGAGGGCATGTCCCACAAGGACTTCCTCGGCTACGACACCACCATGCGCAAGGATGACCACCAGATCATCAGCGCCTACTACCTCGGCGCCTTCCGCAAGGGGGTGAAATACGACGCCGAGGAAACCGGGCTCGGCTGGGGCATCGCGGCGACCATCCTCGCCAAGGACGTCGACCAACCCACCACCTGCAAGATGAAGCGGCCCCGCGCCTGACCCTGCCTGCCCGCCCCGGCAACGGGGCGGGCAGGACGGCACGGCCCGACCCGCATGGAAGTCCTCGTCGTCTCCCTCCTCAACGGCCTCGTCTACGGCATGCTGCTGTTCATGCTGGCCAGCGGCCTCACCCTCATCCTCAGCATGATGGGCGTGCTGAACTTCGCCCATGCCAGCGCCTACATGCTCGGCGCCTACTTCGCCTACACGATCAGCCTCTATCTCGGCTTCTGGCCGGCGCTGATCCTCGCCCCCATCCTCTGCGGCCTGATCGGGGCGGCGATCGAGATGTGGGGCCTGCGCCGCGTCCATCGCAACGGCCACATCGCCGAGCTGCTCTTCACCTTCGGCCTCGCCCTCATCATCGAGAAGGTGGTGCAGATGAGCTGGGGCCTCATTCCCGTGCCCTACCGCGTGCCCGCGCTGCTCGATTTCCCCCTCTTCACCGTCTACGGCACCCATTTCCCCGCCTACCGCGCCTTCATGCTGCTGATCTCGGCGCTCATGTTCGGCGCCATCTGGCTCGGCCTCACCCGCACCCGCATCGGCCTGATCATCCAGGCGGCACTCACCCATCCCGACATGGTCGGCGCCCTCGGCCACAACGTGCCGCGCGTCTTCACCCTCGTCTTCGCCGCCGGCACCGCGCTCGCCGGCCTCGCCGGCGTGATCGGCGGCAACTACCAGGTCACCGAACCGGCCATGGCCTTCACCATGGGCCCGATCGTCTTCGTGGTCGTCGTCTTCGGCGGCCTCGGCTCGCTCTCCGGCTGCTTCATCGCCTCGCTGCTGATGGGCATGCTGCAGACCTTCGCCGTCGTGCTCGACTATTCGCTTGCCGACCTGCTCGCCCTGGCCGGCTTCAAGGTCACGCCGCAAACCCCCTTCGCGGAACTCCTCACCGTCACCCTGCCGCGCATCGGCGCGCTGCTGCCCTTCATCCTGATGGTCCTGATCCTGGTGCTGCGCCCGCGTGGCCTGATGGGGACGCGCGAGGCATGACCCTCCTGCGCCGCCACTGGCCCTGGCTTCTCGGCATCGTCATCGTCCTGGCCATCCCGTTCCTGGTCTACGACTGGGGCCGCGGTCGCCA
>JBGAIK010000239.1:0-10503 GCA_044225615.1 Acetobacteraceae bacterium | reverse complement strand
TGTTCGGCGCCGAGTTCGCCTTGCTCTACATCGGGCTCGACCATACGACGGCCTCCCGCGGCGTGGTGTTTCTCTATTCGGCGCCGTTCGTCGTGGCCTGCGGCGCGCATTTCCTGATCCCGGGCGACCGTCTCAACCTGCCCAAGGCGCTGGGGCTGGCGGCCGCTTTCGTCGGCCTGCTCGTCGCCATGGGAGACAGTTGGGGCCCGGGCGGCCGCTCGACATTCCAAGGCGACGTGATGTGCCTTCTTGCCGCCGTGCTCTGGGGCGCCACCACCGTCCTGGTGCGCATCTCGAGCCTGCGCAGCGTCGCGCCGGAGAAGACGCTTCTCTATCAGCTCGCCGTCTCGGGCGCGCTGCTGCTACCCCTCTCGCTGGCGCTCGGCGAACCCGGTATCACCGACTTCAGCCTGCCGGTCGCGCTGTCGTTCGCCTATCACGTCGTGCTGGTCGCCTTCGTCAGCTTCCTGGCCTGGTTCTGGATGCTGCGGCACTATCCCCCGACCCGGCTTGCCGCCTTCACCTTCCTCGTGCCGGTGTTCGGCGTGATGGCTGGAAACCTGATGCTGGGCGAGCCATTCACGCTCTCCCTCGCCATCGCGCTGGCGCTCATCGCCGGCGGCATCGCCCTCGTGAACCGTCCGGCCAAGCCGTCCCCTTGACGCGGCATGCCAATGCACCCTTATTGCGCTTGCCAGTCGGCCGGGCGGCCGCTGCCGGCGTGTGGGCTTTGCGGCCTTCAGCATGCCGGTGGAGGAAAGTCCGGGCTCCAAGGATTGACGGTGACGGCTAACGGCCGCCGGGGGCGACCCCAGGGAAAGTGCCACAGAAAACAAACCGCCGGCGCGGCGCAGGCCCCGCCGGCAAGGGTGAAACGGTGCGGCAAGAGCGCACCGCGCCCCTGGCGACAGGGGCGGCAGGGTAAACCCCATCGGGAGCAAGACCGAATAGGGGCGGCCGGCGTGCCGGAGCTTCTCGCAAGAGGGGGCCGGTGACGCAGGGGCATTCCCGCCCCGTCGCCCGGGTTGGTCGCGCGAGGCGCGCAGCAATGCGCGTCCCAGAGGAATGGCCGTCCCGCGCCGCAAGGTGCGGACAGAACCCGGCTTACAGGCCGTCTGGCAGTTTTCCGCCCGCCGCGGAACAGCGCACGAACCTGCGCGCCTAGAACAATTCAAGAACCTTAGGTTAAGGAACGGCAAATCGGGCCGAAACCCAAAAACGCGCCCTAAAGCTTTGACCTCATGACACTTTGATCTTCGCATTACCCCAGGTTAACCGTCGATACCCTTTGACCGCCCGGGTTTTCCCATGTTATCCCATATTGTCCCAGGGCAGCGAGCCGCCCGGGCGGACGCATGACGAGGTGACGATCAACGGGAAGGACGGACCTGGCCGGCATGACCCAGTTCATGGGCACCCTCACCAGCAGGCTGGATGCGAAAGGGCGGGTGTCGATCCCCGCCCAGTTCCGCACGGCCCTGCGCGAGGCCGGCGAGGCGGTGGAGCTGGTGCTGCGGCCCTCCCACAAGCACCCCAGCATCGAGGCCTGGCCGAAGGCCGCCTTCGAGGCGCTGGCCCGGCCGATGGGCCTGCTGGACGTGTTCAGCGACGAGGAGGACGACCTGGCGTTCATGATCTATGCCGGGTCGGTGCCGTCCAAGCCCGACGGCGAGGGCCGGCTGGTGCTGCCGGAGAACCTGGTCGGCCATGCCGGCCTGTCGGAGCAGGTGTCCTTCGTCGGCCTCGGCAAGCGCTTCGAGATCTGGGCGCCGGCGGCGCTCGCCGCGCGCCACAGCCTCGCTCTCCAGCGCGGCCTCGCCCGCAACCTGACCCTGCCGGGCAAGCCCCAATGAGCGGCCTTTCCCATGCCCCGGTGATGCCGGCGGAGATGCTGGCCGCACTCGCCCCGCGTGACGGCGGCATCTACCTGGACGGCACTTTCGGCGGCGGCGGCTATGCCGAGGCGATCCTGCGCGCGGCCGACTGCACCGTCTGGGCCATCGACCGCGACCCCGACGCGATCGCCCGCGGCGCCGCGGTGGCCGCGCGCCACCCGGGCCGGCTGCACCTGCTGCATGGCGGCTTCGGCGAACTCCTGGCCCTGCTCCAGGATGCGGGCGTGAACCGGCTCGACGGCGCCGTGTTCGACCTCGGCGTCTCCTCCTACCAGCTCGACGACCCCGCCCGCGGCTTCAGCTTCCGCGCCGACGGCCCGCTGGACATGCGCATGTCGCGCGCCGGCCCCACCGCCGCCGACCTGGTCAACACCCTGCCCGAGGCCGAACTGGCGGACACGCTGTTCGAGCTCGGCGAGGAGCGGCTGTCGCGGCGCATCGCCAAGGCCATCGTCGCCGCGCGCAAGCTGGCTCCCATCGCCACCACGCGCGGCCTCGCCCAGGTCATCCGCGCCGTGGTGCCGCCCGACCGCTCCGGCATCGACCCGGCGACCCGCAGCTTCCAGGCGCTGCGCATCCGCGTGAACGACGAGCTCGGCCAGATCGAGCGGGCGCTGGCGCAGGCGGCCGGGCTGCTCGCCCCCGGCGGCCGGCTGGTGGTGATCGCCTTCCATTCGCTGGAAGACCGCATCGTGAAGCGTTTCATGACGGCGGCCACTGGACGGACTCCGGCGCCATCGCGGCACGATCCCGGCGGATTGCTGGCCCGGGTGGCCGCCCGCTGCCGGCTGCGGGGCATGACGGCCCTGCGCCCGGGCGCGGCGGAGATTGCGGACACCCCCCGCGCGCGCTGCGCGCGGCTGCGGGCGATGGAGGCGGTGGCGCCATGATCCTGCGACCCTTCACCGGCCTCTGCCTGATCGCCGCAGCCGGCTCGGGCCTCTATCTCTACCAGGTCAAGCACCACGCGCAGGTGCTCGAGCGCGGCATCGCGCGCACCATGAAGCAGGCCGACACGGTGCGCCAGCGCACCGGCCTGATGCGCGCCGAATACGCCCTGCTGAACGACCCGTCGCGGCTGGCCGAGCTGGCCGAGCAGCTGATGCCCGCGCTCCGGACCACGGCGCCGACCCAGTTCGCCGCCCTCGGCGACCTCGAGCGGCGGCTGCCGGCCATCGGCGCCGCCCCGGCCGCCGAGCCGCTGGAGCCGCAGGCGCCCGACGCGGTGGTGCCCAAGGCGGCGAAGCCCACGCTCGCGCGGCCCGAAGCGCCGGCGCCCGAGGGCGCGAAGCCCGAACCGGCCCGGACCGAACCGTCCAGGACCGACCAACCCGCGCCGCCCGCCATCGCCAGCCGCGCGCCGCGCCGCCCGCCATGCCCGCGGCGATCGCGCAGTCGGTCCTGCCCTCCGCCATGGCGGCGCCCGCGCCCGGCACAGCGGTGGTCGCGACCCCTGCCCCCGCCCCGGCCCGCGCCGCCGGCCGTGCCGGCCCGCGGTCACCGCCACGCCGCCGCCGCCGCCATCCGCGCCGCGCGCCGCCGCGCCATCGGCGCCAACCGCGCCGGCCGCAGCGCCGCCGCCGGTCGCGCTGCATGCCGCCCCGCCGCCGCCGCGCGGTGGCCGCGCCCGCGCCGGCCGCCCAGGCCGTCGCCATGCGCCAGCCACCGCCCGCCCCGCCCCGGCCCGCCTACGCGCCGCCCGCCGTCGGCTCCGGCCTCGGCGTAGCCCGCACCATGCCCGCCGCCAGCTTCGTCGCCCCCGCCGCGCAGGGCATGGGCCAGCGATGAGCGCGCAGGACCGCAAGCCGACGCCCTCGCCCTCCGACCTCGCCCGCCGCTTCGGTGCGCCGGCCGCCGGCGCGGTGCCGCGGATGGAGACCATCCGCTTCACCGCCGGCGCCGACCCGACCCGCCTCACCGCCATGACCGTCAGCCGCAAGCGCCTCACCGTCGCCGCCTGCGGCTTTGCCGCGCTGTTCGGCCTGCTGGCCATGAAGCTCGCCGACGCCACCATCCTCGACCCCATGCTGCCCCGCCCGGTCGCCCAGCCGCGCCGGCCCGAGCCGCCGCCGGCCGAGACCGCGTCCCGCCCCACCGCGCCGGCCGCCGATTTCGGCGTGCGCGCGGCCCGCGCGACCATCACCGACCGCAACGGCGAGATCCTCGCCATCTCGCTGCCCACCGCCAGCGTCATCGCCAACCCGTCCGAGATGTTCGACATCGACGCGACCGTGGAGAAGCTGCGCGGCGTGCTGCCCGGGCTCGACCCCGACATGCTCCGCCGCCGGCTGTCCGCCGAGGCCAAGAAATTCGTCTACCTCGCCCGCCAGATCACCCCGCGCGAGCAGCTGCAGATCAACGCGCTCGGCATCCCGGGCATCGATTTCGAGCCCACCGAGCGCCGGCGCTTCCCGCTCGGCCGGGTCGCCGCCCAGGTCATCGGCGGCGTCGACGTCGACGGCGGCGGCGTGGCCGGGGTGGAGCGGTTCTTCGACAAGCGCCTGCGCGAGGACCCTTCGCCGCTGCGCCTGTCCATCGACGTGCGCGTGCAGGCCGTCGTGCGCGACGAGCTGCTCAAGGCGATGACCGATTTCCACGCCATCGGCGCCTGCGGCATCGTGATGGACGTGCGCACCGGCGAGGTCATCGCCATGGTGAGCCTGCCCGACTACGACGCCAACCTCGTCGGCCAGGCCCCGGCCGAGGAGCGGTTCAACCGCGCGGTGACCGGCATGTACGAGCCGGGCAGCACCTTCAAGCTGCAGGACGCGGCGCTGGCGCTCGACAGCGGCGCGGTCAACATCTGGAACGGCTTCGACGCCTCGGCGCCGATCCGCATCGGCCGCTTCACCATCAGCGACTTCGAGGGCAAGCACCGCTACCTCTACGTGCCCGAGATCCTCGCCTACTCGTCCAATATCGGCGCCGCCCATGGCCGAGGCGGTCGGCGCCGAGCGCCAGCGCGCCTGGATGGACCGCATGGGCATGCTCGGCCGCCTGGGCATCGAGCTGCCCGAGGTCGGCCACCCGCTCGCCCCCTCGCCCGCCAACTGGAAGGAGATCGCGACGCTGACCATCGGCTTCGGCCACGGCATCGCGGTCTCGCCGCTGCACGTGGTCGCCGGCACCGCGGCGATCGCCAACGGCGGCACCTACTACCGCCCCACCATCCTGGCCGCCGACGCGCCGCGCCAGGGCTTCCGGGTGATGCAGCAATCCACCTCCGACACCATGCGCCGGCTGATGCGCCTCGTCGTCACCGACGGCTACGGCAAGACCGCCGAGGTCCAGGGCTACTACGTGGGCGGCAAGACCGGCACGGCGGAGAAGATCTCGCGCCACGGCTACAACCGCAACTCGCGCGTCTCCGCCTTCATGAGCGCCTTCCCGATGAACGCGCCGCGCTACGCCGTCTACATGATGCTGGACGAGCCGAAGGCCAACGCCTCCACCCACGGCTACGCCACCGCCGGCTGGGTCAGCGCGCCGGCCGCCGGCAAGGTGATCGCGCGCATCGGCCCGATGCTCGGCCTGCTGCCGGAGATCGAGAACGCCGCCGCGATCAACGCCCAGCTCGCCATTCCGCTCCAGCCCGGCCGCCCCGGCAGCGCGCCGCGCCCGGCCGCGCCCGCCGCCACCCAGGCGCCCGCCGGAGCTGCGCCCATCCCGGCGCCCAGGCCGGCCGCCCGTCATCCGTGCCGATACCGGGCCGCAGCCGGCGCCGCAGTTCGCGCCCTCGCGCCTGGCCGTCGCCGCTAGGCTGCGCTCGGTGGCGATCGCCCTGCGGCGCTGTCGCCGGCCTGCCCCAGGTCGCCGCGGCGCTGCCGCCGGCCGAAGCAGCGCTGCGGCCTGGCCGACCATGCACGTGCCCTCCCATGGCGGCAGCCTGGCCGGCGGCGGCGGGGCTTGCCCCAATCCGGCATCACCGCGACAGCCGGGCCGTGCGCGACGTGGCCTTGCCCGCTGCCCTACCCGGCTGAAGGCGGACGGCCGCGCCGACATCGGCGAGGCGGTGGCCGGCGGCGTGGCCGCCGTGCTGGCGCCTGAGGGCACCACCTGGCCGGCCGGCGCAGTCCGCGCCCGCTGCTCACCGACCCCGAGCCGCGCCGCCGCCTGGCCTTCTGCGTCGCGCAGCTGGCCGGCGCCCAGTTCGACACGGTGGCCGCCGTCACCGGGACCAACGGCAAGACCAGCACCGCCGAGTTCACCTGCCAGCTCTGCTGCGCACGGCTGGCCGGCCGCCGCAGTTCGGCATCGCCTGATCGCGCCGGGCTCTGCAGGGCCTCGGCTCAACACGCCTGATCCGGTGGCGCTGGCCGCCGCCGCGCTGGCCCGCGCCGGCATCGAGCATGCGGCGATGGAGGCCTCTCGTCGGGCTCGACCAGTTCCGGCTCGACGGCGTGCGCCTCGCCGCTGCCGCCTTCACCAACCTCACCCGCGACCATCCGACTACCACGGCGGCATGGCCGAGCACCGCGCGGCCAAGCTGCGCCTGTTCGCCGCGCTGCTGCCCGCCGGCGCCGCGGCGGTGGCGAGCACCGCGCTGGAGGCGGAGATTGGCGGCGCTGGTGCGCGCCATCGCCGAAAGCCGCGGCCTGCGCCTGTCCACTGTCGGCGAGGGCGGCGACGCGATCCGCCTGCTGCGCGCGATCCGCGCCCCGACGGCCAGGTGCTGGCCATCGAAGCGGACGGCGACGCGGAACTGCACCCTCCTGCCCGCCGCCGCCGCAGGCCGACAACGCTGGTCGCCGCCGCGCTGGCCCGCGCAACCGGGCGACCGCGCGCTCGACCATCTGGACCTGTTTGAGCGGCGGCATGGCCGATGGAGCTCGCCGCGCGCCTGTCCGCCGCCAACGGCGCCGCCGTCTATGTCGACTACGCCCACACGCCGACGCGCTGGAGCGGCTGCTTGCCGCCCTGCGCCCTCATTGCGCTGGTGCCGGCACATCGATCGCAAAGCGCCTGCTGATGCCGCCGCGGCCCGGCTCGCCGACATCGCCATCGTCACCGACGACAACCCGCGCACCGAGGATGCGGCCAGCATCTGCG
Organism: Acetobacteraceae bacterium; assembly: GCA_044225615.1. Lineage (GTDB taxonomy): Bacteria > Pseudomonadota > Alphaproteobacteria > Acetobacterales > Acetobacteraceae > CAIYPH01. The sequence goes on along the minus strand of JBGAIK010000239.1, from coordinate 3,559 downwards.
CCAGCGGGTGATGGCGGCCTGCCCGGCGGCATCGAGATCGGCGACCGCGCGCGCCATCGCCGCCGGCCTCAGCGGCGGCCAGTCTCGGCGACGTGCTCGCCGGCCGGCAAGGGCCACGAGCAGGTCGGGACCATCGCCCGAGACCCTGGCCTTCGACGACGTGGACGGTGGTGCTGCTGGCGGGGGCGGCATGACCGCGCTGTGGAGCGCCGAGGCGCTGGTGGCCGCGACGAACGGCGCGCTGTCGGCCCTGTTCGTGGCGACTGCGCCTGGATCACGCGGACGCTGGCAGCCGGCGAGGCCTGCTGGCCCTGGTCGGCGAGTTCGGTACGCACAGATCATCGACGCCGCGTTCAAGGCGGGTGCCGTCGGCGCGCTGGTGCATCGCGACGCGGCCGGCGGGCCAACGCTGCGGGTGGCCGACACGCTGGACGGGCTGCGCGCCCTCGCCCGCTTCGCCTGCGCCCGCTTCGCCGGCCGGCTCGCCGCGGTCACCGGCAAAGCGTCGGCAAGACCACGACCAAGGAGATGCTGCACCATCCTCGCCGGCCAGGGCGAAACCTCGGCGGCGGCAGCCTCGCTGAACAACGGCTGGGCCCGCTGACCCTGGCGCGGCTCCCGGCCGGCGCCCGCTTCGCGGTGGCCGAGATCGGCATGAACCATGCCGGCGAGATCCTGCCGCTCGCACGGATACCTGGCCGCACGTGGCGCTGATCACCAATGTGGAGGCCGCCCATATCGGCTTCCTCGGCAGCATCGAGGCCATCGCCGACGAGAAGGCGTCGCTGCTGGAAGGTCGGAACCGGAGGGCACAAGCCGTGTTGCCCGGGGATTCGCCGGGCCGCTGCCGCGGCTGCGCGCGCGGTCGCTCCGGCCCGGTGCGCCTGTTCGGCAGCGGGGCGGCGGCCGACGCGCGGCTGCTCGGTATCTATGCCGATGCCGAGGATCTCGACATCGCGGCGCTGGACGGCACCACGCTGCGCACCCGCCTCGGCGCGCCGGGCCGCCACATGGCCATGAACGCAACGGCCGCGCTGCCGCATCCTGCCTGGGCGCCGACCCGTGCGTGCGGCGCGGCGGCGCGGGAAGGCTTCGCGCCGATGGCCGGGCGCGGCCAGCGCCGGCGCACCTCGGCCAGGGCACTGCCCTGCTCCAGGACGGCGACCGGGGGAGGCGTTGTAGCTCGTCCTGGAGCAGGGCGGTGCCCTGGCCGAGGCGAGGTGCCGCGCTGGCCGCGCCTCGGCCATCGGCGCGAAGCCTTCCAGCGCCGCCGCGCTTGCCCTGTCCGGCATCACCGCGGACAGCCGGGCCGTGCGCGACGGGTTCCTGTTCGCCGCCCTGCCCGGGCTGAAGGCGGACGGCCGCGCCTATATCGGCGAGGCGGTGGCCCGCGGCGCGGCCGCCGTGCTGGCGCCCGAGGGCACCACCTGGCCGGCCGGCGTGCCGCCGCGCCCGCTGCTCACCGACCCCGAGCCGCGCCGCCGCCTGGCCCTCTGCGCCGCGCAGCTGGCCGGCGCCCAGCCCGACACGGTGGCCGCCGTCACCGGCACCAACGGCAAGACCAGCACCGCCGAGTTCACCCGCCAGCTCTGGGCCCTGCACGGCTGGCCGGCCGCCAGCCTCGGCACGCTGGGCCTGATCGCGCCGGGTTTCCCGCAGGGCCCTGGCCTGACCACGCCCGATCCGGTGGCGCTGGCCGCCAGCCTCGCCGCGCTGGCCCGCGCCGGCATCGAGCATGCGGCGATGGAGGCCTCCTCGCACGGGCTCGACCAGTTCCGGCTCGACGGCGTGCGCCTCGCCGCCGCCGCCTTCACCAACCTCACCCGCGACCATCTCGACTACCACGGCGGCATGGCCGAGTACCGCGCGGCCAAGCTGCGCCTGTTCGCCGCGTTGCTGCCCGCCGGCGCCGCGGCGGTGGCGAGCACCGCGCTGGAGGCAGAGACGCTGGCGGCGCTGCGCGCCATCGCCGAAAGCCGCGGCCTGCGCCTGTCCACCGTCGGCGAGGGCGGCGACGCGATCCGCCTGCTGCGCGCGATCCCGCGCCCCGACGGCCAGGTGCTGGCCATCGAAGCGGACGGCGCGACGCGGGAACTGCACCTGCCCCTGCCCGGCCGCTTCCAGGCCGACAACGCGCTGGTCGCCGCCGCGCTGGCCCGCGCAACCGGGGCGGACCGCGCGCTCGACCATCTAACCGGTTTGAGCGGCGTGCGCGGCCGGATGGAGCTCGCCGTCCGGCTCGCCAACGGCGCCGCCGTCTATGTCGACTACGCCCACACGCCCGACGCGCTGGAGCGGCTGCTTGCCGCCCTGCGCCCCCACACCGAGGGAAGGCTCGCCGTCGTCTTCGGTGCCGGCGGCGACCGCGACCGCGGCAAGCGCCCGCTGATGGGCGCCGCCGCGGCCCGGCTCGCCGACATCGCCATCGTCACCGACGACAACCCGCGCACCGAGGATGCGGCCAGCATCCGCGCCGCGGTGATGGCGGCCTGCCCCGGCGGCATCGAGATCGGCGACCGCGCGCGCGCCATCGCCGCCGGCCTTGCCGCGCTTGGCCCCGGCGACGTGCTCGCCGTGGCCGGCAAGGGCCACGAGCAGGGCCAGACCATCGGCACCGAGACCCTGCCCTTCGACGACGTGACGGTGGTGCGCCGGCTGGCGGGGGCGGCATGACCGCGCTGTGGAGCGCCGAGGCGCTGGTGGCCGCGACGAACGGCGCGATGTCGGCCCCGTTCGCGGCGACCGGCGTGTCGATCGACACGCGGACGCTGGCAGCCGGCGAGATGTTCGTTGCCCTGGTCGGCGAGTTCGGCGACGGGCACGATCATCTGGACGCCGCGTTCAAGGCGGGTGCCGCCGGCGCGCTGGTGCATCGCGACGCGGCCGGCGGGCCAACGCTGCGGGTGGCCGACACGCTGGACGGGCTGCGCGCCCTCGCCCGCTTCGCCCGCGCCCGCTTCGCCGGCCGGCTCGCCGCGGTCACCGGCAGCGTCGGCAAGACCACGACCAAGGAGATGCTGCGCACCATCCTCGCCGGCCAGGGCGAAACCTCGGCGGCGGCAGCCTCGCTGAACAACCATTGGGGCCTGCCGCTGACCCTGGCGCGGCTCCCGGCCGGCGCCCGCTTCGCGGTGGCCGAGATCGGCATGAACCATGCCGGCGAGATCCTGCCGCTCGCACGGATGGCCCGGCCGCACGTGGCGCTGATCACCAATGTGGAGGCCGCCCATATCGGCTTCCTCGGCAGCATCGAGGCCATCGCCGACGAGAAGGCGTCGCTGCTGGAAGGGCTCGAGCCGGAGGGCATCGCCGTGCTGCCCGGGGATTCGCCGCTGCTGCCGCGGCTGCGCGCGCGGGCGCCCGGCCCGGTGCGCCTGTTCGGCAGCGGGGCGGCGGCCGACGCGCGGCTGCTCGAAGCCCATGCCGATGCCGAGGGGACCGACATCGCGGTGGCGCTTGACGGCACCACGCTGCGCACCCGCCTCGGCGCGCCGGGCCGCCACATGGCCATGCACGCGACGGCCGCGCTGCTGGCCGCATCCTGCCTGGGCGCCGACCC
>JBGAIK010000238.1:0-7409 GCA_044225615.1 Acetobacteraceae bacterium | reverse complement strand
GGCGTCGCTGGCGCGCAGCGTGATGTGGCCATCCTCGGGGGAGAAGGATTCGGCGTTGCCGATCAGGTTGCGCAGGACCTGGACGAGGCGACCTTCGACGCCGCGCACCTTGAGCGGGCGGTCGGGGGCGTCGAGCTCCATGTGCGCGTCGCCGTCGCCGCGGGTGGATTCGTGGATGTCCGCCAGGGTGGCGAGCATGGCGCGGATGTCCACCGTCTCGGTGGCGGCGCGCGAGAGCTCGGCATCGACGCGGGAGGCATCCGAGATGTCGCTGATCAGGCGGTCGAGGCGGCCGACATCCTCGGCGATGATGCCGAGCAGGCGGCGCTGCTTCTCGACGTCCTCGATGCGGCGCAGCGTCTCGATGGCGCTGCGGATCGAGGAGAGCGGGTTCTTGATCTCGTGCGCCACGTCGGCGGCGAAACGTTCGATGGCGTCCATGCGGCCCCACAATGCGCGTGCCGACTCCGCCAGGGCATGGGCGAGCAGGCCGATCTCGTCGTTGCGCGCCAGCAGCCCCGCCGGCATGGCGCCGGTGCGGCCGCTGCCCTCGCGCATGCCTGCCGCGGCGCCGGCGAGGCGCAGGATCGGGCGGGCGATGGTCAAAGACAGGTACCAGGAGAGCGCCACGGTGAGCCCGAGCGCGAGGGTGAACAGGCCGAGGATGGAGAGGCGGACGGCGAGCAGGCTGTCATCGACCTCGCGCGCCTCGCGGGTGAGGAGGACGATGCCGACCGAGGCGCGGTTGCGCAGCACGGGCTCGGCGACGGTGACCAGCAGGCGGTTGTCGAGGGTGCGGCGGATGTAGGGCGGCATCTCCCGGCTTTCGTCGGTGCCGGTGAGGCGCAGCTCCTCCTTGACGTCGGGCTGCCAGTCGAGGCCGGCGGCCTGCGGCCCGGTGTCGAGCAGCGGGCCGCCGGTCCAGTGCGGCAGCCAGGCGAGCACCTGGTCGTAGGCGCGGCCGACGGCGCCGGCGAAGGGCCCGCGCTCGACCGGCGGGGGCAGCGGCTCGGTGACGACGGCGCCGCCGGTGCCCTCGCGGACGCGGCTGTCGGCGATCAGCAGCCCATCAGGGGCGGGTGCCCTCGCGGACGCGGCTGTCGGCGATCAGCAGCCCGTCGGGGGCGTAGATGCGGGCCTGGGCGTTGGGCGTGGGCTCGGTCAGCCGGCGCAGCAACGGGCGGGCCTGGTCGGGGGCGAGCCTGGGCTGGCCGCCATCCTCGCGCACCGCGGTCTCGCCGAGGGCGCCGGCGTAGATGCGGGCCTGCTCGCGCAGCGTGGTGACCTCGGCGCGGAGCAGGCCGTTCTGGTACTGGTCGAGATAGAGCAGGGCGGCGAGCAGCAGGGCGAGCGGCAGCAGGTTGACCAGCAGGATGCGCTGCAGCATCGGCGATACCCAGCGCGGGCGCATCGGGGCCGGGGGGTCGGCGAGGACGGGGAGGGTGCCGGAATCGGGCATGCGCGCGCCTTGAGGAAGGGTCTTCTTTTTCTGAAGAAAAAGAAGCAAAAAGACTTTTATCCCTTAGGCGTGGCGGTGCCGCAGCTCCGAAGCCAACGGACAAAAGTTTTTTGGTTCTTTTTTTCAAAAAAGAACACCCTTACGCTTCCTTATACCTGTACCCGATTCCATAAAGGGTCTCGATGGCATTGAAGCTGTCATCACCGGTGCGGAATTTCTTGCGCACGCGCTTGATGTGGCTGTCGATGGTGCGGTCGTCGACGTAGATGTTGTCGCCGTAGGCGGCGTCGATCAGCTGGTCGCGCGACTTGACCATGCCGGGGCGGGTGGCGAGCGCCTTGACCAGCAGGAACTCGGTGACGGTGAGCTGGATGTCGGTGCCGCGCCACAGGCACTGGTGCTTGGTCTCGTCGAGGACGAGCTCGCCGCGGACCAGGACGCCGTTGGGCGTGGCGCCGGAGCCTTCGGCGCGGCTGGTCTCGTTGCGGCGGAGCAGGGCGCGGATGCGCTCGATCAGCAGGCGCTGGCTGAACGGCTTGGTGATGTAGTCGTCGGCGCCGAGGCGCAGGCCCATCAGCTCGTCCACTTCCTCGTCCTTGGAGGTGAGGAAGATGACGGGCAGGGTGGAGCGGGCGCGCAGGCGCTGCAGCAGCTCCATGCCATCCATGCGCGGCATCTTGACGTCGAGCACGGCGAGGTCGACGGGGCGGGAGGTGATGCCCTGGAGGGCGCTTTCGCCGTCGGTGTAGGTGCGGACCTGGAAGCCTTCCTGCTCGAGCGTCATCGAGACGGAGGTGAGGATGTTGCGGTCGTCGTCCACGAGGGCGATGGTCTGCTTCATCGGTGGGTTGCTCCATGCGACGACCCGGAGGGGTCGGCTGACGCGAAATGTGGCAGGCAATTGTGGCGCAACAAGGATGGAGAGTGAACGGATTATGGCAGAGAGCGTGGACGAGGCACCGGCCTGGCAGGCAGTGCGGCTGCTGCGGGCGGCGCGGGAGGGGACGCTGGCGACGGTGACGGACGGGCAGCCCTTCGCCGCGCTGGTGACGCCGGCGACGGCGCCGGACCGCTCGGTGCTGATGTTCCTGTCGGACATGTCGGAGCACACGCGGCATCTGCGGGTGGAGCCGCGCTGCTCGCTGCTGGTGAGCGGGCCGCCGGAGGGGGTGAACCCGCAGACGGCGCCGCGGCTGGCGGTGACCGGGATCGCGGAGCGGATCGACAACGAGGGGCTGAAGGCGAGCTGGCTGGCGCGGCACCCGTATGCGGCGATGTATGCCGGTTTCCGCGACTTCGCGCTGTGGCGGCTGGTGCCGCAGGGCGGGCTGCTGGTGGGCGGGTTCGCGCGGGCGACGCGGCTGCGGCGGGCCGACCTGGCGGCGGATGCGGACGCGGTGGCGGCGGTGCGGGGGGCGGCGGAAGGGATCATCGCGCACTGCAACGAGGACCATGCCGACGCGCTTGCGGCGATCGCCGGGGGCGGGCGGTGGCGGATGGTGGCGGTGGACGTGGATGGCTGCGACCTGGCGCCGGCGCGCGAGGGGGCAGTGCTGCGGGTGGACTGGTCGGCGCCGGTGGCGGATGCGATGGCGGTGCGCAGCGAGCTGGTGCGGCTGGCGCGGGCGGCGCGGGGGTAGGCGCGCGGCTGTCCGTTTATGTTACGATAACGTAACAATTACGGCGCGGTTCGGCGGCGCGCACCGGGCGCGATTCCTCGTGGCGGGGGAGGGTGCCGCGGGCGGATCGGCGGGCGCGCGTGACCGGGGCGTGGACGCGCAGCGCAGGCGGCGCGGCGCCGGCGGGACGGGCGCACCACGGCGGCCGGCCGCGCCGTGCGGCGCGGGGCGGCGGGACGGCAGGCATCGCAGGACAGGCGCGGGGCGGTGCGGGGGATGTGCAGGCCGCTGGCCGGCACCGGCGCGGGGGCCAGCCCGCGAGGCGGCGCGCCGGCCCGGCGCAAGGCGGCGCGGAGCGGATGCAGCAGGGGGGCGAGCAGCAGCCAGGCCAGCCCGTGGGCGGCGAGCAGCGCGCAGGCGCCGTCCAGCACCGCGGCAAGCCGGAGCGCGGCGTCGCTTGCCGGCGTGCAGAGGCTCGATGCGGGTGGCGGGGGTTTCACGGGGCGTCATCTACGATAAGACACATGGCGTTGTCAAGGAAATTCTTCTAAGAGCCTGTTTGGTAATTCTACTCTGACGGCCATCCGACGGCGATTTGCTGTGCTCCGGTGCTCACGGCCAAGCGGCCGCTCCGCTCCGGTGCTCGCAAATCACCGCCGGGCGGCGGCCAAGGGGCCGCCTCTGACTCGTCAGAGCGAATTCTCAAACAGGCTCTAAGACATCGACGCGAACTGGCACATCTTCGGCGCTATCGGCATCGGCAACCAGAACCGGCGCGACACCAACGAATTCTCGTACTATCTCGGCCTGCAACTCACATTCTGAACCCTACCGCCGGCTCATCGTCCGCTGCGCGTTGTTGCGCGCGCGCAGCAGGTAGTTCGCGACGAGCACGACGCAGACCACCACGGCCGGCACGATCGCCAGCAGAACACCTTCCACGGCCCGACTCCCACCCGATTTCGTGCAGACTATCACGGGACGGTGAGTCGTCCACAACTGCCGGGGGCAACAGGGGGCTTGCCTGCCCGCCCTCAACCCGCACAGTCTCCCGGCAAGCAAGTCGGCCGCCGCCAGCGGCCAGGAAGGGGGATCGTCATGACCACCATCGGCCGCCGTGGCCTCATCGCCATCGGCACCGCCTTCGCCGCCCTGCCCGCGCACGCCGCCGACTACAAGGAGGCCGACACCCTCAAGGCGCTGGTCGCCGCGGGCAAGCTCCCCCCGGTGAAGGACCGCCTGCCCGACAATCCCCTGGTCGTGAAGCCCGCCGAGCGCATCGGCAGATACGGCGGCGACTGGAACCACGCCCTGGTCGGTGGCGGCTCGCTCTCCATGCTGTTCCGCTACCAGGCCTACGAGCCGCTGCTGCGCTTCACCCCCACCTGGTCGGGCGTCGCCCCCAACGTCGCCGAATCCTTCACCGCAGACGCCGAGTCCAAGATCTTCACCATCAGGCTCCGCAAGGGCATGCGCTGGTCCGACGGCGCGCCCTACACCACCGAGGACGTGAAATTCTGGTACGACGTCGCGCTCGTGGACAAGCGCCTCGCCTTCGTCGGCCAGGACCATTGGAAGATGGACGGCAAGCCGGCACAACTGGAGATCGTGGACGCCCAGACCTTCCGCGTCATCTTCCCCCGCCCCAACGGCTTCTTCCCGCTCCAGGTCGCCTGGCAGAATTTCGACCAGACCGCGCGTTGCCCGAAGCATTATCTGTCGCAATTCCATATCGACTACAATCCGAAAGCCGACGAGCTGGCGAAGCAGCGTGGCTTCCAGAGCTGGATTGCCAGCTTCCAGTCCGCCGCCGGCTTCCAGGACGACAACGCCTTCTTCCTCAACTCCTCCAAGAAGCCCACCATCAATGCCTGGATGTTCACCATCGCCCCGGGCGAGGACACCAGCCGCGCCATCGCCGTGCGCAACCCCTACTACTGGAAGGTCGACACCGACGGGAACCAGCTTCCCTATCTGGAGCGCATCAACTACCAGCTCGTCGCCGATCCCCAGGTCCTGCTGCTGAAGACGATGCAGGGCCAGATCGACATGATGGACCAGTACATCGGCACGCCCAGCAACAAGGCGGTGCTGTACGATGCGCGCGAGAAGGGCGGCTACGATTTCTACACGCTCACCTCCACCGAGGCGAACGTGATGACCTTCATCCTCAACCTGAACCACAACGACGAGACCAAGCGCAGGCTGTTCCAGACCCGCGATTTCCGCGTCGCCTTGTCCGTCGCGCTCGACCGCCAGGCGCTGATCGACGCCGTGCTGGTCGGGCAGGGGGCCCCGGCCCAGCCCTCGATCAAGGAGGGCGACAAGCTCTACGACCCCCGCCTCGCCACCCAGCACACCGAATACGATCCCGCGAAGGCCAACAAGCTGCTCGACACCCTGGTGCCGAAGCGCGATGGCGCCGGCTTCCGGCTCGACGAGAAGGGCCGCCGGCTGTCGATCATCTTCGAGATCGACCAGTCGCGCATCGTCTTCATGGACATGTTCCAGCTCGTCATCCCGATGTTCAAGGCCGTCGGCATCGACGCCCAGCTGCGCCCGATGGACCGCTCGCTGTGGGAAACCCGCGTCCGCCAGGGCCGCGATTTCGACGCCACCGCCCACCAGTTCGGCGCCAACGGCGGCATCGCGGCCATGCTCGACCCGCGCTACTACGTCCCCACCGACGCCAACGCGATGTACGCCCCCGGCTGGCAGCTCTGGTACCGCGACCGCAAGAATCCCAGCGCCATCGAGCCGCCGGAGATCACGCAGCAGCAGCTCGCACTCTACAACGACCTCAAGGCCACCGCCGACGAAGGCAGGCAGGCCGCGATCATGAAGCAGATTCTCGCCTTGGCCGCCGAGGCCTTCTACGTCTTCGGCGTCAGCCAGATCCCCGACGGCTACGGCGTGGTGAAGAACAATATGCGCAACGTGACCAAAAGGATGCCCAACTCCTTCGGCTGGCCGACCCCGGCGCCCACCATGCCAGAACAGTTCTTCAAGGCGTAAGAAGCAATATTAACAAAGAGACAGCGAGGCAGCGAGAGGAATAATTGATCTTCTTTCTTCTCGTTGTCTCGCTGCCTCTTTGTTGATATACTTTCTTCCTTTTACTCGTACGGAATCTCGTCCGACATGAGCACCCTCCGCACCAAGGACTGGTTCCGCACCGCCACCCGCTGGACCCAGCTCACCCTCGCCGAGGACGACCCCGACCGTTTCGACCCCAAATACTGGATCGAAATCTTCAGTCGCACCAACTCAAATGCCACCTGCCTCAGCGCCGGCGGCTACATCGCCTACTACCCCAGCAAGGTGCCGCTCCACTACGTCAGCCGCCACCTCAACGGCCGCGACAGTTTCGGCGCCCTGGTCGAAGGCGCCCGCAGCCTGAACATGCACGTCGTCGCCCGCGTCGACTCCCACGCCATCCACGACGAGGCCGCCGCCGCCCACCCCGAATGGGTCGCCACCGATGCGGGGGGAAAGCCGCGCCGCCACTGGGCCTACCCGTCCGTCTGGGTCGCCAACGCCTACGGTGCCTACAGCACCGAGTTCATGCCGCAAGTGGTCGCCGAAATCGTCCGCGAGTACGACATCGACGCCGTCTTCGCCAATCGCTGGCAGGGCCACGGCGTCGATTACGGCGAGGACAGCCGCCGCCGCTTCAGGGATTTCTCCGGCCACGACCTGCCCCTGAAGTCGGACGCCGAAGACCCCGCCTTCCAGGCCTGGCTGCAATGGCGCCGCAAGGTGCTGACCGACGTGATCGCGCAATGGGACGGCATCGTGAAGTCCATCCGCCCCCATGCCAGCTTCATTCCCAACATGTCCGGCGCCTCGCTGATGGAGTTCGATCTCTCCGTCATCACGCGGCACTGCCCGTTCCTGATCGTGGACCACCAGGGCCGTCGCGGCGTGGAGCCCGGCTGGTCCGCCGGCCGCAACGGCAAGCGCATCCGCGCCACATTCCCCGACCGTCCGGTGGTGCTGATCACCTCGATCGGCCCGGAGGAGGAATACCGCTGGAAGGACGCGGTGACGGCGCCCGAGGAAATCCGCCTGTGGATGGACAACGGCACCACCCACGGCCTGTCCCCCTGGTTCACCAAGTTCAACGGCGTGGTGCCCGACCCGCGCTGGGTCCAGCCGGTCGCCGACTCCTTCGCGCTCCAGGCGAAGGTCGAGCCGATCCTGTCCACCATGCGCCCCACCGCCGAGATCGCGGTCATCGACCCCGCCACCACGCTGCGCCACTGGGCCTACCCGACCGTCTGGGTCGCCAACGCCTACGGTGCCTACAGCACCGAGTTCATGCCGCAAGT
>JBGAIK010000237.1:0-7749 GCA_044225615.1 Acetobacteraceae bacterium | reverse complement strand
CCGTTGATCTGCTGGTTGATCTGCTGCGCCAGCGCCAGGTCGCGCTGCGCCCGGCGCTTGACGCCGGCCATGGCGGCAACCGCGGTGGCGCGGCTGATCCGCCCGGCCGCGTAGTCGCTGCGGATGCGGTAGGCCTGCAGCGCCCGGCAATCGTTCAGCTGGTCGAGCGCGAGCTGGGTGCGGTCGATCTCCGCGTTCTCGCGGCTGAGGTCGCCGCTGACCTGGGCCAGCATCGCCGCCTGGTCGGCGTTGCGCTGCTGCACCGCCTTGAGGTAGCCGCCGGCCGCGCCCAGCGCGCCGCCGACGGCCGCCCCGATCAGCGCGCTGCGCCAGTCGCCCCCGATCAGGCCGCCCGCCAGCGCGCCGGTGGCCGCCCCGATGCCGGCGCCGGCCAGGATGTCGGCGCCGAAGAAATTGCCGGTCGAATCCAGCGCCACCAGCTGCGGGCGGCACGAATCGGTGCCGTCGTCGGGCCCGATGCGCGCCGCGCGGGTGGAGAACTGGCCCTGCGCGCAGCCGGCAAGCAGCCCGGCGCTGGCGACCAGTACCACCGCCATCCGCGCCGGCCGCTTCATCCGCATGATCGACATGGCTTTCACCTCAGCGTTTTCTTGGCCCCGGACGGGGCGCTCGTCGCGGCCGACCATATGCAGGAACCACGCGGGATTGAAAGCAGCGCACGCATCCGTGAAGGTGACAGCATCGTGACCCGGGCGCGACCTGTGCGCCGGATCACAGGGGGTTTGTGATGACCGTGGCACAAGCTACGCTCATGTCCGGGAGGGTCAGCGCCGCATGAGCACCGTCACCGCCGAGAAGCGCGACTGGGTCAGGCAGATGCTCGGCGTGGCCCTCGATGGCGCGCCCGCCGCGCCGGGCCGGGCACCGGGTGACGGCCACACGACGCAGACGCATGCCGCCACCCACGGCACGATCGAGCTCGGCGACATCGAGATCGAGCCGGCCGGGGACGATGCCGCCGACATGGCGAGCCTCATCGACGCGGCCGAGGACGCGAGCGACTGGGCGCAGATGGCCCAGCTGATGAACGCGCTGCCCTCGCCCGACCTGATCGCCCGGGTCGCCCGCATGAACGGCGAAGTCTACGAGGCCGTCCACGACGCCGCCGTGAAGCCGGGCGGGCCCGGCAAGGACTCGGCGGTGGCGATGGCCACCACGCCGATCAACCACCCCGTGCTCGGCTCCCGTCAGGCGGAGCGGGCGGCGGCGCTGGAGAAGCAGCTCGCGCCCGAGGACCAGAAGAAATACAAGGCCCTGCTGGACGGCGCGAAGACGCCGAAGGAGAAGCAGTACCTCACCAAGGGCCTCGCCGCCGGGCACACGGTGGCGGAGCTCGAAGCCTTCGCCGCCAAGATCGCCGGCAAGGACGAGGAGTGGATGCGCAACAACCTGAGCCTGACCGGCCAGTCCAACGGCCGCGGCGTGCAGCAGCAATGGCATGACAGCTGCGGCCCCACCACCTTCGAGGCGGTGCAGGGCGAGCTCGACCCGCTCTACGCGCTCAAGAAGCACGAGGACAACCCGAACCTCGACGACGTGGACGTGCACGACGGCACCAAGAAGAATGCCGACCTCGCCGCCGACCAGAAGGCGGTGCTGACCGGGGGCGGCGGCATCGCGGTGAACCGCGACCAGACCGGCGGGCGCGGCATGTGGATCGCCGGCGCGCTCAACAACATCTCGGCCAGCACCGGGGTCACCTACGACCTCAAGAAGATCGGCGAGGGCGCGACCCTCGACGAGGGGGTGACCGCGCTGAACGACGCCACCGCCGCCGGCACGCCGGTGCCGATCGCCATCGGCAACGGGCCGAAGAACTACCAGCACTACGTGCTCGTCGTGGCCAGCGATCCCGGGCCGCCACGCACCTACACCATCCACGACCCGTGGGACGGGGTCACGGTGACACGGTCGGAGGATCAGATGCGGACCGGCAAGATCGACATCGCCGGCTGCAACGACTTCGAGTCGTTCGACAAGCCGACGCCCGTGCCGGTGTCGCCATGAGCGAGGCCGTCGCGGAGGCCACCCTGCTGAAGGCGGCCGAGCTGTCGCCCCAGGAAATGGCTTTCACCTACGAGGCGATCAGGGCACATCTGAAGCTGGAGAGCGGGCCGGCCCCGGCGCGGATGCAGGCGGCGCTCGGCGAAGCCCTGGCCACGGTGGCGCGGATGATCCGCCAGCCAAACAATGAAGGATTGGCCGCATGGTGCCGCAACGCCGTTTCGCAGGTTCGGGAGGAGGCGGACATCACCGCGTTCCTGGAGCACATGCAGGCGGTGCTGCGCCTCTACGGCCTGATCACCTACCTGCCGCAACCCGACGCGCCCTCCTCGGAGGGGCAGCCATCTGGATCGCCGGGATGAGCGCCGCCGCCGCCGCCCCGCCGTTGAGGGTGCGCGTCGGCCGCGAGACCGTGGACGGGCGCGACACCGCCGCCGTGGTGGCGGCGATCGGCCGGGCCAATGCGAAGGCGCATGTCGACGGGCTCGACGACGCGCTCAACCCGTCGCTGGTGGACCCGGTGAAGGCGCTCGCGCTGATCGCGGCACTGACCGGGCCGACGGTGGCGGCACTCGGCGCATACTCGCTCTACCTCAACGCGCCGACATTGCCGGTGCGGCCCTGCTCGCCCGCCTCGCTCGCCTCGTTCGCGAAGCTCGAAGGCATCATCATCATGGAAACCCAGGGCGACACCGCGCTGGTACGCCCGCTGATGGAGCTCGATTGCGACCTGGCCAAGGCCCAGGGCGCGGTGGCCAAGGCCGCACTGGCGACGGCACAGGACGAGGTGACCCGTCTGGAAGCGGCGAAGCAGGCGGCCGCGACATCCGAAAACCTGCACGCCCTGTCGGCGGCAAAGACACGGCGCTTCGCCATCGCGAGTGCCTGGTACGAGAACGCCGAGGCCGCCAGCGCCTGCGCGCCCGAGGATGCCGCGGCGAAAGCCGCGTTCGCGGCGGCGGGGAAGGCACGGGGCGATTACGCCGTCGCGACCGGGCGGGGGCGGGTCTGGAGGCGGCAGGCGCAGGCCTCCGGCGGAAGCCGCGCTGCCCTGCACCTGGCGAGACTGCTCGCGGCTGGGGGCACCGATCTTTCCGATTGGCCGTGCCTTGCGCCGCAGGCAACAAGACCGAGGCACCACACGATGCCGGGTGCGATGGCACGGTTCGATTGCCTGCGGCGCAAGGAAGGCACGGCCAATCGGCGAAGATCGGCGATGCAGCCGCCAGCAATCATGCCAGGTGCAGGGGACCGCCGGGTCCCCTGCCCGCCGGAGGCCCTTCCCTTACTCCGCCGCCGCCTTCCTCCGCCCCCCGAGTTCCCGCAGCATCCGCTTCAGGCTCACCCAGTGCTGCGCGAGCCAGGAGCCGGTGGCGAGCGCCTCCGCCGCCGTCGGGTCGCCGGTGCGCACGAAGCTGCGCGAGAAGTCGGCGGTGCGGAAGATCACGTCCCACCAGGGCAGGATCGCGCCGTAGTTCACGCTGTCGTAGCCGGCGGCGGTCACGCCGTGATGGGCGCGGTGGAAGCGCGGCGAGACCAGCAGCCGCTCGCCCAGCCAGCCGAAGGACAGCCGCGCATTGGCGTGGCTCAGGCTCTCCAGGAAGCGCAGCACCAGTACCAGCAGCGGGAACTGCATCGGCGGGATGCCGATCAGTAGCGCGATGGCGGTGAACCACACGAAGCCGATGATATCGTCGAGCAGATGGTTGCGGTCGTCCGACCAGAAGGTCATCTGCCGCTGCGCATGGTGCACGGCATGCAGCGCGTACCACCAGTCGAAGGCGTGGCTCAGCCGGTGGCGCCAGTACTCGGCGAAGTCGAGGATGATGACGTAGAGCACGAAGGTCACCACCTGGTGGCCGAGCAGGAACGGGAAGATGCGCTCCAGCGTCGGCGGCACCCAGCCCTGGTCGGCGAGGAAGCCGTTCAGCTCCACCTGCAGCCGGTAGAACAGCACGAAGGTGACCAGCGGCAGCAGGCCGATGCGCGAGATCAGCGTGTACAGCACGTCCACCAGCACGGCCTTGCTGTCGGGCCAGTGCTCCACCGGGCGCAGCCGCTCCAGCGGCAGGCACACGGCGAAGGTGACCGCGACCTGCACCGCGCCGTAGACGGCGAACAGCGCCCAGCCGAACGACACGTCCTCCCACTGCATCAGCCCGAGCGAATACAGCGCCGGCAGCAGCAGCGTTTCCTGGATCCAGCCGGCGATGCCGTCGAGGAAGCTCATTTCGGGGTGGCCCTGGCGTTCAGCCAGATGCCGTGCGGCGAGCGGCCGACATCGATGGTGGTGTAGGTGCCGCTGGCGGGGTCGAGCACGGCGAGCTTGTGGACGAAGCGCAGCGTGATCCACACCTTGCCGTCGGGCGCGAAGACGATGTCGTCCGGCCCGCCCGGCAGCCTGTAGCTGCGGATCGGGTTCAGCGTCTTCGCATCCAGCAGCGTCGTGCTGCCCTCGACGCGGTTGTTGACGTAGATCGCGCGGCCGTCCGGCGTGGGGAACAGCTGGTGCGCACCCTTGCCGGTGCGGATGCGCCGCTCCACCGCGCCGGTGGCCGGGTTCATCACCGCCACATGGTCGGAGCCCATGTTGGCGACCAGCACCTTGCCGTCATGCCACAGCACGCCGGCCGGTGCCGGGCCGCATTCCGCCACCCAGCGCACCGCCATCGCCCTGAGGTCGATCGCGGCGAGCCTGTTGGTGCCCTGGAGCGACATGAACACGGTGGCGCTGTCCGGCGAGAACGCCATGTGGCTCGGCATGGACTTGAGCGGGAACCGCTTGACCAGGCGGTAGGTGCCGGCCTCGTGCACGTCCACCTGGTTGCGGGCCAGCCCGGCGACGACGAGCAGCCTTCCGTCAGGGGTGAAACCGAGCTGATAGGGATCGGCGACGGGGATGCGCCGGCGCACCTCGAAGCTGACGGGATCGAGCGCCAGCATCTCGTTGGCCACCGTGTCGCCGACCAGCACCTCCCTGCCATCCGGCGTGGGCGTCACGTGATGCGGCTCGCGCAGGGCGGGGATCCTGCGGATCTCGCGCTGGGTCGCCATGTCGACGATGCTGAGGCTGGCATCGCCCGAGTTCATGACCAGCACCGCGCCGGCGGCATGGGCGGCCGGCGCGGCCAGCAGGCTGAACAGGATGGCGAGTGTCGATCGCATCGGGAACCTCAGGTAAATCAGTCGCTTGCACGTCGAAGCTGCGAAGTCCGTTCCCCTGGAGGGTCTTTAGCATGGCGCCGTCACGCCTGGCGAGGGTCCACCCCTGCCCTTTCGCGTGATCTGGTTTCCGCTAGGCTCGGGGCAAGAGCGGGAGGGCTGGAGATGGCCGGGATAACGGTGGTGGCGACGGGGCTGCGCTTTCCGGAGGGGCCGGTCTGGCTCTCCGACGGCTCGGTCGCGCTGGTGGAGATCGCGCGCGGCACGATCACCGTGATCGCCCCCGACGGCACCGCGCGGGTGCTGGCCGAGACCGGCGGCGGGCCGAACGGGCTCGCGGTGGGGCCGGACGGCAATTTCTACGTCTGCAACAACGGCGGCTTCACCTGGAGCACGGTGAACGGCGCCCTGCGCCCCGGCGTGCAGCCGCCCGACTACGAGACCGGCCGGATCGAGCGGGTGGACGCGAAGACCGGCGCGGTCACGCGGCTCTACGACGCCTGCAACGGGCACAATCTGCGCGGGCCGAACGACATCGTGTTCGACGCTGCGGGCGGGTTCTACTTCACCGACCTGGGCAAGAACCGCGCGCGCGACATGGACCATGGCGGCGTCTACTACGCCAAGGCGGACGGCAGCGCGATCGTGGAACTTGCCTATCCGCTGATCACGCCCAACGGCATCGGCCTGTCGCCGGACGGCAAGACCGTCTACGTGGCGGAGACGCGCACGGCGCGGCTGTGGGCGTTCGACCTGGACGCGCCGGGGGTGGCGCGCAAGGCGGCAGGGCCGGCGCCGCATGGCGGGCGCCTGGTCGCCGGGCTCGGCGGCTATCAGATGTTCGACAGCCTGAAGGTCGATGCCGCCGGCAACATCTGCGTGGCCACGCTGGTCACCGGCGCGGTCACCGTCATCGCCCCCGACGGCCGGGTGCTGCGGGTGCAGAAATTCCACGACCCGATGGTGACCAATGTCTGCTTCGGCGGCGCCGACCAGAAGACCGCCTGGGTGACGCTGTCGGGCGGCGGCGAGCTGGCCCGGCTGGACTGGGTCGACCGCGACTGGGCGGTGCCGGGGCTGCGGCTCGCACATGTGATCTGACGGCGGCGGCGGCACGTATAACCGCCCATGCCCGGGCTGCGCCTGCTCCTTCCCCTGCTGATGCTGCCGCTGATCCCGCTCGGCGCCTGCACGCCGGTCGACGCGCTGAACGCGACCATCGCCCTCGACGGCGTGGCAGTCGAGCGCGGCGTCCGGTTCATGGACGGCCCGCGCGGCGCGATGGACGTCTACCGGCCGGCCCGGGCAGAGGGATCGCTGCCGGTGGTGGTGTTCTTCTACGGCGGCAGCTGGCGCAGCGGGGCGCGCCAGGACTACCGCTTCGTCGCCGCCGAACTGGCGCGCAAGGGCGTCGTGGTGGCGGTGCCGGACTACCGGCTGTTCCCCGAGGTGCGCTTTCCCGCCTTTCTCGAGGACGGCGCCAGGGCGGTGGCCGTGGTCCAGGCGCGGGCCGCCGAATGGGGCGGCGATCCGCGCCGGATCGTGCTGGCGGGCCATTCGGCCGGCGCCTGGCTCGCCGCCATGCTCGCCGTCCAGCCGCGCTGGCTGGCCGCCGCGGGCGGCGCGCGCGACCGCCTCGCCGGCATGGTCGGCCTCGCCGGCCCCTACGATTTCGACCCCGCCGCCTATGCCGCAACGCGCAACGCCTTCGCCGGCGCCAGCCGGGCGGAAAGCCAGCCGATCGGCTTCGTGGACGCCCAGGCGCCCCCTCTGCTGCTGCTCCATGGCGGGGCCGACACCACGGTCGAGCCGCGCAACAGCCTCGCCCTCGCCGAACGGGCGACCGCCGCCGGCGCAGAAGCCGAGGTGCGGGTCTATCCCGGCGTCAGCCATATCGGCATCGTCGCGAGCTTCGCCCCGCTCCTCGCCGGGCGCGCCCCCGCGCTGGCCGACGTCGCCGCCTTCGTCCTGTCCGTCCCCCCGGCCCGGCGCTGAGCGCTCAGAGTCCATTTGAGAATTCGCTCTGACGAGTCAGAAGCGGCCCGTTCGCCGTCGGATGACCGTCAGAGTAGAAGTATCAAACGGACTCTCAGGCTGCCGCCGGCAGCTCCGGCACCACGTCCAGGTGGCACGCCGCCATCCCGCCGCTGGCCACCTTGCGCAGCTTCGGCTCCTCCGCCTTGCAGCGGTCGAAGACATAGGGGCAGCGGGTATGGAAGCGGCAGCCGGAAGGCGGGTTGATCGGGCTCGGCACGTCGCCGCGCAGGATGATGCGCTGCCGCTTCACCGTCGGGTCCGGCACCGGCACCGCCGAGAGCAGCGCCCGCGTGTAGGGATGGTGCGGGGTCGCGAACAGCGTGCGCCGGTCGGTCAGCTCCACGATCTTGCCCAGATACATCACCGCCACCCGATGCGTCAGATGCTCGACGATCGCCAGGTCGTGGCTGATGAACAGCAGCGCCAGGCCCAGCTCGTCCTGCAGGTCCGACAGCAGGTTGATGATCTGCGCCTTCACCGACACGTCGAGCGCCGAGACCGCCTCGTCGCAGATGATCAGGTCGG
>JBGAIK010000236.1:0-7421 GCA_044225615.1 Acetobacteraceae bacterium | reverse complement strand
GAGCACAAGGCCGCGCGCGGTGCCGGCGAAGCTGATGCGGTCGCCCGCGCCGCCGCCGGCCACCGTGCTGCGCCCGTCGGTCAGGGTGATGTCGTTCGCCCCGGCGGTGCCGCCGTAGAGCACGCCCCAGTAGCCGGCATTCACCGTCATGCTGCCGGCGCCGCCGGACACCACGCCGCCCGAGCCCTGGCCCGGCGTGCCGGCGTCGAGCCGCAGCCGCGTGCCGGCGCCGCCGCCCATGATGGTGGCGAACCCGACCGGCTGGATGACGGCGAGTGTGCCGTCGGTGGTGACCAGCGCCGAGCCGCCATCGCCCTCCAGCCGCAGATGGCCGGTGACACCGAGCAGAAGGCTGCTGCCGGCATCGGGATCGAAGTCGAGCGACGCGAAGTCGCCGGTGACCACCACGTTGCCCTGGCTCTGCACCGAGGCCGCACCCCCGGCACCCACCACCGTGTCGGCCGCGGCATCGGCGGTGGTGTCGGCATGGGAGATGAACAGCGTCTGGCTGGCGTTGCCGGCCAGCAGCAGCTTGCCGCCGCGATTGCCGTCGATGGTGGCATGGCCGGCGCCGGCCAGCACGGTGGAGGCGCCGAGGCCGAGGAAGATGGTCTGGTCGCCATGGCCGTCGGCAAGGTTGGCAACCAAGCGCCCGCCGCCGGAAACCACGGTGGCGCTGCCCGCACCGGCCACGTAGGTGAGATCCTGGGTGCCGGCGACGACAAGGTTGCCGTTCTCGGCCGCGCCGACCAGGCTGACCGGCGCGGTCCCGGCGACGAGCTCCACGGCATGGGTGACGCCAACCGCGCCACCGGAACGGGTCAGCCCCACCCCGCCCACGGATGCCGCGCCCAGCAGGCTTTGCGCGGTGGCGACATAGGCCCCGTCGGGCAGCGGCACGGCAACGAGGCCGAGCGCGCCGCCGGCCAGTGTGGCGGCATAGTCGAGCGTGATGCGGCTGCCGCCGGTTCCACCGGCCGTGACCATGGCGGCGAGGTTCGCGGCGGGTGCGCCCGGCGTGTTCAGCGTAGTGCCGCCGCCGGCCTGAATGGGCAGGGTGACGTCGCCGGTGGCCGGGTCGAACGCATAGGCGCCCGGGACAAGGACGAGGTCCGGCAGCGCCACCGCGTTGATGCGCGCGAGGCCGGCGACGGTGTTGGCCGGCAGGGCCGCGCCATGGACGCGCAGCAGGCCGTCGCGCGCCAGCAGGGTGATGGTGCCGGTGCCGGCGCCGCTGGCGTTGCCGAGTTCCAGCGTGCCGTTCACCTGCGTGCCGGAGGTATAGGTGTTGACGCCGTTCAGGATCACCGTGCCGCCGGCGCCGGGCAGGGTGGGGTCGGTGCGGATGGTGAAGGGATCGGCGAAGCCGAAGCCGGGGAAGGCGGTATAGCTCGGCGGCTGGTCCGGATTGTAGACGTAGACGATGCCTCCGATATCGAGGGCAATGGTGCTGACGCTGCCGTACGTGTAGCCGATGCCCCCCTGGTACTGCGTCTGCGTCCCCGCCGGCTCACCCACCACCGGCGTATCGGCGATCACCCCGTCGATCCGCACCGTCTGCCCCGGCGCGGGAGACAGGGAGAAGGCCTGGCTGCCGGTCAGGAAGATCGAACTGCCCAGCGCCTGGCCGTCGCCGCCGCCATCGGTGCCCGTGCCGGCGACCACGGTGCCGGCCTCAAGCGTGCCCGACAGGATGGTGAGCTGCCCGCCGCCATGCACGAATATGTTGCCGCCGGCCCCGAGCCCGCCGCCGCCGCCATGGCCACGCTGCAAGCCGGCCCCGGCGCCCGCGCCAAAACCGCCTGTCCCGCCGGTGACCAGCCCGCCGCCGCCGCCGGCGCCGAACCCGCCCGCGCCGCCATAGACGCCCGCGCCGCCGCCGAAGCCGAACCCGCCGGCCGCGCCGGTGACGGATTCGGGCGAATATCCGCCGCTGCCGGCGCCGCCCTTGCCGCCCGCCGCGCTGTCGTTGCGGAAATCCACCCCGTCGAGGAAAGCCGTGCCGGACTGGCCGATGAACAGCCCGCCGCCGAGGCCCGCCGCACCACCGCCACCCGACAGGCCGGGTTGGCCGTCCAGCCCCCGCGCCACCGCATCCGCGATGGTCAGGGACCGGAAGACGACCCGGCCCGAATAGAGGTAGAAGCCGCGCGCGATGCCCGTGCCGTCCAGCGTATGCCCCTGGCCGTCGATGGTGAGCGAGATGTTGGCGCCGAGATCGATGGCCGGCAGGTTGCCGGCGAGCGCGACGTCGCCGGTAAGGGTGATGGTGTAGCTGCTGCTGCCGGCGGCGATGCCGCCAAGGCTGATGGCGGTGATGGCCGCGCGCAGGGAGGCGTCGGAATCGGCGACGAAACTGGTGATCATGGTGCCTTGCAGTGTCGCTGTCGTTATGCCGAGTTGGGTGAGCGTGCTGGCGATGATCGTGGCAGAACCGCTGGCGCTCACCGATGTCGGCCCGAGCGTGACCCCAGGCACGCCGATCGCGACGACGCCGCCCTCCGCCGCAATCGTCACGCCCGCCAGGTCGAGCGTCGTGCTCGATTGCACCGTGATGGTGCCGCTCCCGGCCAGGTGGATGGTGTTGCCGGTCACGCCTTCGGCACGGAACGCTGCGAGATCGACGTCGCTGAGCACGAGATCGACCCCCGTCGCCCCGTCGATCGCCCATCCCGCCCCGGGCGCCGCCGGCAGCGTGCCCGAGATCGACAGGCCGGAGAACGTCACCTCGCCTCTCGCGACCTGGAAGCCATGGGCCAGCCCATGCCCCTCCATGTCCACGTCGCCGCCGATGGACAGCGTCGCGCCGGCCGGCAGCACGATCGGCTGGAGGTCGGATGTCAGGTCGAAGCTGCCGGTGGCATCGATCGTGACGGCATAGTCCACCCCCGCCGCGCCCGCATTCACGGCGGCGATGGCGGCATTCAGCTCAGCCTCATTGCGAACCACGAAACCCGTAGCCATAGCAGCGCTCCCGGCCCGGAGCACGGCCGGACAGGCGCCAATCTACGCTGGGACGCTACGGACTGCCAATGACAATCCGTCGCGGAGACTCAACGGAAACGCGGGTCAGAACGCCATGCAGGACAGGCCCTTGCCGCGCGCCTGCTCGCAGAATCCCTTGGCCGCCGCCGCATCCGCGAAGCCGCTGGTGCGCAGCCGCCAGAAGGTCCGCCCGTCATGCTGGGTCCTGGTCACGATCGGCTTGTGGCCGCCGAACAGGGCAGGGGCCTTCTTCTCCAGCCGCTGCCATTCCTGCATCGCCGCCTGCTCGGAGGCGACGGCGGCAAGCTGCACCTGCACCCCGCCGGCCGGCTTGGCGGCGGGCTTGGCCTGGGCGACGGGGGCGGGCGCCGGGGCGGGCGTGGCCGGCTTCGGCACCGGCCGGCTTGGCGGCGGGCTTGGCCTGGGCGACCGGGGC
The DNA here is from genome assembly GCA_044225615.1 of Acetobacteraceae bacterium. Lineage (GTDB taxonomy): Bacteria > Pseudomonadota > Alphaproteobacteria > Acetobacterales > Acetobacteraceae > CAIYPH01. The sequence goes on along the minus strand of JBGAIK010000236.1, from coordinate 4,000 downwards.
GGGCGCCGGGGCGGGCGTGGCGGGCTTCGGCACCGCAGGTGCCATGGCGACGGCCGCCGCCGGCATCGGCGCGGGCGGCGCGGCGGGCCGTGCCGCCACGGCAGGGGCAGGGGGCCGTGCCGGCGTTGCAGCCGGGGCAACAGCCGGCGGGGCAGCCTGGGCCGTGCTTGCGGCCGCAACGGGCTGGGCTGGCGCGGGCGGCGTGGCCGCGGCCGGCGCTGCCTGGGCCGCCGCGGCAGCCTGGGCGGCCCGCTCCTGCGCCTTCAGCGCCTCCGGCTTCGGCGCCTCGGCCGGCGGCGCCAGCGCCGCCTGGCCCTCGGCCTTGCCGGAAAGAATGGCCTCGTCCTTGCCCGCCACCTGCATGCCGCCGGCATTGGCCGGCTTCTCCCGCACCGGCCGCGCATCCGCCTCCACCACCGGCACGCCGGTGCGGCGATGCCCGGTCAGCGACCACGCCCCCAGCAGCACCACCAGCGTGCCGCCGATCCCGGCCGCGATCATGGCCAGCTTCTTGGTGTTCGGGTCCATCCCCTCGCGCTGGCGCGGCACGCGATAGCCGGTGTTGCCGGCGGCGGGGCCCATCGCGGGCATCGGGATGTCCAGGTCGTCGCGCATTCTGCCGCTCTCCTCGCGGCAGGTCGCTCAGCCTGCCGCTGTCAACGCATCTCTTCCATGGGGGCCACCCCCATCACCGCCAGCCCCGACCGAATCACGATCGCCGTCGCCGCAACAAGGGCAACCCGCGCGAGCGTCACGGCCTTCTGGTCGGGCAGCAGGAACTTCAGCTCGGCGTCCCGGTTGCCCTCATTCCACAGTGTACTAAAGTCGCCGGCTAAATCATAGAGAAAAAACGCGACTCGGTGCGGCTCGCGCGCCACCGCCGCCGATTCGACGATGCGCGGCCAGGATGCCAGCCGCCGGATCAGCGCCAGCTCCGCCTCGGTCGCCAGCGCATCCAGCGGCACCTCCGCCAGCACCGCCGCCGAAACGTCCTCCACGCCCAGCAGCTCCTCCGCCCGGCGCAGCACCGACCGGCAGCGCGCATGCGCGTACTGCACGTAGAACACCGGGTTGTCCCGCGTCTGCGCCACCGCCAGGTTGATGTCGAACTCCATCTGCGCGTCCGACTTGCGCGTCAGCATGGTGAACCGCACCGCGTCGGGCCCCACCTCGTCCAGCAGGTCGCGCAGGGTCACAAAGGTTCCCGCCCGCTTCGACATGCGCAGCGGCTGCCCGTCCTTCACCACGTGCACGATCTGGCACAGCAGCACGTCCAGCCGGCCGCCGAGCGCCTTCACCGCCGCCGTCATCCGCTTCACATAGCCGCCATGGTCGGCGCCCAGCACGTCGATCAGCACGTCCGCCCCGCGCCCCAGCTTGTCGGCGTGGTAGGCGATGTCGTTGGCGAAATACGTGGCGCTGCCGTCGGACTTGCGCAGCGGGCGGTCCACGTCGTCGCCGAAATCGGCGGCCCGGAACAGCGTCTGCTCGCGCGGCTCCCAGTCCTCCGGCGTCTTGCCCTTGGGCGGCTCCAGGATGCCCTCGTAGATCAGCCCCTGCTCCCGCAGCCGGTCGATCATCAGGTCGGTGGCACCCGCCTCGGCCAGCGCCCGCTCCGACGAAAACACCTCCTGGTACACGCCCAGTATCGCGAGGTCGGTGCGGATCTGTTCCAGCATCTGCGCCAGCGCGAACTCCCGGACCGTCTCCAGCCAGTCCTCGGGCGCCGCGATCCCCAGCAGCGGCGAGGCCAGCGCCGTCCCGTGCAGTGCCGCCAGCGCCTCGCCCACCGGGATCAGGTACTCGCCCCGGTATTGCAGCCCGCCCGGCACCTCGTTGGCGAATTCCTCTTCCGACAGCGGCGTCCCGATCGCCTGCAGGTAGCGCCAGTACGCCGCCCAGGCCAGCGCCGCCACCTGGTTGCCGGCATCGTTGATGTAGTATTCCTTGGTCACCGCATAGCCGGCCTTGGCCATCAGGTTGGCCAGCGCGTCGCCCACCACCGCGCCGCGGCAATGGCCGATATGCAGCGGCCCGGTCGGATTGGCCGAGACGTATTCCACGTTCACCCGCACCCCCGCACCCACGCTGCCCGCGCCGTAGGCTTCCGCCTCGCGCAGCATGTCCGGCACCAGCGCCCGCCATGCCCCCGGCGCCAGCCGCAGGTTCACGAAGCCCGGCCCCGCCACCGCCGCCTCCGCCACCAGCGGGTCGGCGGCAAGTGCCGCCACCAGCGCCGCGGCGATCTCGGCCGGCTTCATCCGCGCCGCCTTGGCCGCCACCATGGCCGCGTTGGTGGCCATGTCGCCATGCGCCGCCTCCTTCGCCGGGGTCACCTCCACGCGCGCGGCCACGTCCTCCGGCAGCTCCGCAACCGCGGCCCGCAGCGCCGCAAGCACACGCAGCCGCATATCGGCAAAGATGTTCTGGCTCATTGAATGTCCCGATCGGTCAGCCGCTGACGGAAATGTCGGTCAGCCGCAAATGTTCATCCATCGCGAAGCGGTCGGTCATGCCGGCGATGTAGTCGCACACCACCGTCGCCGCCCGCGGGCTGCGCGGCTCCTCGCCGGCGCGGTTGCGCCAGTCGTCCGGCAGCAGCCCGGTATCGCCGTGCAGCACCCCGAACAGCTCGCCCACCACCCTGCGCGCCTTGTAGTGCATCCGGTTCTGCCGCCAGTGCCGGTACATGCGCGAATACAGGAACTCCTTGATCGCCCGGTTCGCCTCGGCCATGGCATCGCTGAACGCCACCACCGGCTGCCGTGCCCGCCGGATCGCATCCGCGTCCTTCGGCGCGAGCGCCGCGATCCGCCGCCGGCTCTCCTGCACCACGTCGTTGACCAGCGCGTTGATCACCCGGCGGTTCATCTCGTGCCGCAGCCGCCGCGGCGGCACGTCCAGGCTCGCCATCCGCGCCTCCTTCAGCGCCGGCCCCACCACCGGCAGATGCCCGATGTCGGCGAAGCCGAACATGTCCGCCCGCAGCCCGTCATCCAGATCGTGGCTGTGATAGGCCATGTCGTCGGCGATCGCCGCCACCTGCGCCTCGGCCGCGGCGTGCGAGTGCAGGTCCAGCTTGTGCCGCGCGTCGTATTCCACGAAATACTGCGGCGGCCGGTGCAGCGGCCCGTTATGCTTGGCCAGGCCCTCCAGCGTCTCCCAGGTCAGGTTCAGCCCGTCGAACGCCGCGTAGCGCGCCTCCAGCAGCGTCACGACGCGCAGCGACTGCGCGTTGTGGTCGAACCCTCCGAACGGCTTCATCGCCATCGCCAGCGCGTCCTCCCCGGCATGGCCGAACGGCGGATGCCCAAGGTCATGCGCCAGCGCCAGCGCCTCCGCCAGATCCTCGTCCAGCCCCAGCTCGCGCGCCATCGAGCGGGCGATCTGCGCCACCTCGATCGAATGGGTCAGCCGGGTGCGGTAGAAATCGCCCTCGTGGTTGACGAAGACCTGCGTCTTGTACTGCAGCTTGCGGAACGCCGAGGAGTGGATGATCCGGTCCCGGTCGCGCTGGAACGGGCTGCGCGTCCGCGCCTCCGGCTCCGGATGCAGCCGGCCGCGCGTGGTCTCAGGCCGCACCGCATAGTTCGCCCGTTCCATGGCCGGCGCATACACCCTGCGCCCCCCCGCTTCAATGCGACCCCTTCAAGACCGCCCGACTCTCGCCTATGTTCCCTCCATGGACAGCATCGCCCCGTTCCGCCTGACCGACCGCGCCGCGGCCCGGATCAGCGAGATCACCGCCGCCCAGCCGGCCGCGGCGCTTCGCGTCGAAGTGCTCGCCGGCGGCTGCAACGGCTTCCAGTACCGCTTCGACCTCGACCAGGTCCCCGCCGAGGACGACGTCGTGGTCGAGCACGCCGGCGCCCGCGTCTTCATCGACCCCGCCAGCCTCGACCTGCTCGCCGGCTCGGAACTCGACTACACCGACGCCCTGATGGGCGCCCATTTCGCGGTCAGGAACCCCAACGCCGCCTCCTCCTGCGGCTGCGGCACC
>JBGAIK010000235.1:0-7555 GCA_044225615.1 Acetobacteraceae bacterium | reverse complement strand
GGTAGTCGGTGGTCATGGCCGCGGCCTTGGCCGGATCGGTCCGCTCGGCGCGGATGTGCTTCACCTCCTCGGCCACCTGCGGCTGCGTGAGCCCGGCCAGCGACGCCTCGACGGGCGCGATGGCGGCGGCGAACTTGGCATTCTGCAGCACCAGCGTCTCGACCTCGCCGCAGCGGGTGGAGACCGGCTCCAGCAGCGCGGACGCCCGCGGATAGTCGTGCAGCGCCGCCTGCGCCGCCGCGGCCGTGATGGTCTCCGCCTCGACCGCGGCGAGCTTGTCGATGATCGGCTGGATCGGCGCGGCGTTGGTGACCGCCATGCGGCAGACGCCGATGCGCAGGTTGGAGGCGAGCAGCGACGCCGCGTAGCGCGCCGCTTCGTCCGCGACCCTGGTGGCGTCGGCCGCGCCGTCGATGACGTTCTGGTAGGCGGCGACGGCCGGGCTGTTCTGGCCCGCGGCAAGCAGCGCGGCGCCGTCGGCGAGCGACTTGTCGAGGGCGGCGATCTCGCGCGCCACGGCGTCCTTCTGCGGCAGCCCCTTCAGCGCGGCGAGCGCCTCGGCGGCCTTCTGCGCCTTGTCGCTGGCGGCGACGTAGTCGTAGCTCCGGTTCACCAGCGTGTTGCACATGCTGTACCCGTCGCGCACCAGCGCCAGCGCCTCCTGCATGGCCGGCAGCCCCGCCGGCCCGATCGCGCGGGCGGCGACCTTGGCGGCGGCGGGGGTGGCATACCTGGCCTGCGCGTCGGCCAGGCCGGCGTCGAAATCCGCCCGCGCCGGCAGGCCCTTCTCGCGGCCGTATTTGAGGTTGTTCGCCAGCATCCCGATCGACTGGGTGAGATCGGCCAGGGTGGCGACGTACTGGGCATTGGTCTCGGCGATCTGCTTGACCCCCGCACAGGTCCCGGCGACGTCGGCGATCAGCTTCAGGGCCGCGGCAAAGTCGCGCGCGGTCGCCTTGGCGGCAGCCGGATCGAGCATGGTGGCCTTGATCTGCGCCAGGTCGCGGGCGACGAACGGGTCGGTCAGCGCCGCCGCCGCCGCGTCGGCCGGCGGCCGGTCGGTTGCGTATTGCCGGGCGCCGGCCGCCGTCGTCCTCGGCCGCGGCGACGGCGGGGGCTATGCCGGACAGGCCGTTCATGCCGCCCGCACGGTCGCCGGGCGCGGATTTGCCCGCGGCCGGATTCAGCAGGGCGGTCTCGATCTGGCTCTTCTCCGGCCCCGCCTCCGCCGGCAGCCCCGCCACCCGTGCCTTGGCCGCGTCGAGTGCGGCGTCGTACTGCGCGTTGCGCTCGGCCTGCATGCGCCCGTCCACGATGCCCTTGCCGGCCTTTTCGATTGCCGTGCGGGCCGCGTCCGGCGTGCCGGCCGAGATCGCCGCCCCGGCATCGGCGATGTCGTCGCGGATGGCGGTCAGCGCGTCGCCGATCGTGCCCGCGCTGGGATGATGCTCAAGCGCGGCCAGCAGCTTCTTCACGTCGGCCAGCGCGCCGGCCGGGTTGGTCCTGGCTTTCTTCTGCGCCTTGGCGTTGGCGCCCTCCGCCTCGGCCTGCGCGGTGGCCAGCTTGCCCAGCCCGTCGGCCTGCTTCTTCGCCTCGGCCAGCAGCGCCGCGCCGCCGGCGAAATCGAGCGCGCCGGCGCGCGCCTTGGCCGGGTCCAGGCACTCGGCCTTGATCCGCGCCAGGTCGGGCGCCAGCGCCGGGTCGGTCGCCTTGGCCAGGGCCGCGTTGGCGGCGGCGAGCGCGGCGCCGTAGGCGGCGGCCTTGCCTGCCTCCTCGGCGCCCTGCGCGAACAGCGCCGCCGCCTCGGCGAGCTTGCCGGCGGCGATCTGCGCATCGCCGGCATCGAGCCGGTCATGCTGGAGCTTCGCCTTGGCCTCGGCCAGTTCCGGCGCCGCCAGTGCCGCCACCGCGCCCAGCGCCGCGTTGCGCTTCGCCACCAGCTCCGCCAGCGGCGCGAGCCTCGGGCCGGCCGCGGACAGCGCCGCGCTGGCCGCGGCATAGTCGCCGGCCCGGGCGGTGGCGTCGGCCTTGTCCAGCGTGTCGGCCTTGATCGCGGCCAGCGCGGTCGCCACCGCCGGCACCGCACCGGCCAGGGTGCCGTCATAGGTGAGCTGGGCCACGTTGCGGTTGGTGGCGAAATCCCAGAACGCGTTGACCTTGGCGAAGGCGTCGTTCTCCGGCTGGTTCGCGGCATCCAGCAGCGCCATCGCCCCCGCATAGTCGCCTGCCGCCGCCTTGGCGCGGCCGGGATCGAGGTATTTCGTCGTCAGCTCCGGGATCACCTCGGTGACGCCCTTGATCGGCGCCCCGCCCCAGCCCGGCCACAGCGCGGCGGCCTTGGTGGCGTTGGTGCTCAGGGCGTTGAACCGGTCCTCGGCCGCCTTCAGCCCGGCCTCGTAGCGGCGCTTGTGCAGCTCCACCAGGTCGAGCCGCTTGGCCGCCTTGGCGAGCTGCGCCATCGCCCCGTCATAGTCGGGTGTCGCCGCCGCGGCCAGCGCCTTGGCCGGCTCGACGCATTCGCTGCGGATGGCGCCGATCTCGCCCGCGGTCACGTCCGCGCCGGCCGCCGTGCAGCGATCCTCGACGGCCTTCAGCAGCGCCTCGTATTTCGTCTGCGCCTCGCTCTTGGGCGGCACCGCGTCGGGCTTCCTCGGGGCCTTCGCCGTCTTGGCGCGGCCGGAGGGCGCCACGCCGGCATCCCCGCCGCCCGGCGGCGCGGCCCGGTACCGGCTCAGGTCCACCCCGAGCATCGTGGCGACCCAGGCGTCACGTTCGGCGGTGTTCGGGGCCATGGAATGTCCTGGTGCTGCGGGAAGGCCGGGCTACATGCCCAGCCGCCCCCCGGTGTGTTCGTTGCGATACTTGGCGTATTCCGGATTGCCGCGCGGGTCGTCGCCGTAGATGTTGGTCCAGGCCTGCCAGCGGGCGGATTCGTAACTGTGGTACCAGCTGTCCATGTGCTCGGCGGCATAGGCCTCCCACACGGTGCGCCGGGCACTGGCCAGTATCTGCCCGCGCGCGCCCTGCACCGCCTTGTCGATCTGCTGGCCGATCGCGGCCTTGATGTCGGCCTCGGTCGCGGTGGGGTTCTGCTGCTGCATCCTCGCCACCGCCGCGTTGTAGTTCCTGATGCCGAGCGTGTAGCCGGCCAGCGCCGCCTTGTCCGAAGGCGGGCTGCCGCCGCCGGCGCCGATGCGGAACCCGTCGGTCATCTGGTCGGCGAGCTTGGTGGCGCGGCCGCTGGAGCCGGCGATCTCGTCGCCCTCGGCGATGTTCAGGATGCCGGCGCCGAGGGTGGAGATTCCGGCCAGCAGGAAGCCGCCGATGATCGCGGCATCGACCGAGATGACGGTCGCGGTCGTCTCCGCCACCTTCTCGCCCACCGCCTCCAGCGCGGTGTCCTTCGCCGCCTCCTGGAACAGCCGCTTGCCGATCTGGGTCCAGTTCGGCGTCACCTCCAGGCTGGCGACCGGGTGCACCATCACCTTGCTGAGCTTCACCCCCGGGCCGAGATCGATGCTGAACTGGTTGAACGGGAAGGCCGGGATGTCGACGCCGCCCTTGAAGGAGAAGGCCTTCACCTCCTGCTTCTCGTCCACCTTGATCAGGGTGATGGTGAACTTGAGCTCCACGCCGCAGCCGAGCTTGCCGGCGGCGGCGACGGTGACCGACAGGCCCTTGTCGATCTTCACCGCGCCCTCGGCCTTGACCTCGGTGAACACCGACTGCCAGCCGAGCAGGCGCACGCCGTCCTTGTCGTTCCAGCTATGGGCGATCTTCTCCGCCAGCGCGCCGTTGTCGTAGGCGAGCGGCGTGATGGTGGTGGTGCCCTGGGTGCCGGCCGTCCCGGCCTCCAGCTTGCCGGCAACCTCCACCTGCACGCTGAACTTGGCGGTCAGGCAGCCATCGAGCAGCGGCACGCTCACCACGCCCAGATCGACCAGGGTCTGCTTGAAGTCGAGCGTGCCCTTCACGCCTTCGGCCGGCGGGGCGGGCGGGCGCTGCGACGGGTCGAGCGACTGGTTCAGCTCGCCCACCGTCGGCGCGAGCGGGGTGGCGTCGGGGTCGATCGACATGCCGGCGGCCTCGTCGGCGGCGGAGGGCCATGGCGTGTCGGGCTGGTCGGCGTACGGGCCGATCGGCTGTTGCGGTGGCGGGGCGGGCGCTGCGGTGCGGGTGGGGGCACGCGGCGGGGCCGGCGGCCTGGGCGGCGGGGGCGGGGTGTAGGCGGTCGTGCCGGTATAGACCGACTGGGCCGGCGCGGCGGGCCAGGGCGTGTCGGGCTGGTCGGCATAGGGACCGATGGGCCCATCCTCCATGCTGGACATGATGGGTTCGTCGCCGGCACCGCCGGGCGCGGCCTCATCCCCGCCCTTGCGGCGCATGGCCCTGGTCTGGCCCGGCACGATCACACCGAGGAATTCGGCGACATAGGCGTATTGCTCGGCGGTAGGCATGGTCTGTCTCCCCCTCAGCGCACGCGCGCCGCCTCCGGCGCCGACTGTGCCTGCTCGTTCCGCCCGGGCGCAAGACCGTTCGCCGATCGATCCCGTGGCGGCGCGGGCTGATAGGTCCGTTCCGCCCGGGGAGCATGTGATGCCCGTCACTGCCGGCCGGCGGCTTAGGGAGATTCACAAGGCTTGGGAAGATTCATAGTCTGCGGTTCCCAGCCTCCGGACCCAATCCATGCACCTCTCCCTTGCCGGGCGCACCGCCCTCGTCACCGGCGCCGGCAGCGACGGCATCGGCCGCGCCACCGTGCGCGCCTTCGCCGAAGCCGGCGCCGACGTCGCCATCCACCATCTCGGCCAGGCAGCGGCGGCCGAGGCGCTCGCCGCCGAATGCCGCGCCCTCGGCCGCCGCGCGGTCGTCCTGGAAGCCGATTTCGCCACCCCCGAAGCGGCCCGCCGGCTCGTCGCCGCCGCCATCGCCGCCCTCGGCCACCTCGACATCGCCGTCTGCACCGCCGCCGTGCTGCTGCGCAAGCCGGCGCTGGAGATCACGGATGCCGAATGGCAGCGCGTGCAGACGGTGAACCTGCACGCCGCCTTCGCCGTCGCCCAGGAGGCCGCCCGCGACATGCTGCCGCGCCGGCACGGGCGCATCGTGCTGGTCTCCTCCGTCAACCAATGGACGCCCAATCCCGGCCTCGCCGCCTACGCCGCCGGCAAGGCGGGGCTGATGCAGATGGCCCGCGTGCTGGCGCTGGAACTGGCGGCCGAAGGCATCACCGTGAACCTGATCGCGCCCGGCACGATCGAGACCGACTTCAACCGCGCCGCCCTTGCCGACCCGGCCTGGCGCGCCGCCAAGCTCGAGCTGATCCCGATGCGGCGCATCGGCGCGCCGGATGATGTTGCCGCTGCGGCATTGTTCCTGGCGAGCGATGCGGCGGGCTACGTGACCGGCAGCACGATCACGGTGGACGGGGGGCTGGAAGTGCGGCCGTGATCCCGCGCACGAAGGCGTGATCCCGCCTCACGCCCCTGCCAGCAGACAGGCACCACAGGCCAGGACAGATTGCCAACGAATCCCGCCCGGAGCCCCGCGACATGACCGAGGTCACCGACCACACCGCCCTGCTCACCGGCTCGTACTGGACCGGCATCGAGATCACCGGCAGCCCGGTCTTCGTGACCTATTCGTTCGACGCGACGGCCCCCGAATCCGACCAGGGCAACCTGTCCGCCTCCGCCTACGCCACCTTCACCGCCTTCACCGCCGCCCAGCAGGCGCAGGCGCAGGCGGCGCTGCAGGAGTGGAGCGATGCCAGTGGCGTCGTCTTCCTGCAGGTCGCGCCCGGCCAGGGCGAGATCAATTTCGCCGCCTACGATTTTTCCACCGACCCCTACGCCCAGTATGCCGGCGGGATGGGGTTCTACCCCTGGGGCGACTGGAACTATTCCACCTTCCCGTATTTCGCCGCGAACCTGCCCGGCGCGGGCAACATCCTGATGAACACCGCCTTCACCACCGGCGGGGAATTCGCCTACGTCACCCTGCTGCACGAGATCGGCCACGCCCTCGGCCTCAAGCACCCCGACGAGGCCTGGACCAACTACGGCACGTATCCCGCCACCGAGCACAATGTCTGGGACCCCGGAGCGGCCGCGCCCGAGACGGTGATGAACGAGGGCGCCACCACGCTCGCCCATCTCGCCGCGCTCGACATCGCGGCCATCCAGGCGATCTACGGCACCGCCGCCCAACAGGGCACGCAGGACCGGTCCTGGTCGTGGAACGCCGCGACCGAGACGCTGACCCAGCGCGTCAGCAACGCCGCCACCATCGCCGTGCGCGGCATCGCGACCAACAACACCATCCACGCCGGCACCGGCACCAACATCATCTCCGCCATCGGCGCGGGCACCAACAAGGTCTATGCCGGGGCCGGGACCAACACGCTGATCGGCGGCAGCGGCACCAACTACCTGTTTGCCGGGGCCGGCGCCGGCACCTTCATCGGCACGTTCGGCGACACCACGGTCGAGTACGCCAAGGTGCAGCAGGCGGTCACCGTGGACCTGCTGCATCCCTGGCTCAATGCCGGCGCGGCCGCCGACGACAGCTTCATCGACGTGCACGACGTCTGGGGCGGCAAGTTCGACGACGCCATCACGGGCGACGATGCCGGCGGGCGGCTGAAGGGACTGGGCGGCGCCGACACGCTGACCGGGGGCGCCGGCGACGACACGCTGGACGGCGGCAGCGGCGGCGATTCGATGGCGGGCGGACTGGGCGACGACACCTACTACCTCGACAACCCCAACGACACGATCGTCGAGGCGGCGGGGCAGGGGAGCGACACCATCTTCACCCGGCTCAACTACACGCTGGTCGCCGGCAACGAGGTCGAGTTCCTGCGCGCTGATTCCGATGCCGGCCTGAAGCTGACCGGCAACGAGATCGCCAACGCGCTGCGCGGGGCCGCCGGTGCCGATACGCTGATCGGGGCCGGCGGCGCGGACACGCTGGTGGGCGGCGGCGGCGCCGACCAGTTCCGCATCGACGCGCTGGCGGACTCCACCGTGGCCGCGGGCGGGCGCGACCGGATCGTCGATTTCTCCAGCGCCGAGCACGACCTGATCGACCTGCACCTGATCGACGCCCAGGCCGGCGTCGGGGGCAACCAGGCGTTCAGCTTCATCGGCACCGACCCGTTCTCCGGCGCCAAGGGGGAACTCCGCTACGCGCCCTCGGGCGCCAACACGCTGGTCACCGGCGACGTGACCGGCGACGGCCAGGCCGATTTCGCCGTGCTGCTCAACGGCAGTCTCGTGCTGGTGGCGGGGGATTTCGTGCTGTAGCCAGTGTCCTGTCCCCGAAGTTCGCCATCCTTCATGGCGGACGTAGGGGTGAACAGGACACTGAAAACAAAGAGCCAGTGTCCCGATTCCGACCACTGCACGTGGCAACGAACTTCGGAATCGGGACACTAGGCCGCCGGCGCCACCGTCAGCCCGCGCACCCCGTGCTGCGCGATCAGCGCGGCCACCAGGCCGCTCGCCTTCGCCTCCTCCACGAAGTCGCGCAGGAAGGCTGCGCCGGCGGTGTT
>JBGAIK010000234.1:0-8736 GCA_044225615.1 Acetobacteraceae bacterium | reverse complement strand
CGCTGGAAGGCTTCGCGCCGATGGCCGGGCGCGGCCAGCGCCGGCGCATCCGCCTCGGCCAGGGAACCGCCCTGCTCCAGGACGAGAGCTACAACGCCTCCCCGGTCGCCGTCCGCGCCGCACTCCAGGTCCTCGCCCTGCAGCCTGCCGCCCGCCGGGTCGTGGTGCTGGGCGACATGCGCGAGCTCGGCGACGAGGGCCCGGCGCTGCACCAGGGTCTCGCCCCGGACGTGGCTCGCGTCGCGGACGTGGTGTTCGCCTGCGGCCCGCTCATGCGCGGCCTGTTCGACCGCCTGCCGGCCGCCAAGCAGGGCGCGCACGAACCCGCCTCCGACGCGCTCGCCCCGATGGTGGCCGCCGCCCTGCGCGACGGTGACGCGGTTCTGGTCAAGGGCAGCCTGGGCACGCGGATGAAGCCGATCGTCGATGCCATCGCGGCGCTGGGAGCAGGCTGATGCTGTACAATCTCGCCCGCCTCGCCGACCAGTTCATCCTGTTCAACATCTTCCGCTACCTGACCTTCCGGTCGGGTGCGGCCTGCATCACCGCGCTGGTCATCAGCCTGGTGCTCGGCCCGGCGCTGATCCGCTGGCTGAAATCCGTCCAGCGCGGCGGCCAGCCGATCCGCCCCGACGGGCCGGAGCGGCACCTGATCGAGAAGAAGGGCACGCCCACCATGGGCGGCGTGCTGATCCTGTCGGCGCTGACCGTATCCACCCTGCTCTGGGCCGACCTGCGCAACGGCTATGTCTGGGCGGTGCTGCTGCTCACGCTCGGCTACGGCGCGATCGGCTTCGTGGACGACTACATCAAGCTCTCCAAGGCCGACTACAAGGGCCTGTCCGGCCGCGGCAAGCTGATCCTGCAATGCGCGCTCGGCCTCGCCGCCAGCGCCTGGATCGCCTGGCTGACCAAGGCGCCGCTGGGGACGGGACTCGCCATCCCGGTGTTCAAGGAGGTGCTGATCCCGCTGGGCATCGGCTTCCCCCTCTTCGGCATGCTGGTGATGCTGGGATCGAGCAACGCGGTGAACCTGACGGACGGGCTCGACGGGCTTGCGATCGTGCCGACGATCATCGCCGCCGGCGTGTTCGCGCTGATCGCCTATCTGGTCGGCAACCGCGTCTTCGCCGACTATCTCCAGCTCGTTCCCGTCGCCGGCACCGGCGAGCTCGCCGTGTTCTGCTCGGCCCTGGTCGGCGCCGGGCTCGGCTTCCTGTGGTTCAACGCGCCGCCGGCCGCCGTGTTCATGGGCGACACCGGCAGCCTGGCACTCGGCGGCGCGCTCGGCGCGGTCGCGGTCGCGGTCAAGCACGAGATCGTGCTGATGATCGTGGGCGGGCTGTTCGTGGTGGAAACGGTTTCCGTCATCATCCAGGTGTTCTGGTACAAGCGCACCGGCCGGCGCGTGTTCCTGATGGCGCCGCTGCACCATCATTTCGAGAAGAAGGGCTGGTCGGAGCCCACGATCGTCATCCGCTTCTGGATCGTGGCCATGATCCTGGCACTGGTCGGGCTCGGGACCCTGAAGCTGCGATGAGCTTCCCGTCCGACATCTTCAGCGGCGAGCGCTTCGCCGTGGTCGGGCTGGGCCGAATGGCCTGCCGGCGGCGCAGGCGCTGGTCGCCATGGGCGCCGACGTGGTCGCGTGGGACGACAGCATTTCGCCCGCGCTGGCGGCCGCCGCCGCCGGGCTGCGTGTGGCGGAGCCGGACATGACGGCCCTCTCCGCGCTGGTCCTGTCGCCGGCATCCCCATCTTCTGCCGGTGCCGCATCCGCTCGCGGCCGCGGCGCGCGGCCGGCGCGTGCCGATCCTGTCGGATGCCGAGCTGCTGTTCCGCGCGGTGCGCAAGGCCGGCTCCAGGGCACGCTTCGCCGGCATCACCGGCACCAACGGCAAGTCCACCACCACGGCGCTGCTGGCCCACATGCTGGCGCAAGCGGGGCGCCCGGTCGCGGCCGGCGGCAACCTCGGCACCGGGCGGCCCTCGCGCTGCCGCTGCTGCCCGACGACGGCGTCTACGTGCTGGAAATGTCCAGCTACATGCTGGAACGGCTCGACACCGTGCGCTTCGACGCCGCGGTGCTGCTGAACCTCAGCCCCGACCATATCGACTGCCACGGCGACATGACGGGCTACGCCCAGGCCAAGCTCAACATCTTCGGCCGCCAGGAGCCGGCGGACACCGCCGTGATCGGCATCGACGACCCGCTGTGCCGCGAGATCGCCGCCACCTCTGCGGCGGTTGATCGTCACCGTCTCGGCGAAGGCCCGGCCGATTTCGGCCCCGACGGCACCTGGCTGCGCGACCGGGAGGGCTCCGATCGCCGACCTCTCGACCGCCCGCGCCCTGCCCGGCAGCCACAACATGCAGAACGCCGCCGCCGCCGCCGCCATGGGCTTCGCATTGGGGATTGCGCGCGACGCGGCGCGTCGTGGCATTGCCTCCTATCCGGGCCTGCCGCACCGGCAGGAGAAGGTTGGAGAGATCGCGGGCGTGAGCTTCGTCAACGACAGCAAGGCCACCAATGCCGACAGCACCGCGCGCGCGCTGGGCTGCTACGACCGGCTGATCTGGATCGCCGGCGGCATGGCCAAGGAGGGCGGCATCGCGCCCCTGGCGGAATTCTTCCCCCGTGTGGCCGAGGCGCTGCTGATCGGCCGCGACGCCCCGATCCTGGCCGAAACCCTGGCCGCGCACGGCGTGAAGCATCGCATCGTGGGCACGCTGGAGAACGCGACGCAGGCGGCCTGGGCGGATGCGCGTGCCGGCATGGCCCCGGTGGTGCTGCTCTCCCCCGCCTGCGCCTCCTGGGACCAGTTCACCGGCTTCGACCAGCGCGGCGACCGCTTCCGCGCGCTGGTGGCCGACATCGCGGGAGGGCAGGCCTGATGCCCGTACTCTCCCGCGCCGATACTTCCGTCCTCGGCCGCTGGTGGTGGACGGTGGACCGCTGGACGCTGGTCGCCATCACCGTGCTGATCGGCTTCGGCTACATCATGATGCTGGCGGCGAGCCCCGCGGTGGCCGAGCGCATCCACCAGGCGCGCGACGTGTTCATCCTCAAGCAGGTCGTGTTCCTGATGCTCGCGGCCCTGATCGTGGTCGCGGTCAGCCTGCTGACGCCCAAGGGCGTGCGCCGCGTCGCCGTCGCCGGCTGCCTGCTGGCGCTGCTGCTGACCGCGATGACGCTGGTGGTGGGCGCCGAGATCAAGGGCGCCCGGCGCTGGATCTCGCTGCCCGGCATGTCGCTCCAGCCCAGCGAGTTCCTCAAGCCCTGCTTCGCCGTCACCGCCGCCTGGCTGCTGGCCGAGGGAAAGCGCAGCAAGGGCTTCCCCGGCCTGCTGATCACCTTCGCCGTGTTCGGCGTGATCGCGGTGCTGCTCAAGTCCCAGCCGGACATGGGCATGCTGGCGGTGCTGGTCGGCGTGCTGTTCCTCCAGCTCTTCGTCTACGGCATCCACCTCGTCCTGATCGGCGCCGGCGCCGGCGCGATCGGGCTGGCCGCCGTCGGCGCCTACAGCTTCTTCCCGCATGTCCGCTCCCGCGTCTCCGCCTTCCTCGATTCGTCGGATGCCGGCAACTACCAGGTGAAGCGGGCGCTGGAGGCCTTCGGCAACGGCGGCCTGCTCGGCCGCGGCCCGGGCGAAGGGCACGTCAAGGACGTGATCCCCGACGCCCATGCCGACTTCGTCTTCGCCGTGGCGGGCGAGGAATTCGGCCTGATCGTCAGCCTCGTCATCCTCGGCGTCTTCGCCTTCATCGTGCTGCGCGGCATGCTCCGCGCGCAGCAGGACAGCGACCTGTTCGTGCTGCTCGCGGCCGCGGGCCTCGCCTGCGGCTTCGGCATGCAGGCCTTCGTCAACATGGCCTCCACCCTGCACCTGATCCCGACCAAGGGCATGACCCTGCCCTTCATCTCCTATGGCGGCTCCTCGGTCGTCGCGGTGGCGCTGGGCATGGGCATGCTGCTGGCCTTGACCCGGCGGCGCCATCCGGGAGAGCCGTCGTGAGCCGCTTCGTGATCGCGGCCGGCGGCACCGGCGGCCACTTCTTCCCGGCCGAGGCGCTGGCGGCCGAGCTGCTGCGGCGCGGCCACCGCATCGCGCTGATGACCGATGCCCGCTCGGGCGGCCTCGCCTCGCCGGTCTTCGCCCAGGCCGAGCGGGTGGTCCTCGCCGGCGCCGGCATTGCCGGGCGCGGCACGGCGAAAGCCATCCGCGCCGCCTTCGCCCTGGCGCGCGGCACGCTGCAGGCACGGCGCCTGCTGGCGGCCGAGCGGGCAGCGGCGGTCGTTGGCTTCGGCGGCTACCCGTCGGTGGCGCCGGTGCTGGCCGCACGCCTGCTCGCCCGCCGGCCGGCCATCGCATTGCACGAGCAGAACGGCGTGCTCGGGCGCGCCAACCGGGCGCTGTCGCGCCTGGCCGACCTGCTGGCGCTGAGCCACACCGCGACCGCCCGCGTGCCCGCGGGGGCGCGCACGCTGGTCACCGGCAACCCCGTGCGCCCCGCGATCATGGCACTGTCCGGCCAGGGCTACACGGCGCCCGCCGACCGCATCCGGCTGCTGGTGGTGGGCGGCTCGCTCGGCGCCCGCGTGTTCAGCGACGTCGTGCCGGCCGCGCTCGCCAGCCTGCCCGACGCGCTGCGGTCCCGGCTCGACGTGACCCAGCAGTGCCGCGCCGAGGATGTCGAACGGGTGCGCGCCATCTACGCCCGGGCGGGGATCGCGGCCGATCTGGCCCCCTTCTTCACCGACATGGCCGCGCTGCTGGCCGGCGCCCATCTGGTGGTCGCCCGCGCCGGCGCCTCCACCGTGGCGGAGCTTGCGGTGGCCGGGCGGCCCGCCGTGCTGGTGCCGCTGCCGAACGCCATCGACGACCACCAGACCGCCAACGCGCAAGCGCTCGCCGGCGCCTGGACGGTGAAGCAGACGGAATTCACCCCCGACGCGCTGGCCACGCTGGTGCAGGAGCTGATCGACAATCCCGACCGGCTGGTCCGGGCGGCATCCGCCGCCGCCGCGAGCGGCCGGCCCGACGCGGCCGCGCGCCTCGCCGACGCGGTGGAACAGCTCGCGGAGCGTGCAGCATGAGGGCCCTGCCGCTCTCGATCGGGACCATCCATTTCGTCGGCATCGGCGGCATCGGCATGTCGGGCATCGCCGAGGTGCTGAACAATCTCGGCTATTCGGTGCAGGGCAGCGACATCGCCGACGGCGCCAACGTGAAGCCCGACAACCCCGAGGTCCAGGCTGCCCGCGCCCGGCTGATCCCGGTGGTGCGCCGCGCCGAGATGCTGGCCGAGCTGATGCGCCTGCGCTGGGCCATCGCCATCGGCGGCACCCACGGCAAGACCACCACGACCAGCCTCGTCGCCGCCGTGCTGGAAGCCGCCCATCTCGATCCCACCGTCATCAACGGCGGCATCATCAATGCCTACGGCACCAACACCCGCATGGGCGCGGGCGAGTGGATGGTCGTGGAGGCCGACGAGTCCGACGGCAGCTTCCTCCGCCTGCCGGCCACCATCGCGGTGGTCACCAACATGGACCTCGACGAGCACCTGGACCACTGGGGCAGCGGCGAGGCGATGCGCGCCGGCTTCCACCAGTTCGTGCAGAACGTGCCGTTCTACGGCTTCGCGGTGCTGTGCATCGACCACCCGGTCGTGCAGCAGATGATGCCCTCGCTCGGCGACCGGCGGATCATCACCTACGGCTTCTCGCCGCAGGCCGAGGTGCGGGCCGACCGGGTGATCCCGGACAAGCTCGGCACCACCTTCGAGGTCGCGGTGACCGACCGGCTGCGCCGGCGGGAGCGGCGGATGGGGCCGTTCCGGCTGCCGATGATGGGCAGCCACAACGTGCAGAATGCGCTGGCGGCAATCTCCATCGGCATCGAGATGGAGATCGACGACGCCACCCTGCGCAGCGCCTTCGCCAATTTCCGCGGCGTCAAGCGGCGCTTCACCAAGACCGGCGAGGCCGGCGGCATCACCGTGATCGACGACTACGGCCACCACCCGGTGGAGATCGCCGCCGTGCTCAAGGCCGCCCGCCAGGCCGGGGCGCGCGACGTCGTCGCCGTGGTGCAGCCGCACCGCTACACGCGCCTCTCCGCCCTGTTCGCCGAGTTCTGCACCTGCATGAACGAGGCCGGCACGGTGATCGTGGCCGACGTCTATGCCGCCGGCGAGCAGCCGATCCCGGGCGTCACCAGGGACGCGCTGGTGGAAGGGCTGCGCGCGCGCGGCCATCGCAGCGTGGTGCCGCTGTCCGGCCCGGAGCACCTGGCCGAGATGGTGCATGCCATCGCCCGGTCCGGCGATTTCGTGGTCTGCCTGGGAGCGGGGAACATCACCGCCTGGGCCGCCGCACTGCCCGGCCAGCTCGCCGAACTGCAGGGGGGTGCGCGATGATGGTCGCCGAGGCCCCGCCCCGCCTCGCGCTGCCGCCCCTGCGCGGCCGCGTGCAGTTCGACGCGCCGCTTGCGCCGACCACCTGGTTCCGCGTCGGCGGCCCGGCCGAGGCGCTGGTGCGGCCGGCCGATGCCGAGGATCTCTGCGCCTTCCTCGCCGGCCTCGCCCCGGATCGGTGGTGGCGATCGGTGCGGCACTCCAACTGGTCGTGCGCGACGGCGGCGTGCAGCGCAGTGATCGCCTGCCGCCGGCTTCAACGCGGTCGAGGCCGGGTAACGGCGTGGTCGCCGGTGCCGCGGCGCTGGACGACCATTGTCGACGCCGCCGCGGCCGGGCTGGCGGGGCCGCAGATTCCTCTCCGGCATCCCGATGATCAACTGGCGCGGTGGCGGTGATCGATGCCGGCGCCGGCGGGCGTCGCCACCATGCTGGACTGGGCCGAGGTCGCGACGCCTCGACGACGCCGCTGGTGGCCGCCGGCCACGCCGCCTGGCCTTCGCCTATCGCCACTCGGCCTGCCGCCGGCGCTCATCGATCCGCGCGTTCAGCGCCCTGCCGACGACCGCGCGGTGATCGCCAGGCTTTATGGCCGGCATCTGCGCCGCCGCAGGCCAACCAGCGCCGGTGCGCCACCAGCAGCTCCACCTTCGCCCGCCGGACCAAAGGCCTGGGAGCTGATCGACGCCGCCGGCTGCCGCGGCCTGGTGCGCGGTGGCGCCCAGGTCTCGGAGAAGCACTGCAATTTCCTGCTCAACACCGGCGAGGCCACCGCGGCCGACATCGAGGGGCTGGGCGAGGACGTGCGGGCGCGGGTGAAGGCCGCCAGCGGCGTGACGCTCGACTGGGAAATCAAGCGTATCGGGGTGGCCGCCAAGGGGACGAAATCATGAGCCGGGTCGCAGTCCTCTACGGCGGCATGTCCGCCGAGCGCGAGGTGAGCCTCTCCTCCGGCCGGCAGGTGATCGCCGCCCTGCGCGAGGCCGGCTACGACGTGACCCCGGTGGAGGTGAAGGACGACCTGAAGGCCGTCATCGCCGCCCTCGACCCGCGCCCCGACGCGGTGTTCAACGCCCTGCACGGCCGCTTCGGCGAGGACGGGGCAATCCAGGGCGTGCTCGACTGGCTCGGCATTCCCTACACCCATTCCGGCGTGCGCGCCTCGGCGCTCGCCATGGACAAGGTCGCCGCCAAGGCGATCTTCGCCGCCCACGGCCTCCCCGTCCCGCGCGGCCGCGTGGTGGATGTCGCCGCCCTCGAGCACGAGGACCCGATGGCCCTGCCCTACGTGGTCAAGCCGATCAACGAGGGCTCCTCGGTCGGCGTCGAGATCATGCGCGTGGGCGACAATCGCCGCGCCAGCGTCGCCGCCGGCTGGAAGTTCGGCGCCACCGCCCTGGTCGAGGAGTACATCCCCGGCCGCGAGCTCACCGTCGGCATCATGGGCGGCGAGGCGCTGGCCGTCACCGAGATCGCCTCCAACACCAGCTTCTACGACTACGAGGCGAAATACGCCGATGGCGGCTCCCGCCACGTGATCCCCGCACCCATTCATCCCGACATCTACAGCAAGGCGCTCGGCGTGGCCGAGGCCGCCCACAGGGCGCTGGGCTGCCGCGGCGCCACCCGCTGCGACTTCCGCTACGACGACACCGCGGGCGAACCGGGTCGCCTGGTGCTGCTGGAAATCAACACCCAGCCCGGCCTGACCCCAACCTCGCTGCTGCCGGAGCAGGCGGCGCACAAGGGCATGTCCTTCCCGCAGCTCTGCGCCTGGATGGTGGAGAACGCGTCATGCCGCGCGTGAAGCCCGCCCCGCACCAGCCCAGCCGCATGCCGGACCGGCCCGGGCGCTGGAAGCTGATCTGGCGCCGCCAGCGCCAGGTGCTGCGCCAGGCCGGCATCCTCGGCGCGGTCGTGCTGGTGCTCGCGGGCGCGAGCCTCGTGGCGCAGGCCTTCGGCGAAGGGGCCAGCATGCGCGAGCGCTTCGGCGACCTGACCGGCAGGCTCGGCTTCCGCATCGCCACCATCCGCATCGAAGGCCAGGAAAAGACCCCCGACGAGCTGCTCCGCGCCGCACTCGGCGTCCGCCCGGGCGACCCGATCCTGGGCTTCTCGGTCGCCGATGCGCGCACCCGCCTGGAATCGATCGCCTGGGTGCAGCAGGCAAGCGTCGAGCGCGTGCTGCCCTCCACCCTGGTCGTGCGCCTCACCGAGCGCCGCCCCTTCGCGGTCTGGCAGCACAACGGCAAGTTCGCCCTCGTCGATCGCGACGGCGGCCTGGTCACCGACAGCGACGTGGCGGTGTTCGCCGAC
>JBGAIK010000233.1:0-7470 GCA_044225615.1 Acetobacteraceae bacterium | reverse complement strand
GAGGACACGGAGATAAGAGGAGAAACTCCTACTTCTCTGTGTCCTCTGTGCCTCTGTGGTGAATCTTGCTCTCTTGCTTCCCGTCATCCACGCACCTTCGCGAGCGCATCCGCCAGCGAGACTTCCTGCTTCTCGCCGGTCGCGCGGCGCTTGAGTTCCACCATGCCGGTGGCCGCGCCGCGGGGGCCGACGACGATCTGCCAGGGGTGGCCCATCAGGTCGGCGTCGGCGAACTTGGCGCCGGCGCGCTCGCCGCGGTCGTCGTAGAGGGCGTCGCCGCCAAGCGCGGCATAGGCCTCCTCGCAGATCGCGTCGCAGGCCTTGTCGCCGGGCTTGAGGTTCAGGATGGCAGCCTTCCAGGGGGCGACGCTGTCGGGCCAGATGATGCCGGCCTCGTCATGCGAGGCCTCGATGATGCCGCCGGCGAGGCGGGAGACGCCGATGCCGTAGCTGCCCATATGCGGGATGACCGGCTTGCCGTCGGGGCCGGCAACCGAAAGCCCCATCGGCTCGCTGTACCTGGTGCCGAAATAGAAGATGTGGCCGACCTCGATGCCCCTGCCCTCGCGCCGGCGGGCTTCCGGCACCTCGGCCCATTTGGCCGTGTCGTGCTTCTCGTCGGTGGCGGCATACATGCTGGTCATGGTGCTGGAAAAGCGTTCCAGGTCGGCCGGGTTCCGGTTGTCGTAGCTGGCATTCACCCAGTCGATGTCCTCGAAGCCGGCATCGAAGAAGACCTGGCTCTCGCCGGTGGGCGCCAGCACGATGAACTCGTGGCTCAGGTCACCGCCGATCGGGCCGGTGTCGGCGACCATGGGGATGGCCTTGAGGCCCAGGCGCTGGAAGGTGCGCATGTAGGCCAGCATCATCTTGCGGTAGGCGATGACCGCGCCCTCGTAGTCGAGGTCGAAGCTGTAGGCGTCCTTCATCAGGAACTCGCGGCCGCGCATCACGCCGAAGCGGGGGCGCACCTCGTCGCGGAACTTCCACTGGATGTGGTAGAGGTTCTGCGGGAACTGCCGGTAGCTGGTGACACCGCTGCGGAAGATCTCGGTGATCATCTCCTCGTTGGTCGGCCCGTAGAGCAGGTCGCGCTCGTGGCGGTCCTTCAGGCGCAGCATCTCGGGCCCGTAGGCGTCGAAGCGGCCGGACTGGCGCCAGAGGTCGGCCGACTGGATGGTCGGCATCAGCACTTCCTGCGCGCCCGAGGCATCCTGCTCCTCGCGCACGATCTGGGCGATGTTGCGCAGCACGCGCTGGCCGGCCGGCAGCCAGGCATAGATGCCGGCGGCGGTCTGGCGGATCAGGCCGGCGCGCAGCATCAGGCGGTGGGAGGTGATCTGGGCCTCGCTGGGGTTTTCCTTCAGCGTGGGCACGAAGCTCTGGGACAGGCGCATCATTCGGTCCGGATGCAGATGAGGCGGCGACCCTACAGGGGCGCGGGCAGGCGGGAAAGGACCGTTGGGGACGAAAGATTTTGTGCGTCGCACAACGGTCGGACGCAATAAAAACACGTAAATCTTTCACCGGGCGCAGGAATCCGCGTGACTTCGGGCGCGGCAGACACTAAGAAAAAAAGAAGGCCCGCGCGCCTGGCGGCGCAGCGGGCCAAGTTTAGGGAGGAAACGCCAGTCACACGGCAGGACGGGGAAACATCCCTGTCCTGCCGATGATGATCTTCCGTCCCCGCAGCGCGGTCCACTGAAATTTTCGACTTTTCTGCTGGAAAATTGAGCTTCCAGACAGGAATTGGCACGTTCTGCGGCAGCGTGCCAATCTTCTCATCGTTCCTGCACAAACATTGTGCATGTCGCCCCGGCGGCGGCATTCATGCCGGGGGCAGCGCCAGCCAGCCATTGCGGAAGCTGATCCAGCCGCTCTGCACCGTCAGGAAGATCGCCAGCCAGATCACGCCCGCCACGAGCGTGTTGAGCAGCATCTTGCGCAGCAGCTGTGGCCGCTCCGGCGCGCCGCGCCAGCCGGTCTGCGGATCGGCGTCGGCCATCGGCCTGGTGCCGAGCGGCAGCACGGCGAACAGCGAGATCCACCAGATGACGAAATACAGCGCGATCGCGGTGGGTATCGGCATGGCTCAGACCCGCAGCAGGTGCACGTCCACCAGCGGGCGCTTCTGCAGCCGCCGCCCGAGGGCGCGGCGCAGCGCGGTGCGGGCGGCATCGGCAAGGGCGGTATCGTCGCGGCGGATCGGCGCGGGCAGGTCGGCCAGCGCCTCCGCCAGCTCGTCGGCGATGCGGCCGGATTCGCGGTCGTCGCCGTCCAGCAGGCCCGGCGCCGAAAGCCGCGGCACGCCGCGCAGGCGGCCGGCCTCGTCCACCGCCACCGAGGCGATGGCGACCCCGTTGAACAGCATGCGCCGCCGCGCGCCCATCACGTTGCCGCCCAGCGGCACGAGCCGCCCGCCATCGGCGACGAGCCGTCCGACCGGGGCCGAATCGGTCACCTCCGGCCGTCCCGGCGCGAGGCTCACGATGTCGCCATCCTCGAGCAGCAGGGCCTGGATGCCGGCCTCCTGCGCCAGCGCCGCGTGCGCCGATAGGTGCCGCCACTCGCCATGGACCGGGATCGACAGCTTCGGCTTCACGATGCGGTAGAGCCGGCGCAGCTCGTCGCGCGCCGGATGGCCCGAGACGTGGATGGCGTGGTCGTCATCGGTCATCAGCTTCACGCCGCGGCGGACCAGGTTGTCCTGCACCGTGTGGATCGCCCGCTCGTTGCCGGGGATCACGCGGCTGGAAAACAGGATCGTGTCGCCCTCGCCCAGCTCGATGCGCGGGTGCTGGTCGATGGCGATCCGGGCCAGCGCGCTGCGCGGCTCGCCCTGGCTGCCGGTGCAGATCAAGAGCAGATGGTCGTCATCGACGTCGTTGGCCTCGTCTTCCGACAGGAACGGCCGCACGCCCTTGAGGTAGCCGCACTCGCGCGCCGCGGCGTCCATGTTGCGCAGGCTGCGCCCCACCAGCGCCACGCTGCGGTCGGCGGCCTGGGCGGCGAGCGCGATCGATTCGAAGCGGGCGACGTTGGACGCGAAGCAGGTCACCGCGACGCGGCCGCGCAGGCTGCGGATCAGCGCGGTCAGCGTGCGGCGGACCTCCGCCTCGGACCCCGAATGCCCTTCCACCATCGCGTTGGTGCTGTCGCACACCATGGCCAGCACCCCCTCCTCGGCCAGCGCGGCCAGCGCGGCCTCGTCGGTGCGGGGGCCGATCAGCGGGTCGGGATCGAGCTTGAAGTCGCCCGTGTGCAGCACCGTCCCGGCCGGCGTGCGGATGACCAGCGCCTGGGCTTCGGGGATCGAGTGGGCGACGCGGATGAACTGGAGGCGAAAGGGCGGCAGGTCGAAGCTGCCGCCGGGCGGCACCACGGTGAGCTTCACCTGGCTGAGCAGCCCCACCTCGCCCAGCTTGCGGCGCAGCACGGCGGCGGCGAACGGCGTGGCGTAGACCGGGCAGCGCAGCTGCGGCCACAGCCAGGCGACGGCGCCCAGATGGTCCTCATGCGCGTGGGTGATGACCAGCCCGACGAGCTTCTCCCGCTGCCCGGCGATGAAGCCGGGATCGGGCATCATCACGTCCACCTCGGGATGCGCCGCGCCGCCGAAGCCGATGCCGCAATCGACGGCGAGCCACCTGCCGCCGCTGCGGTAGAGGTTGAGGTTCATGCCGATCTCGCCCGTTCCCCCCAGGGGGAGAAAGGCGAGGTCCGTCGTGCCCGCGTTCATCGGGCGTCGTCCTGAATTGAAATCATTCGTTCTCGATAGGCCGCACCCGATCGCGCGGCAAGGTCGGGGCCGGATTTCGTGCCGCGAGAAGGCGCAGGCCGTCGAGCGTCAGGTCCGGGTCGATATGGGATATGATGGTGGTTCCCTCGGCAACCAAGGGGGCAAGCCCGCCGGTGGCGATGATCTTGAGCGGCATGCCGTATTCGGCCTGCACCCGGGCCGCGAGCCCCTCGATCATCGCCACATAGCCCCAGTAGATGCCGGACTGCATGGCCGCCACCGTGTTGCGGCCGATCACCGCCTGGGGCCGGCCGATGCCGATGCGCGGCAGGCGGGCGGCGGCACGGTGCAGCGCCTCGATCGAGAGATTGACGCCCGGCGCGATGATGCCGCCCAGATAGGCGCCGTCGGCGTCGCCGATGTCGAAGGTGGTCGCGGTGCCGAAATCGATCACTGCCAGCGGGCCGCCATACCTGGCATGCCCGGCCAGCGTGTTGAGCAGCCGGTCGGCGCCGACCTCCTCGGGGTTGTCCACCCTGATCTCGAAGCCCCAGTCGAGATGGGCACGGGCCACCAGGGGTTCGACCGCGAACCAGTCCCGGCAGAGGCGGCGGAGGTGATACAGCGCCGCCGGCACCACGGTGCCGATCACGGCCGCGTGCACCTGCTCGCGCCTGAGGCCGGTGAGCTGCAGCAGGCTCAGCAGCCAGACGGCGTATTCGTCGCTGGTGCGCTGGGCGTCGGTGGCGATGCGCCAGGTGCCGCGCCACTCGGCGCCGTCATGGACGGCGAAGACGATGTTGGTGTTGCCGGCGTCGACGACCAGGAGCAAGCCCCATCTCCTGCAAAAATCTAGGCCCCGGCTTGCAGCCGCACCTCGCCGGCGGCGAAGGCCTGGCGGTGGCCGTCCGTGTCGAGCAGCAGGGAGCCGTCCTCGCCGAGCCCGGCGAAGCGGCCGCCGAGGTCGCGGGCGCCCTGGTGCACCGTCATCGGCGCGCCGATGCGCTGGGCGCGGGCGAGCCAGGCGGCGCGGATCGGGGCGAAGCCTTCCTCGGCCTGGACGGCGCACCAATGGTCCAGGCGCTCCAGCAGCACGGGGGCCACCGCGTCGGGCTTCGGCGCCTTGGCGACGTCGGCGACGCAGGCGGCGAGGCGGCCGGTGAGCATGGGCGCGGTGGCGAGGTTGAGCCCGAAGCCGATGACCAGCGAGGTGAAGCGCCCGGCACTGTCGGCGGTGCTGTCGAGCAGGATGCCGGCGAGCTTGATGCCGTCGAGCAGCAGGTCGTTCGGCCATTTCAGCCGCAGCAGCGCGGGCTCCGGCAGCAGCGGCTCGGCGGTGTCGGCCAGCGCCACCGCGGCCAGCAGCGACCACAGCCCGCTGTCGCGGACGCGCCCCTTGGGGCGGAGCAGGACCGAGAGATAGAGGTTGCCGGCGGGCGACAGCCAGTCCCGCCCATGCGAGCCGCGGCCCTTGGTCTGGCGCCGCGCCATCGCCGCGATGCCGGACTTCGCGCCGGCGGCCGCGCGCTCGCGCAGCAGGTCCGAGGTCGAGGGAAGGTGGTCGAAGACCTCGAGCGTCCAGGAGCCGATTTTCACCCGAAAAGAACCTTTGCCGCCGCCTCGGCCGCCGCCACGACGGGGGCCGGGAAGAAAAAGAACAGGGTGGTGAACAGCCCGCTCGCCGCCGCCACGAAGGAGAGCGAGCCCGGCCGCGGGTCGAAGGCCTCGGCCGGGGCGTCGAAATACATCACCTTGATGATGCGGATGTAATAGTAGGCCCCGACCACGCTGGTGAGCACACCGATTACCGCAAGGCTCCACATGCCCTGCTGCACGGCGGCGGCGAAGACGAAATATTTCCCGAGGAAGCCGGCGAAGGGCGGGATGCCGGCCATCGAGAACATGAACACCGCAAGCCACATGGCCATGCCCGGATCGGTGCGCGAGAGCCCGGCGAGGTCGGCGATGCTCTCGACGGAACGGCCCTTGCGGCGCATGGCGATGATGCAGGCGAAGGTGCCGGCGTTCATGAAGACGTAGGTGAACAGGTAGAATAGCACGCCGCGGATGCCTTCCGGCGTGCCGGCGGCAAGGCCGATCAGCGCGTAGCCCATGTGGCCGATCGACGAGTACGCCATCAGCCGCTTGATGTTGGTCTGGGCGATGGCGGCGAAGGCGCCGAGCAGCATGGAGGCGATGGCGACCAGCACGATCAGCTGCTGCCACTGGTGCAGGAGCTGCCCGAACGGGGTGGCCATGGCACGCAGCAGCAGCGCCATGGCGGCAACCTTCGGCGCGGTACCCATGAAGGCGGTGACCGGCGTCGGCGCGCCCTCGTAGACGTCGGGCGTCCACATGTGGAACGGCACGGCCGAGATCTTGAACGACAGGCCGGCGACCATGAACACCACGCCGACGATCAGGCCGGGCGAGGCCTTGGCCGGGTCCGACAGGGCGGCGGCGAGGCGGCCGAACTCCATGGAGCCCGAGAAGCCGTAGACCAGCGACATGCCGTAGAGCAGCAGGCCCGAGGCCAGCGCGCCGAGCACGAAATACTTGAGCCCGGCCTCCGAGCTGCGCAGCTCGTCGCGGGCGAAGGCGGCCAGCACGTAGATCGACAGGCTCATCAGCTCGACGCCGACATACATCGTCATCAGGCTGGTGGCCGAGGCCATCAGCATCATGCCGGTGGTGGCGTAGAGGATCAGCACCGGGAACTCGAAGCGGCGCATGTTGGCGTGCTCGTTGTAGTCGAGCGAGACCACCACGCCGAGGGCGGCCGCGGTCAGCACCAGCAGCTTCACGAACAGGCTGAACGCGTCGTTGGTGAACATGCCGCCGTAGCCGGTGCCGGTGGGAGCCGAGATCACCAGCGCGCCGGTCAGCAGCAGGGCGCCGACGACGAGCATGGAGCAGAGCTGGAAACTGTCCTTCCTGCTCAGCACGCCGATGACCAGCACGCCCATGCCGGCGCAGGCCAGCACCAGCTCGGGCAGGGCCAGGGTCCAGTTCATGGCGCGATCACTCCGGCAAGCCTGGTGGTACCGGTGAGTGCCGCGTGGTGGTGGTCCACCATCGCGTTTACCGCGGCATCGAAGAACCCGGTGAAGGAGGACGGGTAGATGCCCATCCACAGCGCGAGGACGACGAGCGGGGCGAAGACGGCGATCTCGCGCGGGCTGAGGTCCATGATGTGCTTGAGGTCGTCGCGGGTGATCCGGCCGAAGATCACGCGGCGGTAGAGGTAGAGCATGTAGCCCGCGCCCAGGATCATCCCCAGGCTGCCGAGGCAGGCGAGCCAGAAATTCACCTTGAAGGCGCCGACCAGGACCAGGAACTCGCCGACGAACCCGGCGGTGCCGGGCAGGCCGACCGAGGCCATGGAGAACAGCATGAAGGTCAGCGCATAGGCCGGCATGCGGTCGGCGAGGCCGCCGTAGCGCTCGATGTCGCGCGAGTGGATGCGGTCATAGACCACGCCGACGCAGAGGAAGAGGGCAGCGGAGACGACGCCGTGGCTCAGCATCTGGAACAGCGCGCCCGAGACGCCCTGGGCGTTGACGGTGAAGATGCCGATGGTGACGACACCCATATGGGCGACCGAGGAATAGGCGATCAGCTTCTTCATGTCGGTCTGCGCCAGCGCCACCAGCGAGGTGTAGATCACGGCGACGACCGAGAGCGTGTAGATGAAGGGCGCGAGATTGGCCGAGGCCACCGGCAGCATCGGC
>JBGAIK010000232.1:0-9478 GCA_044225615.1 Acetobacteraceae bacterium | reverse complement strand
AAGGGTTTATCTCCTTTTGAGGATTATAATCAACGTGGAGATATAGTTGCGTTACTACAAGAACATGGCTGGAAGGTTGTTGGCAGAAAAGGGAAGAAAACAGTTTTTCTTCGTGGCAAGCTCCACGCGATTGGCCAGGCCCGGCTCGGCCCGCGCCTGCACCAGCACGTGCAGCACCCCCTGGCGCCGCTGGCACGGCAGCGCGATCAGCCCGGCGCCGGCGCTGTCCACCAGCGGCTGGTCCCAGCGCGCCACCTCGCGGTCCGCCTCCGCCACGCGGTAGCCGCGCACCGCGAAGCCGCCCGCGCCGACCGGCGCGATCGCATCGGCGCCGGCGCGCCACCCGTCCAGGGCGGCAAGCGGCAGGCGCTCGGTCGCGATCGCCGTCGCCGCCCGATGGCCGAGCAGCCACCGGGCGACATCGTCCGCCGGCCGGGCGTGGGACTCGAGCAGCGCCTCGCCGAAGCCGCCCATGCCGCGCCAGCGGCCGAACGGGATGGCCGCCCAGTGCCGCCATGGCGTGCCCGCCAGCACCGAGCGGGCGTCGGTGTTGAGCGTGTTGTCCTCGCCCAGCAGCGACAGCACGCCGCCCGCCGGCAGCCAGCGCCAGGCCGGGCCGGCCGGCTCCGGCGCGCGCGCGGCGGGCAGCATCACCACCATGTTGCGGTTGAACTTGGCCAGGAAGCGGGTACCCTGCTCGCTCTGCCGCAGGTCGGACAGCACGGTCCCGGCGCCGCCCTGGAACGCGTCCAGATAGGGCGCGGGCGTGCCGCCATGGCGGGCGGTGTAGTTGCTCGGCGTGCACTGGAAGCTCGGCGCAAGCTGGGTGCCCCCGGCGTTGCCCGGCTCGGTCTTGGCCTGCACCAGCAGCTCCGGCCCCGCCGCCCCGGGCCGGGCGAGGAAGCCGAGAATGCCGATCTCGGGCTGCAGGATGAACGGCTGCGCCTGGCCGTCGAGTGCCGCGTCGCTCGACCGGGTGCGGGCGGCCACTATCCGGAAGAACCCGCCGGAGGCGTGGCCCAGCCCGTCGCCGTCCATGCGCCACGCCGCCACCTCGGCAAGCGGGATCGGCTCGCAGCGGAAGCCGGCGCGCGCGCGCTGCGCCCTCCGCCACGCGGCGACCTCGGCCACCAGCGTCATGCCGTGGCCGCCAGCGCCGCCTCGGCGCAGCGCCGCAGCTTGCCGGGATCGACCCGATAGGTCAGCGTCCCGTCGGGCGAGCGAAGCAGCTCCTCGGCGGCGAGGTAGGCCATCCGCTGGCCGCGCAGCCCGGCGATCAGGCTCTGCGTCGCATTCAGGAAGTGCATGTTCACCACCGCCGTGCCGGCGCCGGCGAACACCAGGCCCTTCATCGCCGAGCCATGCTCCCCGGCCACCACCCGGGCGCCGGCGAACAGCGCCACCTGGTCGCTCCAGGGCAGCGTCTCCGGCCGCACGGTGACGAATCCGAGCGGCGCCAGCGCCGCCTCCAGCCCGGCCAGGTTGCGCAGGAACCGCGCGCCCTGCACCGCGCCGCCCTTCCAGTTGTCGCGCGCGATCAGGATCCGGTCGGGCAGGCCGGGCGGCCGCGGCGTGCCGGCCCCCACCCCGTCGAAGAAATCCCGCGCGCGCGGATGGAAGCGGTAGTCCGCGTGCATCAGCGCCGGCAGCACCAGCGTCCCGGCCTGCAGCGCCTCCCGCCCGCGCGCATACGGCACCAGCCGCTCCGGCGCGACCCCCATGGCGGCCAGCAGCCGCCGCCCGAAGCGCGGCAGGTCGTCGGGCACCGCCAGCGGGATGCGCCGGGCCCCCGCGCCCAGCGCGCGCTCCATCACCCACAGCCGCGGCAGGATGTCGAGCAGCCAGTGGCCGAAGGTCTCGTAGCCCAGGCTGCCGATCACGGCGAGCGGGCCGTCCACCCGGCGCAGCGCCACCCCGCCGCGATGCGGCGCGTCGGGCAGCGCATCGGCCGCCAGCCCGGCGCGCACATAGCCCGGCAGCAGGTCGGGGCCGGTCACGCTGCGTCCCGCATGCCCGGGCAGGAACCGCCCGCCCACCGTGCCCTCGCGCAGCATCCAGCACCCCAGCGCGCCCACCGGGCCATGCGCGTCGCGATGCGCCCCCGCGACCAGATCGTCGTGCAGTCCGGCCTGCGGCAGCAGCAGCGGCGGCGGGGGCAGGGCCAGCGCCGCCGCGGCCACCGGCAGGCACACGGCCCCGGTCGCATCGATCGCGACAACCCCTCCCGGCTCCATTCCCGCGGCACCCCCGGCTGCGAGCCGCCAGAGTCCCGGCTGCCGCCGCCACCGTCAACCGGCTCTTGCCAGCCGGCCCGCCAGGGGCGAGTCTCCTGCGCCGCGATGACCGACCCCGCCCCGCCCGCCGTGATCCCGCGCCCCGCCGCCAGCCTCGTGGTGCTGCGCGACGACGGCCGGGTGCTGATGGGCCTGCGCGGCGCCCGCCACCGCTTCATGCCCAACCGCCTCGTCTTCCCCGGCGGCGCCGTCGATCCGGCCGACCATGCCGCCACCCCCGCCACCCCGCTGCGCGACGACGTGCTGCGCCGGCTGGAAAAATCGGCCGAACCCAGCCTCGCCCGCGCACTCGGCATCGCCGCCGCCCGCGAGCTGGAGGAAGAGACCGGCCTGCATCTCGGCCTCCCTCCGGCGCTCGACGGGCTCGACTATCTCTGCCGGGCGGTGACGCCCGAGCCCTCCCCGGTGCGGTTCGACGCGCGCTTCCTGGTGGTCGATGCCGGCCGCATCGCCGGCACCCTCGCCGGCTCCGGCGAGCTCGAGGCGCTGCGCTGGTGGGGCATCGACGAGGCGCTGGGCATCGATCTCGCCGGCCCGCAGCGCCGCGTCCTCGACCGGCTCCGCCTGTGGATGGCGATGAGCGAGGCCGAGCGGCGGGCCCAGACCGAGGTCGCGGTGCTGTTCAACCGCGGCTGGGAAAAGGAGTGAATTCGCTTCGCCGGTGCCGCGGCTTCTGCCATACCGGCGCGCATGAATCCGTTCCGACTGCTCGGCATTGCGCTGGCCGGCCTGCTCGCCGGCTGCGCCACCCAGGGTGACGACTTCGACTTCGACACCTGCGGCGTGCGCCCGCGCGCGCAGATCCCGATCGAGATGCGCGGCAACCTGCCGCTGATGCAGGCCACCATCAAGGGCAAGCCGGCCCGCCTGGTGCTCGACACCGGCGCGGTCTCGGTCGCCCTCACCGAGCAGGCGATGGAGCGGCTCGGCCTCGCCCGCGACCGCAACACCGTCGTCGTCGGCGCCGGCGTCGGCGGGCAGACGCGCAACTTCGCCGGCCGGATCGAGGATTTCCGCATCGGCACCCTGCCCGTCCCCGACCACCAGGTCAGCGTCCTGCCGGCCGATGCCGGCATCTCCCGCAGCGGCATGGTCGACGGGCTGTTCGGCACCACGGTGCTGTCGGTGTTCGAGGTGGAGCTGGACCTGCCGCGCCGGCTGGTCACCCTCTACGGCGGCAAGCTGTGCCGCGACACCCTGGCCCCGCCCTGGATGGCCAGCGCCTTCATGCTGGCCGCCGAGCGGTCGGAGAAGGGCCGCTTCCTGGTCCCGGTCGAGCTCGACGGCCGGCAGCTCACCGCCCTGCTCGACACCGGCGCCTCGGTCACCGTGCTCTCGGCCGACGTCGCCCGCACGCTCGGCGTCACCGACGCGATGCTGGCGCAGGATCCCAAGGTCAGCCTCGCCGGCACCGGCCCCGCCATCGCCGCCGCCTGGGTCCACCGCTTCCGCCAGATCCGCTTCGCCGGGCAGAGCTTCGACAACCCCCTGCTGGTGGTCAGCGCGCGCGCCGACCCCACGGTGGACATGATCATCGGCGCCGACTATCTCGCCCATCGCCGCATCTGGCTGTCCTATGCGCGCAAGCTGGTGTTCATCGACCGTCCGGCGGCGCCGTAGCGGGCCCCGCCGCAGAGGGGGTCCGCAATCGTGAGACAGGCCCAGCGCCTCGCGGCCGGCAGCATCCTCCTGGGGGCCGGGGTGCTCGGCCTCAAGCTCGCCGCCTGGGCGGTCACCGGCAGCGCCGCGCTGTTCTCCGACGCGGCCGAATCGGTGGTCAACGTCGCCGCCTCGGTCGTGGCGTTCCTCGCCCTCGGCTTCGCCGCGCGTCCGGCCGACGCCAACCACCCCTACGGCCACGACAAGGCCGAGTTCTTCGCCGCCGTCATCGAGGGTGTGCTGATCGTGGTCGCGGCGCTCACCATCCTCCAGCACGCCTGGCAGGTCTGGCACCACCCGGTGGCGATCCAGGCGCCGCTGCTCGGCGCCGCGCTCAACGGCGCAGCGACGGCGCTCAACCTCGGCTGGGGCCTGCTCCTGCTGAAGCGCGGCCGCAGCCTGCGCTCGCCCGCGCTCACGGCCGACGGGCATCACCTGATCGCCGACGTCGTCACCTCGGCCGGCGTCCTGGCCGGCGTCGGCCTCGCCGTCGCCACCGGCCTCGCCTGGCTCGACCCGGCGCTCGCCGCCGCCACCGCCGTCTACATCCTGGTCTCCGGCTGGTTCGTCATCCGCGACAGCGTCGGCGGCCTGATGGACGCCGCCCCCGCCGCCCGGATCGTCGAGCGCATCCGCGCCATCGTCGGCGAGCACGCCGAGGGCGCGATCGAGGCGCACGACCTGCGCACCCGCCATGCCGGCCGCCTGACCTTCCTCGAATTCCACCTCGTGGTCCCCGGCGCCATGTCCGTCTCCGCCGCGCACGACATCTGCGACCGGGTGGAGGCGGCGCTGAAGGCCGAGATGGAGGGCCTGATGATCACCATCCATGTCGAGCCCGAGGGCAAGGCCAAGCACCGGGGCGTGATCGTGCTGTGAGGGCCCTCGCCCTGCTCCTGGCACTCCTGGCAGCACCGGCCGCGGCCGCGGAGCGGGTGGTCTCGCTGAACCTCTGCACCGACCAGTTCCTCGTCCTGCTGGCACCCCACCGCGCGGTGGCGCTGAGCGCGCTGGCCCGCGACCCGGCGCTCTCGGTGGTGGCCGGCCAGGCCGCCGCGATGCCCTGGGTGCGGACCGATGCCGAGGCGGTGCTGGACCTGCACCCCGACCTCGTGCTGGCCGGGCCGTTCGGCGCGCGGGCCACGCTGGCCGTGCTGGAGCGGCGCGGCGTCCGCGTCGAGCGGACCGCGATGCCGCAGGACTTCCCGGCGATCCGCGCCGAGACCCGGCGCTTCGCCGCCCTGCTGGGCGCCGCACCCGCCGGCGAGGCGCTGCTCGCGGAGATGGACCGCACGCTCGCCGCGGTCCGGCCGCGCCCGCCGGTGCGGGCGCTCGCCCTGCAGGCGCGCGGCTACACCGCCTTCCCCGGCTCGCTCGAGGACAGCGTGCTGCGCGCCGCCGGCATCGCCGACATCGGCGCCGGCCGCCGCCTCGGCCTGGAGGCGATCGCCGCCGACCCGCCCGACCTCCTGGTCACGGCGCAGGCCCCCCGCTACCCGTCCTTGGCCACCGACCTGCTGGCCCATCCGGTGCTGCGCGCCATCCCGCGCCGCACCTGGCCGCCCGCCCTGCTGGCCTGCGGCGGCCCCTGGACGGCGCGGGCGGTGGCGCTGCTGGCGCCATGATCCGGGCGCTGCTCGCCGCGATCCTGGCGCTGGCCGCGCTCGGGCTGCTGACCGGGGCGGCCGGCTTCGGCGTGCCCGACCCGCTGATCCTGCTCGACCTGCGCCTGCCGCGGACCGGCCTCGCGCTGCTGGTGGGCGCCGGGCTCGGCCTGTCGGGCGCCGTGCTCCAGGGCGCGCTGCGCAACCCGCTGGCCGATCCGGGCCTGCTCGGCATCGGCGGCTGCGCCGGGCTCGCCGCGGTGGTCGCGTTCTACTGGGGCATCGCGGCCGCCTTCGCGCCGGCGCTGCCGGTGGCAGGCATGGCGGGCGCCGCGCTCGGCTGCGCCTTCCTGCTCGCGGCGGCGGGGCGCAGCGTCTCCGGGCCATCGCTGATCCTGGCCGGCGTGGCCCTGTCGGCCATCGCCGCCGCCCTGCTCGCCCTGGCGCTGACCATGGCACCCAATCCCTATGCGCTGGCCGAGATCACCTTCTGGCTGATGGGCGGGCTCGATGATCGCAGCCTCGCGCATCTCGGCCTGGCGGCGGTGCCGATCCTCGCCGGCATGGCGGTCCTGCTGCGGCTCGGGCCGGGGCTCGACGCGCTGGCGCTCGGCGAGGAAGCCGCGGCAAGCCTCGGCCAGCCGGCCGGACGCACGCTGCGGCTGGCCGCACTCGGGGTGACGCTCGCGGTCGGCGCCGGATCAGCCGTGGCCGGCGGCATCGGCTTCGTCGGCCTCGTGGTGCCGCATCTGCTGCGCCCGCTGCTGGGCGAGCGGCCGGGCGGCCTGCTGCTGCCCGCGGCCCTGGCCGGCGCCGCGCTGCTGCTGGCGGCGGACCTGCTGGCACGGGTCCTCCCCCTGCTCCTGCCTTTGGCGCAGGAGCCGCGGCTGGGCGTGCTCACCGCCCTGCTCGGCGCCCCCTTCCTGGTGCGGATCGCGCGCACGGCCGCACCGTGACCGGGCTCGACGCCGCCACGCTGTCGCTGGGCGGGCGGGTCGTCCTGTGCGACGTGGCACTTCGTCTCGCCCCGGGCGAGGTCGTCGCCATCTGCGGCCCGAACGGCGCCGGCAAGTCCACCCTGCTGCGCGCACTGGCCGGCCTGCTGCCCGGCACCCGGCGCGCGACCCGCGGCGCGTCTCCTACCTGCCGCAGGGCGCCCGCTCGGCCTGGGCGCTCACCGCCGGCCAGGTCGCCATGCTCGGCCGCATCCCGCATGGCGACCGGGCGGCCGCGCCGGTCGCGGCGGCGCTGCGGGATTGCGGCATCGCCGACTTGCAGGCGGTGCGGATCGACCGCATGTCCGGCGGGCAGGCACGGCGCGCCATGCTGGCGCGCCTTCGCGACCGAGCCCGACATGTTCCTGCTGGACGAGCCGACCGCCGACCTCGACCCCGCCGCCGCCCACGCGATCATGGCCCTGCTGCGCCGCACCGCGCAAAGCGGGCGGACCGTGGTGACGGTGCTCCACGCGCTCGACCTCGCGACCCGCTACGCCGACCGCATGCTGGTGGTGGGGGACGGGCGCATCCTGGCCGACGCCGCCCCGCTGGAGGCCCTGCCGGTCGCCGCCCAGGCGTTCGGCCTGCCCTGGGGCGCCGACGACGCCCCGCCTGCTGCCGCCCCGCCCGGCGCCATGAGATGGAGCCTGCCGGCCTCGCTGGCGCTCCATCTGGCGGCAATCGCGCTCGCCTTCCTGGGCCTCGCGCCCCGCCCGGCCCCGGCCCCGCCGAAAGACCCGGTGGGCGTGCAGGTGGTGATGGGCGATGCCGGGCTGGAAGCCGGCAGCCCGGCCGCCCCGCCGGCCCCCGAGCCACCGCCCGCCCCCACCCACGCCCCCACCCGCCCCGCCGCCCGCGCGCCCCCGCCCGCGCCCGCCACCCCGCCGGCGCCGGAAGCACCCCCGCCCCCGCCGCCCGACCCCGCCGCCCCGCTCGCGCACCCCCCCGCCCCCGCTCCGCCGCCCGCCCCGCCCGCCCCCCGGCGCCACCGGCCCCACCCCGGCCGCCCGCGCCCCCCCAGCCGCCCACGCCGCCATCCCCGCCCCACCCCGGCTCCCGCGCCCGAAGTCCGGCTCGGCCCGCTGGAGACCGGCTTCTCGCGCGTGCAGGACCCCGAGCGCATCGTCACCCAGGCCCAGCCCGGCAAGGGCAACCTGCCGCCGCTCTACCCGCGCGAGTCGGAGCGGCGCGGCGAGCAGGGCACCGTGGTGCTGCGCGTCCGGGTGGACGCCGCCGGCAACGCGACCCAGGTGGACGTGATCGAGTCGTCAGGCTATCCGGCACTGGACGCGGCGGCCCGCGCCCGCCTCGCCACCTGGCGCTTCCAGCCCGGCCGGCGCGAGGACGGCACGGCGGCACCCGACGTCATCGAGATCGGCATCAACTTCCAGCTCCATTGAGGCCCCATGGTCCGGATCGATCGCGTCATCACCCGGGGCGGCGACACCGGCAAGACCTCCTCGGCGACGGCACCCGCGTCGACAAGGACGACGCACGGGTGGAGGCGTTCGGCACGGTGGACGAGGCCAACGCCGCCATCGGCGTGCTCCGCCTGCACGCCGACGCGCCGGCCGACGCGATGCTGGCCCGCATCCAGCACGACCTGTTCGACGCCGGCGCCGACCTCTGCGTCCCCGGCGAGGCCGGCGACCGGCTGCGCCTGACCGACGCCCCCGCGCTCCGCCTGGAAGCGGAAGTCGCCGCCATGAATGCCGAACTCCCGCCGCTGACCAGCTTCGTCCTGCCCGGCGGCACCCCCGCCGCCGCCCACGCCCACGTCGCCCGCACCACGATCCGCCGCGCCGAACGCCGCGTGGTGGCGCTCGCCCGCTCGGAACCCGTCAACCCCGAAGTCATCGCTTCCTCAACCGCCTGTCCGACCACCTGTTCGTGCTGGGGCGGCGGCTGAACGGCAACGGAACCCAGGACGTGATGTGGCTGCCGGGCGCGAACTGAACGTAATGCCAGCCCGGGAAAGACTGGGTCATCTGCTCCCTCGCCCCCCATTGGGGGAGAGGGTCGGGGTGAAGGGGGAAGCCGCCGGCCCATCACGCCCGCATCGGTCAATATCCCATCACACCAAATCCTGGAGATTGCGACCCATCTCGTCATGGTCGGCGAAGGCCGACCATCCACGACTTTGTTGGCGACAACACGGCGTCTCTGAAACGGCCGCCCTGGCGATGCCACCTGCAATGAGCCCGAAACGCCGGGATTTTGTAGTATTCGCACCACAAGCCCTGGGGTCCAACCATCGGCGCCTTCGCCAATCCCGGCTTCGCCTTTGCCCAGCATACGCCCGGGCGCCAGCCCGGCGGATCAGCAGGAAACTCCGGCACCGGATGGAACGCGTCAGCCCCTGACCGTGATGGTGCCGCTGCCCGTGTTCTGAATGACCGTCGAGCCCTCCACGCCACTGGCAGTCTGCGTGACGGTCGAGATGCTGCCAGCGGGAAGCAGGCCGCGAAGCTCGGCCTCCGCCCCGGGCTCGGCGCGGAGCAGCTCACGGAGGCGCTTGCGCAGGTCGGCCTGGTTGTCCGGGTCGGCGGGGTCGGCCTGGAGGTCGGCAAGCGATTTCGCGCCGTCGCCGGTGAGCTTGCCGCGAAGCCACCCGACGAGCTTCTCGCCCGTTTCGCGGGCGGTGGCGAGGCTGCCCTTGCCGGCCTCGTAGAGCAGATGCGCGGCGGTAAGCGCGATGGTGTGGGCAACGATGTCGGGGCCGATCGTCATGGTTGGTCGTCTTCCTTCCGCATGAGTGCAAGCAAGGCCGGCATCACCGGCCCAAGCAGGCCGGTATCGGGCTCATGGCCCAGCGTCTGGCAACGTTCGATGTAGTCCCTGAACATCCCCGGCATCATGCCGGCAAAGGCCAGGGGCAGGCGGACGAAATGCCCGGTGAGCTCTGCGATCGCCTCGGCATTGG
>JBGAIK010000231.1:0-7801 GCA_044225615.1 Acetobacteraceae bacterium | reverse complement strand
AGAGCTTCACCCCCCAGGACGGCATCGGCATCCGCAACACCTGGAGCTGGCTGTCGATCAAGCCGCTGGGCGCCCAGCGCGACATCATCCTGAACTCCACCGCCGTGCCCACCAACCTCAACCCGTTCAACATCTCGGGCGCGCAGGGCAGCTGGGCGGCCGAGATCGTGTGGGACCGCCTGA
This sequence comes from Acetobacteraceae bacterium, assembly GCA_044225615.1. GTDB lineage: Bacteria > Pseudomonadota > Alphaproteobacteria > Acetobacterales > Acetobacteraceae > CAIYPH01. The sequence goes on along the minus strand of JBGAIK010000231.1, from coordinate 7,618 downwards.
TGCGCGTCGGCACCGACGGCCTGCCCAAGCCCTGGGCGGCCGAGAAGGTCGAGCGGCCCGACGACCTGACCGTGACGGTGAAGCTGCGCCCCGGCATGACCTGGAGCGACGGCAAGCCGGTCACCATCGAGGATGTGGTGTTCAGCCTGGAGGCGCCGAACATCGCCGACAAGTCGCCGATGTACAAGCCCTTCGTGCGCAACATCGCCTCCGTCACCGTCACCGGGCCGGACACGGTCAGCATCAAGCTGAAGGCGCCCGACGCGGCCTTCCTGATCAGCTCGCTGGCCAAGCTGAACCTGGCACCCAAGCATGTCTGGGCGCCGATCTTCGCCGACCTGATGAACAAGCCGCAGACGGCGGAAAGCGTGATGGAGGAAAAGCCGGTCAGCTCCGGCCCGTTCCGCATCGTCCGCGCCGCGCTGAACCAGGAGATCGTGCTGGAGGCCAACCCGACCCACTGGGCCAAGCCGAACGTGAACCGCTGGATCATGCGCATCATGCCGAACGTCGAGGCCTCGGTCGGCGCGCTGAAAAGCGGCGAGATCAACTTCCTGTCCGACTACACCGGCGACCCGCAGCTGCTGCGCGACCTGGCCAAGGACAATCCGAACATCGAGGTCTCCGAGGCGCTCGACATCGGCTTCAAGTTCATCGCCTACAACGCGCGGCGCCCGCCCTTCGACAGCCTGGCCTTCCGCCAGGCCGCCTCGGCGGTGATCGACCGCCAGCTGCTGGCCGACGATGCCTGGGGCGGCGCGGCCGAGCCGGCCAATTCCTGGATCTCGCCGGCGCTCGGCGTCTGGGCGGCGAAGGACATCGTCAAGCGGGTGCCGGGCGGCAGCCTCGCCGCGGCGCAGAAAATCCTCAAGGACGCCGGCTTCGTGCTGGTGGGCGGCAAGCTGCACTACCCGGCGGGGGTCAAGGAGACCACCGCGCCGTTCAACTGACCGCATGGCGCGTCTTCTCGCGGAACGGCTCGGCCACCTCCTGCTCGTGCTCTGGGCGGTGGCCAGCCTGACCTTCGTGCTGTTCCGCCTGATGCCGGGCGATCCCACGCTGAACTTCCTCTCGCCGCAGTTCAACGAGGAGATGCGCGCGGCGCTGATGCGCAATTTCGGCCTCGACCTGCCGCTGTGGCAGCAATACCTGATCTATTTCGGCCAGCTCCTGCGCGGCGATTTCGGCCGCTCCTTCCTGCAGAACCAGCCGGTCGCGTCCATCCTGTGGGACGCGCTGCCCAACACCGTCATCCTCACTTTGGTCTCGCTCAGCCTCGCCTACGCCTTCGGCATCGTCGCCGGCGCCTTCCTCGCCTTCCGCCGCGGCGGCGTCACCGAGGCCATCGCCATCCCCGCCGCGCTGGCCACCCGCGCCGCGCCCGAATTCTGGCTCGGCATGCTGCTTCTCGCCCTCTTCGCCTTCCAGCTCGGCTGGTTCCCCACCGGCGGCGCCGTCAGCCCCGGCGAGACGGTGGGCAGCCTCGCCGACCGCCTCGGCTCGGCCGATTTCTGGTGGCACCTCTGCCTGCCCGCGCTCACCCTCACCCTGTTCCTCCAGGGCCTGCCGCTGCTGCTGATGCGCGCCACCATGCTCGAAGTGCTGAACGACGAGTTCATCGTCATGGCCCGCATGAAAGGCCTGTCGCGCTGGGCCATCGTCATGCGCCACGCCGCCCGCAACGCGCTGCTGCCGGTGGTCACCGCCTTCGCCCTCGGCCTCGGCGCCAGCATCGGCGGCAACGTGGTGGTGGAAACCGTCTTCGCCTGGCCCGGCATCGGCCGCGTGCTCGTGCAAGCCGTGCAAGGCGCCGACTACCCGGTGGCCCAGGGCGCCTTCATCATGATCGCCTTCGTCCTCGTGGTGATGAACACGGTGGCCGACCTCGCCTATGCCTGGCTCGATCCGCGGGTGTCGGTGGGGGCGCGGAAGTGACGGGCGAAGCAAGCCTCCGGCGGCCAAGGGCCATTGGCCCTTGGAACCCGTTCCTGCTGGCGGCTGCATCGCCGGCCTTCGCCTATTGGCCGAAACTCCGTGCGCCTGCTTGCTTCCTTGCGCCGCAGGCATTCGATCCATCCCTCCGCACACTGCCGGGTGCGGACCACAGGTCTGTTGCCTGCGGCGCAAGCAAGCAAGTCGTGCCAATCACCGAAGGCCATCCCCCCAGCCGCGAGCAGGAACGGGTTCCAAGGGCCTACGGCCCTTGTCAGCGGAGCCTTGCCCTGTGACGTCCTTGCTCCGCTTCCTGAAACGCGAGCCCTACGCCGTCGCCGGCGCGGCCATCTACCTTGCCATCGTGGTCATGGCCGTCTTCGCCCCCGACCTCGCCCCCTACGACCCGCGCGCCATGCTGCGCAACGGCTCGCGCATCGCCCGCTACATGCCGATGTCGGAGAAGCACTGGCTGGGCACCACCTCCTCGGGCATGGACGTGCTGAGCCAGCTTCTCTGGGGTTCCCGCACCGCGCTCAAGGTGGGGCTCACGGCGGCGGTGGCGGTGGTTGCGATCGGCACGCTGCTCGGCCTGCTCGCCGGCTACCTGGGTGGCTGGGTGGACAAGCTGGTCTCCCGCCTCGCCGACATCGTGCTCGGCCTGCCGTTCCTGCCGTTCATGCTGGTGCTGGCGGCGCTCACCCGGCCCGGCACCACGGTGGTCATCGTCACCGTCGCCGGCCTGCTCTGGCCCAACACCGCCCGCGTCATCCGCGCCCAGGTGCTGAGCCTGCGCGAGCGCGCCTGGGTGGAGGCCGCCCGCGTCACCGGCTGCTCCACGGCGCGGATCATGTTCGTCCACGTCCTGCCGCAGGTGCTGCCGCTGGCGGCGTTGTATGGCTCGGTCGCCATCGGCTGGGCGATCCTGGCGGAGGCGGCGGCCTCGTTCCTCGGCTTCGGCGACCCGGACTCGATCTCCTGGGGGGTGATGCTGCAGGACGCCTATGCCAACCAGGCGCTGGGGCGCGGGGCGTGGAACTGGTTCGGGCCGCCGGGGCTGGCCATCGTGCTGATGGTGCTCGCCGGCTTCCTGATCTCCCGCGGCTCGGAAAAGCTGCTGTTTCCGCGGCTCGCCGACAAATGACGCTGCTTTCCGTCCGTGGCCTCCAGGTCCATTACCGCTCGCGCGCCGGCACCGTCCGCGCGGTGGACGGCGCCGATCTCGACGTCCCTGCCGGGTCCATCGTGGGCCTGGTGGGCGAAAGCGGCTGCGGCAAGTCCACCCTCGGCCGTGCGCTGATGGGCGTGCTCCCCGACGCCGCCAGCATCGCCGGCGGCAGCATCGGCTTCGAGGGCCGCGACGTCCTCACGCTGCCGCAGGCCGAGCGCCGCGCGCTGCGCTGGCGGCGCATGGCCTTCGTGCCGCAGACCGCGATGAACGCGCTCGACCCGGTGCAGCGGCTTTCGGCCCAGATGCTGGAAGTGCTGCGCGACCGCGGCGGCCTGGGGAAGGCAGCGGCGCTGACCCGCGCCGCCGAGCTGTTCCGCCTCGTCGGCCTCGACCCGACGCGCCTGTCCGACTACCCGCACCAGTTCTCCGGCGGCATGCGCCAGCGTGCCTCGATCGCACTGGCCCTGGCGCTGGACCCGGCCCTGGTCATCGCCGACGAGCCGGTCACCGCGCTCGACGTCATCGTCCAGCGCCAGGTGCTGGACGTGATGCGCGACCTGCAAGCCCGCCTCGGCATCGCGATGATCCTGGTCACCCACGACATGGCCGTGGTCGCCTATGCCTGCGACCGTGTCGCCGTGATGTATGCCGGCCGCATCGTCGAATCCGGCCCCGCCGCCGAGGTGCTGGAACGCCCTTTGCACCCCTACACGATGGGCCTGACCCACGCCTTCCCCGACGTCCACGGCGGCGGCTCCGCTTTGGTCCCGATCGAGGGTGCGCCGCCGGTGCTGATCGATCCGCCGGAGGGGTGCCGCTTCGCGCCGCGCTGTCCGTTCGCGGTGGACCGCTGCCGCACCGAGACCCCGGGGCTGGTAGCGACGGGCGACCATGCAGTGGCGTGCTTCCGGGCTGAAGAAGCCCCGACGCTGCGGCAAGCCGCTGCCGAACCGCGGACTTGGGCCGGACCATGAAGGGAACCGGCCGCGCCCGCACCCTGCGCCGCGATGCCACAATGCCGGAGCGCGCGTTGTGGCAGGTCCTCCGCGCCCGCACGCTGGGCGCGAAAGTGCGGCGCCAGGTGCCTTGCGGACCCTACGTGCTGGATTTCCTGTTCTGGAGAGCCGGCCTGGCGATCGAGCTGGACGGCGACACCCATGCGACCGAGGCCGGCCTGAAAAGCGACGTGCAGCGCGACGCCTGGCTCAACGGTCGCGGCATCCGCGTACTCCGGATAAGCAACCGCGATGTAGCCAGCAACCTCGAAGGCGTGCTCCAGCTCATCGCCGCGGAACTGGAGCGCCGCCCTCACCCCAACCCTCTCCCGCACGCGGGAGAGGGAGCAAGACTGCCCGCGCGATTTGCTTCTGAATTGGGGGCAGAAGGCACACCGTCATCAAGCACGCCCCCTCTCCCGCGTGCGGGAGAGGGCCGGGGTGAGGGTGGTGCCGCATGGTCGTGATCGCCGCCCACTCCCTCGCCAAGACCTTCCGCGTCAACGGCCGCGACGTCCACGCCGTCCACGACGTCTCGCTGTCCGTCGCCGCCGGCGAGGCCGTCGGCATCGTCGGCGAATCCGGCTGCGGCAAGACCACCACCGCCCGCATGCTGCTGCGCCTGGAAGACCCCACCGCCGGCACCATCGCATTCGAGGGCGCCGACATCACCCGCCTGCGCGGCAACGCGCTGCGCCCCTTCCGCAGCCGTGCCCAGCTCGTCTTCCAGAACCCGTTCGAATCGAGGCCGCGATGCAGCGCGTCCGCCTCACCCCCTCCGCCGCCTGGCTCGACCGCCACCCCCACGAGCTCTCCGGCGGGCAGCTCCAGCGCGTCGTCCTCGCCCGCGCCCTGATCCCCGGCCCGAAGCTCATCGTCGCCGACGAGCCCGTCTCCATGCTCGACGTCTCGGTCCGGGCCGGCATCCTCAACCTGCTCATCGCCGCCCGCGACGAGTTGGGCCTCGCCGCCATCTACATCAGCCACGACCTCGCTTTGATCCGCTATGTCTGCGAGCGCACGCTGGTCATGTATCTCGGCCGCGTCGTCGAGGAGGGTCCCACCGCGGACCTCATCGAATCCCCCGCCCACCCCTACACCCACGCCCTCGTCGCCGCCGTCCCGGTCCCCCACGTCGACCAGGCCCGCGATGCCCTGCCGATCAGGGGCCAGCTGTCCGACGCCCCCACCGCCGGCCCCGGCTGCGTCTTCCGCGACCGCTGCCCGCAGGCCTTCGCCCGCTGCGCCGCCGAAACCCCCGCCTTGCGGCCCGTCGCCGCCGGCCGCAAGGTCGCCTGCCATCTCGGAGACACGCCATGAGCCTCTGCGATCCCGTCACGCTGGAGATCATCCGCGGCGCCATCCGCGCGGCCCAGGCCGAGATGGAGGCGCTGATCGAGCGCACCGCCATCTCCGCCTTCATCCGCGAGAAGAAGGATTTCTACACCGCCCTGTTCGATGCCGACGGCGTCATGACGGTCGGCTCCAACGTCCCGATCTTCGGCGACATCTGCGGCCCGGTGTTCGAGAAATTCCCCATCGAGACCATCAGGCCGGGCGACCTCTACTGGTACAGCGACTGCTACGCCAGCCGCGGCGCCGTCTCCCACTCCAACGACCAGGTCTTCCTGGCCCCGGTGTTCCACCAGGGCCGCCGCGTGGCCTTCGTCATGGGCTGGGCGCATTTCTCCGACGTCGGCGGCATCCGCCCCGGCTCGATCTCGCCCGACGCCACCGACATCTTCCAGGAAGGCATCATCATCCCGCCGACGAAGCTGATCGACCAGGGCACCACGAACGATGCGGTGCTGGAAGTCTTCTACCGCAACTCCCGCTACCCGGCGACCTGCCGCGGCGACACCCGCGCGCTGATGGCCAGCGTCGTCCTCGGCATCCGCCGCATGGAGGAGATCGCCGGCCGCTTCGGCAACGACATCCTGGCCGACGCGCTGGCGCAATTGTTCGAGCGCACGCGCAGCCTGGTGCGCCAGCGCCTGAGGGAAACCTTCCCCGTCGGCACCCACCGCTTCACCGACGCGCTCGACACCGACGGCCACGGCTCCGGCCCCGTCCGCATCCGCTTCGCCCTCACCCGCACCCCGGACGACCGCTTCATCCTGGATGCCAGCGAGTCCGACGACCAGACCAAGGGCCCGGTCAACTTCCTGATGAACCGCGACGTGCCCGGCATGGCGCTCGGCCTCTATTTCATCGGCGGCGACCCGGCGCAGGTCTGCAACGCCGGCGGCCCGCGCGCGATCGACGAGGTCATCACCCGCCCCGGCTCGGTGCTGAACCCGAACTTCCCCGCGCCGCTGGGCATGCGCGGCATGACCATGATGCGCGTGCTCGCGGTGCTGAACGGCCTGATCAACGTCGCCGGCACCCCGGCGCCGGCCGCCCATTCAGCCTACGTCATCATCCTCTTGCGCGGCACCGCTGGCGGCAAGCCGTTCCTGATGTCCGACGGCATCGGCGTCGGCTACGGCGCCCGCCCCGCCGCCGACGGCATCGACACCGTCTATTTCGTCGCCCAGGAGAACTACCCGGTCGAGTTCCTGGAGCACGGCTACCCGGTGCTGCTCACCACCTACGGCGTGCACCGCGACAGCGGCGGGCCGGGCCGGTTCCGCGGCGGCTGCGGCATCGTCCGCGAATACGAGGTGCTGGCCGACGAGGCGACGCTGGCGGTGCGCATCGACAGCGTGACCAACCCGCCCTGGGGCGTGGCCGGCGGCCTCGCCGGCGGCGTCGGCCGCGCCGTGGTCAATCCCGGCCGCCCGGACGAGCGCGTGCTCAAGCCGCTCAGCGACGGCAATGTGGTGCGGCGCGGCGACATCCTGCGCATCGAGACCGGCGGCGGCGGCGGCCATGGCCACCCCTACGACCGCCCGGCCGAGGACGTGCTGCGCGACGTCGCCGACGGCTTCGTCAGCGTCGAGGCCGCCTCCCGCCACTACGGCGTGATCATCCGCGAAGGCGCGGTCGATGCGGCGTCCACCGCCGCCCGCCGCGCCCAGCGGCCAGCCGCGGGCGCCTTCCACCGCACCGAATACGTCGACGCCTTGGCCTGACCTGCGGCCCCGTCAGGCCGGCGTTGCATCCCGCAACGAAGCGGCGTTGCGGCAAAGCGTAAGCCAGGCCTGCATCGAAATCGCCTGCCACCCCTCGTCGCGCACCAGACGGTCGACGGTGCCGGTCATCCAGCCCGGACGCACCAGCTCGACATGGCCAACCGGAAGGTCGGCGCGCTTGTCGGTCACGAACAGGACGGTGCTCGGACCATAGGCACGGACGGCAGCAACCAGCCGCGCCATCGTGGTGTCATCGAGCGGGCTCGGGTATTGATAGACGAAGATCTTCGCGGCTTCTCGCATGTCGGCGAGCAGCTTGTCGCGGAGGAAGCGCATCCGCCGGCCGAATTGCTGCCGCAGCTTTTCTTCCGAGATCTTCACATCGTCGACGTGCAGGAAACTGTGCATCGCCATCCGGAACCGGTTCTCGACGACGATATACTCGC